>NZ_JBEPKL010000006.1:0-179842 GCF_040544655.1 Sphingomonas sp. 1185
CTGATCCCGAGCATGACCTTCAATGTACCCCATGCCCGAAGATTACACCGTCCCGGTACGCTCGGGAATCCACAACCCTGTTTTCGGACGGTCTGCTCCCGTTTACGGGAGGGGCTTTAGAACAAGAGTGAGGCATCCTCACTCACACCCATCGAAATTCCCGCACGCGAAACCCGGTTGACGAACCGTCGCCTCGCGCCCATTTGCCAATCGGACCAAATCCATCCGATTGGAGATCATGCGCCTTTCCAGCCTAGCCGATTATGCGGTCGTGATGATGACCGCCGCCGCGCGCGAGGGTGCCGGTGGGCGGAGCAATGCGACTCTGCTGGCCGGGCAGACGGGCGTGCCGCTGCCCACCGCGCAGAAGCTGGTCAGCCGTCTGGCCACCGCCGGGCTGATCGAGAGCACGCGTGGCACCGGCGGCGGAATCCGTCTGGCGCGCGACGCGGATGCGATCAGCCTGGCCGATATCGTCGAGGCGGTGGACGGCCCGATCGCGCTGACCGCCTGTGTCGAGGGGGCTGCGCATGAATGCGGCCTGGAGATGCAATGTCGCGTCCGGCCGCATTGGCATGTCGTCAATCAGGCGGTACGCGCCGCCTTTTCCGGGGTGACGCTCGCGACGCTCGCCGCCGATCCTGTTGAATCGCAAGTGATGGACGCTTCTCCGCGTCCGGGGGTATTCGCCTGATGGCCACGAAGAATGCAGAGGCGCTCGCCGCCGCCAACAAGAAATATGAGTGGGGCTTTGCCACCGAGATCGAGCAGGACTTCGCGCCCAAGGGGCTGAGCGAGGATACGGTCCGCTATATCTCGGCCAAGAAGAACGAGCCCGAGTGGATGCTCGACTGGCGGCTGAAGGCGTTCCGGCTGTGGCAGACGCTGGAGACGCCGGACTGGGCCAAGCTGAACATCCCGCCGATCGATTATCAGGACGCGTATTATTACGCGGAGCCCAAGCAGAAGAAGACGATCGCGTCGCTGGACGAGCTCGATCCGGAAATCCGGCGGACCTATGAGAAGCTGGGTATCCCGATCGCCGAGCAGGAAGTGCTGGCGGGCGTCGAGGGCGCGCGCAAGGTCGCGGTCGACGCGGTGTTCGACAGCGTCTCGGTCGCGACCACCTTCCGCAAGGAACTGGAAGCGGCGGGTGTCATCTTCCGCTCGATCTCCGAGGCGATCCGCGAATATCCCGATCTGGTCCGCAAGTGGCTGGGCAAGGTCGTGCCGCAGCGGGATAATTATTTTGCGACGCTCAACTCGGCGGTCTTCTCCGACGGCACCTTCGTCTACATCCCAGAGGGCGTTCGCTGCCCGATGGAGCTGTCGACCTATTTCCGCATCAATGCGGAGAATACCGGTCAGTTCGAACGCACGCTGATCGTCGCGGACAAGGGGGCCTATGTCTCCTATCTCGAAGGCTGCACCGCGCCGATGCGTGACGAGAACCAGTTGCACGCGGCAGTCGTCGAGTTGGTCGCGCTGGACGATGCCGAGATCAAATATTCGACCGTGCAGAACTGGTATCCGGGCGACGAGAATGGCGTCGGTGGCATCTACAACTTCGTCACCAAGCGCGCGCTGTGCCAGGGCAAGAACAGCAAGGTGTCGTGGACGCAGGTCGAGACCGGCTCGGCGGTGACGTGGAAATACCCGTCCTGCGTGCTGGCGGGCGACGGCTCGGTGGGCGAGTTCTACTCGGTCGCGGTGACGAACAATCGCCAGCAGGCCGATACCGGCACCAAGATGATCCATCTGGGCAAGAATACTCGCTCGACCATCGTGTCGAAGGGGATTTCGGCCGGGCGCTCGGACAACACTTATCGCGGCCTCGTCCGCGTGGCGGCGACCGCCGAGAATGTCCGCAACTTCACCCAGTGCGACAGCCTGTTGCTGGGCGACCAGTGCGGTGCGCACACCGTGCCGTACATCGAGGTGAAGAACCCCAGCGCGCAGATCGAGCATGAGGCGACGACCAGCAAGATCAGCGAGGACCAACTCTTCTACGCGATGTCGCGCGGGCTGGACCAGGAAGCGGCGGTCGCGCTGATCGTCAACGGCTTCGCGCGCGAAGTGCTGCAGCAGCTTCCGATGGAGTTCGCGGTCGAGGCGCAGAAGCTGCTGGGGATTTCGCTGGAAGGGTCGGTCGGGTGACACTGACGTCGCGCGACGATGCCCGACGCCTCGACACCCCTCCCCTTCAGGGGAGGGGCCGGGGGTGGGGCGTGTCCGCGCGGGTCATCGACCGTTTGTCGAGCCACGCTCGCCACATGCGTCGCGAACCGACCGAACCCGAAAAGCGGCTCTGGGCCCATTTGTCCCGGTCGCAACTGGGCGGCTTCAAGTTCCGGCGTCAGGCGGTGGTCGGCACCTATATTGCGGACTTCCTCTGCCCGCCGACCGGTCTGATCGTCGAGGTCGATGGCGATACGCATGCCGATGCGCAGCGGGATGACCGGCGCGATGCGGCGCTGGCGGAATTGGGTTTTAGGGTCGTTCGCATCGGAAACATCGATGTGATGCACAATATCGAGGGTGTTTTGGCGCACCTGCTCGGCACGCTTCAAGCGATGCCCGCGCGGCGGACGCCCCACCCCAACCCCTCCCCTGAAGGGGAGGGGCTGACAGGGATATGACAATGCTGAAAATTGAAAACCTCCACGCCGAGATTGACGGCAAGCCGATCCTCAAGGGCCTGACGCTCGAGGTGAATGCGGGCGAAGTCCATGCGATCATGGGCCCCAATGGCGCGGGCAAGTCGACGCTCGGCTATGTGCTGGGCGGGCGTCCGGGTTACGAAGTGACCCAGGGTTCGGTGACGTTCGACGGCGTCGATCTGCTCGAGCTGGAGCCGAACGAGCGCGCCGCCGCCGGGCTGTTCCTGGGCTTCCAGTATCCGGTCGAGATCCCCGGCGTGTCCAACGTCCAGTTCCTGCGCGAGAGCCTGAACGCGCAGCGCGGGCAGCGCGACGAGAAGCCGCTGTCGGGTGGCGAGTTCCTGAAGCTTGCCCGTGCGCAGGCCGATGGGCTGGGGCTGAACCAGGACATGCTCAAGCGTCCGGTCAATGTCGGCTTCTCTGGTGGCGAGAAGAAGCGCAACGAGATGGTCCAGATGGGCATCCTGAACCCCAAGTTCGCGATCCTGGACGAGACCGACTCCGGCCTCGACATCGACGCGCTGCGTATCGTCGGCGACGGCATCAACCGGATCATGCGCGCGCCCGACAAGGCGGTGCTGCTGATCACCCATTATCAGCGGCTGCTCGACTATGTGCAGCCCGACCGGGTGCATGTGCTGGCCGATGGCCGCATCGTGCGTTCGGGCGGCCCCGAACTCGCGCTCGAGCTGGAGCGTGAGGGCTATGCGGGCGTCGAGGGAGCGGTGGCGTGACCACCACGCTGGAACTTCCCTCGACCCGCGAAGAGGCCTGGCGCTGGGCCGATATCGACGCGCTTCGCCGCGCGGCGGAGAGCGAGCGGGCGGTGCCGGTCGCGGGTGCGGATCGCTTCCTCGATCTGCCGGGCGCGCGGTTGCTGTTCGTCGACGGCGTGCTGGATGAAAGCGCCAGCAGCCTCGGCCCGGTTCAGCTGACCCAGATCGACGCCAGCGACCATCCGCTGGGCCGCCAGGCGCTGGGGCGCGGCTGGTCGCTGCGGCTGGAGCGCGACGTGGTCGCGGAGCCCGTGCAGATCGTCCATGTCGCCAGCGGCGCGGCCAATCATCTGCCCGCCGAGATCGTGCTGGCCGAGGATGCGGCGGCGCAGGTCTATGAGACCTATGTCGGGCGCGGCTGGACCAATCGGCTGACGCGGCTGAAGCTCGCCGCATCGGCGCGGCTGATGCGCGCGGTGCGTCTGTTGCAGGACGACGGCTTCGTGTCGCTGCGCGAGGAAGCCGAGCTGGGCGAGGGCGCGAGCCTGACCGCGACCTTCCTGGCAGCGGGCAATATGGGCGCGCGGATCGATGGCGGGATCACCCAGACCGGCGACGGGGCCTATGCCGAGTTCGGGGGCGCGCTGCTGACCCGTGGCGAATTGAAGCAGGAGTGCGCGGTGGGCCTGCGCCATGCCGCGCTGAACGGCCAGAGCCACCAGCTGTGGCGCGCGGTCGCCGCCGATCGCAGCCAGGCGAGCCTAGCCGCGCGGGTCGAAGTGGCGCGCGATGCGCAGAAGACCGATGGCGAACAGTCGCTTCGCGGCCTGCTGCTCCAGCGGACCGCGACGGTGAACCTGAAGCCCGAGCTGGAGATCTTCGCCGACGACGTGAAGTGCGCGCACGGCGCGACCGTGGGCGAACTCGATGCCAAGGCGCTGTTCTATATGCAGAGCCGGGGTATTCCACGCCCACGCGCGCAGGCGCTGCTGACGCGGGCCTTCGTGGCGGACGCGATCGACCGGATCGGCAACGAGGTGGTGCGCGAGGCTTTTGCGGCGGACGCCGACGCCTGGCTGGAGGCCGCGCTTTGATGCCGACCACCCAAATCCTCCCTGCGCCTTGCGCGGGGAGGGGGACCGCTCGCGAAGCGAGGGGTGGAGGGGCCGGAGGGGCTTGCCTCTCCACCACCGCTTCGCGGCGGTCCCCCTCCCCATCGAAGATGGGGAGGATCGAGTGATGGCGACCGCGTATCCCCTGGACCGGGTCGCGGATTTTCCGGCGATCCCGGACGGCTGGGCCTATTTGGACACCGCTGCGACCGCACAGAAGCCGCAAGCGGTGATCGACGCCATCACGCGGGCCTATGACACCAGCTATGCCACCGTGCATCGCGGCGTCTATCAGCGTTCGGCCGACATGACCCTCGCCTATGAAGCCGCGCGCGAAGCGACCGCGCGGTTCATCGGCGCGGGGTCGCCGAACGAGATCGTCTTCACGCGCGGCGCGACCGAGGGGATCAACCTCGTCGCGCAATGCTGGGCCGCGACCCATTTGAAGGCGGGCGACCGTATCCTGCTGTCGATGCTGGAGCATCATTCCAACATCGTGCCCTGGCAGATGGTCGCGGAGAAGCTGGGCGTAGCGATCGACGTGTTGCCGCTGACGGCGGATCACCGCATCGATCTGGACGCGATGGAGCGGATGCTGACTCCGGCGCATAAGCTGGTGGCGCTGGGCCATGTGTCGAACGTGCTGGGCTCGGTGCTCGACGGGCGTCGTGCGGCCGATCTGGCGCATCGGGTCGGAGCGAAGATCCTGCTCGACGGGTGCCAGGCGGTGCCGCGCATCGCGGTCGACGTGAAGGCGCTCGACTGCGACTTCTACGTCTTCTCCGGCCACAAGCTCTATGGCCCCACCGGCATCGGCGTGCTGTGGGCGCGGCCCGACCTGCTCGACGCCATGCCGCCTTATCAGGGTGGCGGGTCGATGATCGACCGGGTCAGCTTCGAGAAGACCACCTATGCCCCGCCGCCCGGCCGGTTCGAGGCGGGGACGCCGCATATCGTCGGGGCGCTGGGACTCCATGCCGCGATCGACTATGTGTCGGCCATCGGACTGGACGCGATCCATGCGCATGAGGCGGCCCTGGTCGCGCAGGCGCGCGAGGGGCTGTCGGCGATCAACTCGGTGCGGCTGCTGGGCCCTGAGGACTCCGCCGGACTCGTCAGTTTCGCGGTCGAGGGGGTTCATCCCCACGACATCGGCACCATATTGGACGAGAGCCGGGTGGCGATCCGCGCAGGCCATCACTGCGCCCAGCCCCTGATGGAGGCGCTCGGCCTGCCCGCCACCGCGCGGGCGAGTTTCGGCGTGTATAACGGACCCGATGACGTCGCGGCGCTGGTGGATGGCGTCCGGCGGGTCACGAGGATTTTCGGATGAGCAGTTTCAAGATCGAAGAGGTCGAAAGCGTCGAGCAGCCGCCCAAGGCGCGCGTGCAGGACGTGGTCGAGGCACCGGCCGAGCGGCAGCGCGACTATCTGTCGGGCTTCCTCTCGCAAAAGCCGACCGCCGACGATCCGACCCAGCCGGGCGGCGCGCTGTACGACGGGATCATCGACGCGCTGAAGGAAATCTACGACCCCGAAATCCCGGTCAATATCTATGACCTGGGGCTGATCTACGGCGTCGAGGTGACTGAGGGCGGCCATGCGGTCGTCACCATGACGCTGACCACCCCGCATTGCCCGGTCGCCGAGTCGATGCCGGGCGAGGTCGAACTGCGCGTCTCGGCGGTGCCGGGGATCGCGACTGCCGACGTCAACCTGATCTGGGATCCGCCCTGGGACCCGCAGAAGATGTCGGACGACGCCAAGCTCGAACTGGGGATGCTCTGACCATGGCGACCACACTCCGCCCGCGTCCTGCTGCGCTGAACCTGACGCCCTCGGCCGAGGCGCGGATCGCCGATCTGATGGCGCGTGCGCCGGAGGGGGCGATCGGGGTCAAGCTGTCGACGCCGCGCCGGGGATGCTCGGGCCTGGCCTATTCGGTGGATTACGTCACCGAGGCCAAGGCGTTCGACGAGCGGATCGATACGCCCGGCGGCACGCTGTTCGTCGATGGCGGATCGATCCTGTACCTGATCGGATCGACCATGGACTGGGTCGAGGACGACTTCACCGCCGGGTTCGTGTTCCAGAATCCGAACGCCAAGGGCGCGTGCGGGTGCGGGGAGAGCTTCACGGTTTGAGGGGGGGGCACCCGACCGCCGTTCGCACTGAGCGACGTCGAAGTGCACGTCCAGACATGTGATCTTGGCCAAGTGAATCCCGTGGCCTTCGACTTCGCTCAGGCTGAACGGGGGTTGGGAAGGGGGCGCCTTCCGACAGGCCGTTCCCCGGCGAAGGCCGGGGCCCAGTTCTATTCGTTCGAGATGGTGGAATGTCTCCGCGTGGGAGGCAAATTTTCCGTGCCTCCGGCAACGCACCGCAACTGGACCCCGGCCTTCGCCGGGGAACAGGTGGGATCAAACCCGGTGTTCGAGCTTCAGGCTGGCGCCATCCCACTCCACCGCCAGGTCGCGATAGTCCGTCACCATCGCATGGGCGGTGTCCATCGCCCCGCGATGCGTCTCGGTAATCACCACCACCGTCATCCCCGCCGCCTCGGCCGCCGCGATCCCCGCCGGAGCATCCTCGAACGCCAGACAGTCCTGCGGCGCGATCCCCAGCTTCTTGGCGCCCAGCAGGAAGCCATCGGGGGCGGGCTTGCTCCGCTCGGCATCCTCGGCCGTCACGAACACGCCCGGTAGCGGCAACCCCGCCGCCTTCAGCCGCACCTCGGCCAGCCTTTTGGGCGCCGAGGTCACGATCGCCCAGCGATCCGGCGGCAGCACCGCCAGAAAGGCCGCCGCGCCTGCGATTGGCACGATGTCATCCAGGTCGAGCATCTCTGCCTCGGTCAGCGCATGCGCCTCCGCCACCGGATCGACGCCGGGCAGGTTGAGCCGCCGGATCGTCTCGACCGACTGGACGCCGTGGATGGTCGGCAGGAACGTTGCCACGTCCAGCCCCTGCCGCGTCGCCCAGGCGCTCCAGGCGCGTTCGGCCGAGGCGATCGAACTCAGGATCGTCCCATCCATGTCGAACAGGAAGCCGCCAAAGGCGCGGGTCGGCAGGGGTGTGGTCATGGTCGGCGGATCAGTTCGCCTGGAACACGCCGCAGGCGATGCGCCCGCCGCTATTGCCGCTGGGGTCGGTCTTCAGGTCGTCGGCGGCGGCATGGATGACGATCGCCGAGCCGTCCGCGTCGAGCAGCCCGGCCATGGTCGCGCCCGGCAACACGATGCCCAGGGTGCCGCGTCCGTCATTGCCGACCGTCATGTTGGGCATGTCGCCCTCATGCGGGCCCTGCGGGTTCAGGCTGCCATGCTGGCGCTGGGTGGGGTTCCAATGGCCGCCCGCGCTGGTGAAGTCGGGCGCGTCGCAGCGGCCGACGGTATGGATATGGACCCCGTGCATCCCGGCGGGGACGTTCTCGGCATCGAGCGTGATCCGCAGACCCCCCGCCACCTCGGTCGCGGTCGCGCGGCCCGCCGCCACACCGGCCCCGGTCTGGAGCGAGGCGGTCGCGCTGGCACCGCCCGGCGTGGGGGCGCCGGTTTCCACCTTGGCCTGGTCGCAACCGGCCAGGCCCAGGCCCAGCAGGGCGGCGGTCGTCAGCGCGAGATATTTCATGTCGGAGGCTCCCTGATCGAACGAAAAACGGATGTGCGCGCCGGTCCTTACCGGTCGATGTCGAGCGGCCAACGCATCACGGGTTCATAGGATGCGCCGCCATGCCCCAGCTCGCTGCGATACAGGACCAGATGCTCCATCATGAAGGGCGCGCTGGCAAGCCCGGCATGCGCGGCGCGCCATGCGCCGACCTCGGGCGCGGCCCCGGCGCTGCGTGGCATCCGGGCCAGCGTGATGTGCGGGCGATAGGCGCGGTGCTCGGGCGGCAGTCCGGCGCGGACACAGGCCTGGTCCACCTTGCGATGCAGATGCGCCAGCGCGTCGTGCGGCGTCACATCGGCCCAGAGCGTGTCGGCGCGCTCGCGCTTCTCGAAGGCGCCGACGCCCGCGATCCGGACGACGGGCGCGGGCGCATGGACCTGCGCCAGCATCGCCGCGACATCCTCGGCCACCGGGCGATCGACCTCGCCGATGAAGCGCAGAGTCAGGTGGAGCTGGTCGTCGTCCTGCCACCGGGCATGGGGCACGCCGTCCATGGCGTCGGTCAGCAGGTCGCGAATGGCGCGGGGCGGGCGGAGAGCGACGAACAGGCGGAGCATGACAAAATGTTTCTATCGCACGCACGCATGAAACGGGAACCGCTTTGGCTTGAAAAGCGTCCCCGAGAGAGCGATATTTCCATCAACCGGCATATGGCCGGTCAAAGGAGCAATAGTTCACCATGGCAAACTGGTCTGATCCACGGCCGAGCGCCGCGCCGTTCGGAACCACCGCCACCACGGGCTCGACCGCCTATGACGCGGGTCTGCGTTCGTACATGCTGTCCGTTTACAACTACATGTCGTCGGGCGTGCTGCTGACGGGTATCGTCGCGCTGCTCTTCGCATGGGGCGGGCGCGACAGCATGGCCGCGCAGGTCTTCCTCAATGGCGGCGCGCTGCGCTACGTCATCATGTTCGCGCCGCTGGGCTTCGTCTTCGCGCTGAGCATGGGCCAGACGCGGATGAAGACCTCGACGATGCAGCTGCTCTTCTGGGCGTTCGCGGTCGTCATGGGCCTGTCGCTGTCGACCATCTTCCTGGTCTATAGCGGTTCGTCGATCGCGGGCGCGTTCTTCGCCACCGCGGCGGGTTTCGCGGCGCTGAGCCTCTATGGCTACACCACGAAGCGCGACCTGTCGGCGTTCGGCACCTTCCTGATCATCGGTCTGGTCGGTCTGATCGTCGCGAGCGTGATCAACATCTTCCTGCAGTCGGGCACGATGGGCCTGGTCATCAGCTTCGTCGGCGTCCTGCTGTTCGCGGGCCTGACCGCCTATGACACGCAGCGCACCAAGTCGCTTTATTACGAGGTGCGCGGCACGTCGATGCAGGACCGCGTGGTCATCATGTCGGCGCTGAGCCTGTATCTCGACTTCATCAACATGTTCATGTTCATCCTGCGTCTGACCGGTTCGAGCCGCGACTGACGCCTGGAAACAGGGCAAGTCCCATGGGGCCCGGCGGATCGTCCGCCGGGCCTTTTTCGTGAAAGGATGACGGCATGCGCCTGTCGATCGAAGTGTCGCTCGACTATACCGTGACCGACCCCGCCGACATCCTGTTGCAGGTCGAGGCGGCGGCGATGCCCGACCAGCGGCTGGAGCATCAGGCACTGACCATCTGGTCCGACCATGGCGTGACGGCGGTGCCCGGCGATGACGGGATCGGCCAGCGTTGCTGGGTCCGGGTCGATCATGCGCTACGTGCGCGCTATGAAGCGGTGGTGGCGGTCGAGCGGCCGGTGGTGCTGCTCGATGCCCTGCCCGCGACGCCCGCACGGGCGCTGGGCGGTGATCTGATCCCCTATCTGCTGCCCAGCCGTTATTGCGAGTCGGACAAGCTGGAGGGGTTCGTGCGGCAACGCTTCGCCGGGCTGTCGGGCGGTGCGATGGCGGCGGCGCTGGCCGAATGGGTGGCGACGCGGATGACCTATCGCTCGGGCAGTTCGCAGGGGGGGACGACCGCGCTCGACACCTTCGCGTCGCGGACCGGCGTGTGTCGCGACTATGCCCATCTGCTGGTCGCGCTGGCCCGTGCGGCGGAGATTCCGGCGCGCTGCGTCTCGGCCTATGCGCCGGGCGTCGATCCGCCCGATTTCCATGCAGCCGCGGAATTGTGGCTGGGCGATGCATGGCATCTGGTCGACGCGACCGGCATGGCGCGCGCGGACGAAATCGTCCGGGTCTGCGTGGGGCGCGACGCGACCGATATCGCCTTCATGACCGTGTTCGGCGAAGCCTGGCTTTGCGATCAACAGGTTGAGGTGCGCCGTCTGGACTGAGCGCGGGCAGGAACGCTGTGCGTCATGGCTCGTTGATCCTGTCCAATCAGATGGGGAATTGCCATGAACGACAGCATCGACGATCGCGCGCTCGACAGCGTTTCCGTCGCGCCGGGCGGCGACCAGGCCGAGCAGGGCAACCGTCCGCGCCCGCCCGAGCAGGATGCGGGACAGGACCCCGACATCACCGGGAATCTGGCCAAGAACCCCGAGGATGTCGACGCCCAGCTCGACGAGAGCCTCGACGAATCGATGGATGCCAGCGATCCGCCCTCCAACACCCAGCCCGGCCGTGACGGCCCGGCGGAGTCGTCGGGCTACACCGAAGAGGATCGCTGAGGCGGTTCCGCGGTAAAGCCATGTCGGGGGCGACGGCGTCCCCGGCATCGCGCCCGTCGGTCGGGCAAGAGGCCCGCCGACCCTATGGCCGCGTGTGAAATGCATATCCGCCGCGACGGGCCTAAAACATCCCCGACATGCCTATTCGGAAAAATTCCGAACGTCATCCTGCACTTCGTCGCAATCAATGTTGCGGCGCGGCGAATTTCGTGATGCTCTGTGCCCGGTCGTTCAGCGTTGCGTTAACCTAATGCGCGCATGATGATCGGGTTAGTTTCGATGGGCGGGGTGAGCACATGGGATCGAAGAACAGACCGGCCGAAGGCGCGATGACACTGGCCGAGATGAAGGAATTTGCAGGTTTCGCGGCGGCGACCCAGCGTTACATCCGCCGCTCGCTCGACATCGGGCTGGACCGTGAGGATGCGATGGCGCGCTGGTCGCGCGACGTGGTCGAGGCGGCGAGCATCCGGGCGCAGGCGCGGCTGTATCGCAACCTGCCCGAGATCCGGCACCATATCCCCGTCGACAGCGGACTCGAGTCGCTCGAACCCTTCATGGCGCCGTTCGTGACGATCGCCGCCTTCGATCTGGGGCAGGGGCGTCTGACCAGCTTCTCGGCCTTCCGCTTCCTGTACGAGCGGCTGGTCGGGGCCGAGGTCCGGCCCTGGCTGCCCGCGGTCTTCTGCTCGGCGGCGGCGCTGCCGCATCTTCATCCCGAACTGCGGCGGCAACTGCTCCAGTCGATCAGCGAGGCGGCGGCGACCGCTTCGGGCTGGTCCAGCCGCCAGCCCGCCTTCTTCCCGCATTGGGTGGAGAAGGTCGACACCAACGGCACATCGCTGGCCAACTGAACCATGGCGGTGGCGGAGCGGGGGGCTCCGTCACCCTATCGACAGGCGCGCCAGCCCATCGGGCCGCGATAGGCCTGGTCCAGATGGAAATGGTCGGCATGGGCGGCATTGTAATCGGGTGACAGGGTCGTGGCGAACAGCCGACAGGCATCGTCGCGCACGCGGTGCAGGAAGCGCCCGGCCGGGCCGTCGTCCTTCCAGTCGCGCGCGACGCTGATCCGTCGCCCGTCGCTCAGGCGAAAGCCCGCCACGTCGATCGCATTGGCGCTGGCATGCTCGCTCCAGTCGCTGGACGAACGGCCGCTGATCCGGCGGCAATTATAGCTGCCCAGATGATCGATCGCGACGACCTGTGCGCCCAACAGGTCGCGCGCGGCGGGCTGGACGCTGTCCCATTCCCATAGCGCGAGCGAGGCCGCGACCGGGCAGGATATGCCCAGCGAGGCGGGGCGATAGCCGATCGTCCGCGCGCCGCCGGCAGTGAACCGCACGACATCGTCATAGCCGCATTGCGGCCCGTCGCGGCGGTCGGGAAGGCGACTATGCCGAATCCCTGCCCGCTCCAGCAGCGCGAGGCATTGCGCGTGATCCTGGGTGAGCGCCGTCAGCTTGCGCCCGGTGAACAGCCCGACCGGCTGCCCCAGGTCGAGCGGCGTCCAAGGCATGTCCTGGGGGTGGCGCCGCGCCATGCTCCAGAGCAACAGGCCCAGCATCGCGGCTCCGGCCAGCGCGACCACCAGGGTCGTCCAGCGCCGGAGCGCGCGCATCAGCCGCGTCGGGCCTGAGTCACCGGCTCGGCGGTGATCGGAAAGCCCAGATCGTCGGGAATGCAGATGCTGGGCACGCCGTCACGCTCCGCCAGGAAGGGGATGATCCGCCGGACCGGCCATGCACGGGCATCGGCGACGGCAGAGGGGAAATCCCGATAGAGCGCCAATCGTTCCAGCGTCCGGCGGGTCGGATAGATGATCCGTATCTCTTCCCGATCGGCGCGGGCCAGCGCCTCGGCGGCTGGCAGCCATTCGGCGCGGACGGTCTCGCCGCCGTCGATCCGGGGCGTGGACCGGCTCCGGTCGATCGCGGCGAGATAGAAGCGCGCATCGAACCGCCGGACCGGGACATGCTCGGGGCACCAGCGGGCAAATGGCGTCAGCGCCTCGGGCGTCAGCGTCGATCCGGTTTCGGCCAATAGCGTGGCGAGGCTCTCGCCTCGTCGCACCCCGTCGTACAGCCTTTCCTGTCGGGCGCCGTCAGGCGTCGGGGCGATGCCGACCACCAGCCCGACCTCCTCGATCGTCTCGCGAATGGCGGCGATCCGCGCGGCGCTGTCCTCCGGATCGGCATCGGCGGCGGCGACCATCGCGCGGTCGGCCGGATCGACCCGCCCACCGGGGAACACCATGGCGCCACCCAGAAAGGTCAGCGCCGCCCCGCGCTCGATCATCAGGATTTCGGGCGGGTCGCCTGCCTCGGCGCCCTTGCGCATCAGGATCAGCGTGGCGGCGGGGATGGCGTCCGAAGAGGCAGGGGGGATCGGGTCGGGAGTCATCGTCCGATCAACGCATCACGACGGCAAACGGCAAGGCGATGCGACGAAAGTCCGGGCGGACCGCCATGCTGTTGCGATGTGGGAATAAAAGGCGGGGTGGTGGAGCTGAGGGGAATCGAACCCCTGACCTCTGCAGTGCGATTGCAGCGCTCTCCCATCTGAGCTACAGCCCCGCCCCGTGCCCGACTATCGTCGGGAGCGACGCCATTAGCCGGTCATCGGGGGCGACGCAACACCGCTCGCGCGATACGCGCAAAAAAATTCGCGCGCCTCCGGTCCTTCGCCTCGGGCATCCCGTCGCGCCTGGCATGGCGGCAACGGAACCATGTCTTGATCTGCCTCATTGAAACACCCGGAAGGCACGACCCGCCGATCGAGTGGCGTCGGCCCCCGCAGGACCGAATTTCAGGAGGGTTTGAATGGCTTACGATCGCTATTCCCGCGGCGCCAACGGCGGAAACCGCGACTTCGACTATGGCCGGGACTACGGCTCGGGGCGGGATTACACCTATTCCAGCGCACGCGATTATGAAGCCGCCGGTGCGTTCGACGACGATCGCGGCAATGACCGGAACGACAGCCGTCGCGGTTATGGCGCACGCGACTATGGCCATCAGGGCTATGGCCGCCAGGGCTATGACCAGCGCGGCGAATATCGCGGCGGTTCGCGTCAGGATTTCGGCGGCCGTTATAATGAAGGGCGCTACGGCGAAGGCCGCTCGGGCGATTATGGCTATCGCAACGAGCGCGACCAGGGCCGCGATTCCTATCGCTCGGGCGACCGCGATCAGGGTTATCGGACGGCGAGCTATGGCGATTCGTCGCGCGGCTATGGCTATACCGGCGACCGTTACGGACGCGATGACCGCCAGGGTCGCTATGAGCAGGGCCGTTACGAGCAGGGGCGGGGCCAGGACCGTCGTCCGCAATCGGGTGGCGATTATGGCCGCCAGCCCCAGGGCTATGACTATGAGGATCGCGGCTTCTTCGCCCGCGCCGGGGACGAGGTCCGTTCGTGGTTCGGCGACGAGGAGGCCGAGCGTCGTCGCGAAGCGGATGCACAGTACGACGAGCGCTATTATGCGGCGCAGGACCGCGACTATGACAGCTGGCGCTCGGGCCAGATCGCCGCGCTCGACCGCGATTATGACGAATATCGCAGCGAGAACCGCACCAAGTTCCACAATGAATTCAACAGCTGGCGCACCGAGCGCGAGGGCCAGCGCGGCCTGCTGGGCAAGGTGACCGAGCATCAGGAAGTCGTCGGTTCGGACGGCAGCCATGTCGGCACGGTGGACAAGGTGCGCGGCGACCGCATCCTGCTGACCAAGAACGACAAGGATGCGGGCGGCCAGCATCATTCGATCCCGTCGCGCTGGCTGAAGTCGGTCGAGGACAAGGTCACGCTGACCAAGACCGCCGAGGAAGCCAAGGCCCAGTGGCGCGAGGAAGAGAATGCCCGCGCGATGTTCGGCGACCGCACCAGTGAGCAGGGCTCGAACCGTTACGGCCAGAACTCGTCCTATGGTCAGTCGACCGGCTATGGCCAGACGTCCGCGACCGGCCAGACCGCCGCGACCGGCAACTCGGCGGGCAGCACGGCGACCGGCACGACCACCGGCACCGGCAGCACGACGACGACGGGTGCCACGACCGGCTCGACCACGGGCCAGGATGGCAATCGGGGCTATTAAGGCCGAAATCGTCACGCATCAGTGACTTTTTCTTGGGGGCTCGGGTGGACAACATCTGGGCCCTTTCCCATGTCCGCAACCCACGACGAAAAGGACAAGATGATGAAGGCCTGGACTCTGGCGGCGCGTCCCAAGGGGATGCCGCGCGACGAGGATTTCGCGCTGGTCGAACAGCCGCTTCCCGAACTGGGCGACGGACAAGTGCGCGTGGCGAACCGCTGGCTGTCGGTCGATCCCTATATGCGCGGTCGGATGAATGACGGGAAAAGCTATGTCCCGCCCTTCCAGCTGGGCGAGCCGATGCAGGGCGGGGCGATCGGCGAGGTGGTCGAGAGCCGCGCAGAAACCGTCCCGGTCGGTACGCTGGTCAGCCATATGGCGGGCTGGCGCGACGAGGCGGTGATCCCGGTGCAGCATGTCCAGCCGCTTCCCGATCTGGGCGTCGATCCGCAGGCGTTTCTGGGGCAGTTCGGCATGCCGGGCATGACCGCCTATTACGGCCTGCTCCAGGTGGCCGAGGCCAAGCCCGGCGACACCGTCTTCGTCTCGGCGGCGGCGGGGGCGGTCGGGTCGACCGTGGTCCAGATCGCCAAGGCGAAGGGCATGACGGTGATCGGCTCGGCAGGCGGCCGGGACAAGACCGACTGGGTCCGTTCGCTCGGTGCCGATGCGGTCATCGACTATAAGGGCGATGTGTCGGTGGTCGAGGCGCTGGGCAAGGCCGCGCCGGACGGGATCGACGTGTATTTCGACAATGTCGGCGGCGACCATCTCGACGCGGCGCTGGCGCATGCCAGGCCGGGCGCGCGCTTTGCGATCTGCGGCATGATCGACGTCTATAACGACGCCAAGCCGACCAGCCTGAAATATCTGGCGCGCCTGATCGGCAACCGGGTGCGGATCCAGGGCTTCATCGTCAGCGACTTCAAGGACCAGCAGGGCTTTTACCGCGACATGGCGGCGATGCTGGGCGAGGGGAAGCTGCAGCGCGAGGAGACGGTGTTCGAAGGTCTCGACCGCACGCCAGAGGCCTTTCTGGCGCTGTTCTCCGGCGGCAACAAGGGCAAGATGCTCGTCAAGCTATAAGCCGGAACGCCGCCGCCCCGGCCATGTGCCGGGGCGGCGAACCGGGCGTCAGATCGCGCCCGAGAAGGTGTCGCACTGGGCCGGATCGCCCGTCTCGATCCCGCGCCGCAGCCAGCGCATGCGCTGTTCCGAGGTGCCATGGGTGAAGCTGTCGGGCACGACCCGGCCGGTCGCCTCGCGCTGGAGCGTGTCGTCGCCGATCGCACGGGCGGCGGTCATGCCTTCCTCGACATCGCCGGGCTCCAGCCGATCGCGGTTCTTCGCGGCCCAGACGCCCGCATAGCAATCCGCCTGCAACTCCAGCCGGACCGACAGGGCATTGCCCTCCGCCTCGCCCGCCGCCTGCTGCGCCTGCCGCACCTTGGTCGAGGTGCCGAGCAGGTTCTGGATGTGATGGCCGAACTCGTGCGCGACGACATAATAGCGCGCGAAATCGCCCTTTGCGCCGAAACGCGTTTCCAGCTCGTTGAAGAAGCTGGTGTCGAGATAGATGCCGCTATCGGTCGGGCAATAGAAGGGCCCCATCGCCGACTGCGCCGCGCCGCAGCCCGAGCGGCCCGATCCGCTGAAGAAGCGCAGGCCCGGCGCCTCGAATCGCTGACCGGCCTGGGCGAAAATCTTTTCCCAGGTGTTGTCGGCATTGCTGAACGCGCGGCAGGTTTCGCGGCGCTCGGGCGAGGCCTCGCACACCTGCCGGACGCTCTGTTCCCCCGACGAACCGGCGGAGCGGGTGACGGGCGCATTGCCGCCGCCACCGCCGCCGGTCAGCAGGCTGAGCGGGTTCAGGCCGACGACCGCCAGGATGATGAGGACGACGACGATCCCGCCGCAGCCGAATCGACTGCCGATCAGGGGCAATAGGCCGAAGAGCAGGCCGCCGCCGCCACCGCCGCCGAAGCCCCCGCCGGATTGCGCCTCGCCGACATTGATGTCGTTGTCATAATCGTCGAGCCGCATGGCGTCATTCCCCTTCGTTCCTGCCCCTATAACGGGTCTGTCATGCGTTGAACCCGCAAAGCCTTCCGGCGGTTGCACCGGGGGGCGTCTGCCAGCATGGTACGGGCGGACCAAGGGAGAATGGCATGTTCCTGAAGGGCAAGACGGCGGTGATTTCCGGTTCCACCTCGGGCATCGGCCTTGCCTATGCCAGGGCGCTGGCCGCCGAGGGCGCGGCGGTGATGCTGAACGGCTTCGGCGAGGCGGACGCGATCGAGGCGAACCGCGCCGCGCTGGCGGAGCTCAGCGGTGCCGCGGCGCTGTACGATGCCGCCGACATGACCCGGCCCGACCAGATCGAGGCGATGATCGCACGCGCGGCGGCGGAGACGGGATCGGTGGACATCGTCATCAACAATGCCGGTATCCAGCATGTCGCCCCGATCGCCGAATTCCCGGTCGAGAAATGGGATGCGATCATCGCGATCAACCTGTCCTCGGCCTGGCACATGATGCGCGCGGCGATCCCGCACATGCGGCAAAGGGGCTGGGGCCGGATCATCACCACCGCCTCGGCGCACAGCCTGGTCGCCAGCCCCAACAAATCGGCCTATGTCGCGGCCAAGCATGGCGTGGTCGGCATCACCAAGACGGTGGCGCTGGAGGTCGCGACCGACGGCATCACCGCCAATTGCATCTCGCCCGGCTATGTCTGGACGCCGCTGGTCGAGAACCAGATCCCCGATACGATGAAGGCGCGCGGGCTAAGCCGCGAGCAGGTGATCGAGGACGTGCTGCTCAAGGCACAGCCGACCAAGGAGTTCGTCACCGTCGAACAGGTCGCGGCGCTGGCGCTGTTCCTGTGCCGCGACGAGGCCAAGGCGATCACCGGCGCGAACCTGTCGGTCGATGGCGGATGGACCGCGCAGTGAAGGCGGCCGGGCTGTTGGCCGCGCTCGCCGTCCTGGCGACGGCGGCGCCCGCCCCGGCGCGCCGCGATGCGGATGCGACCGACTGGCGACGCGCGGCGACCGAGTCGGACCGTATCCGGCTGCGTGGCTGGCGCACCGCGTGGATGAAGGCGCTGGGGCAGGCGCGGGCAGGCGGTGCGGGCAAGGAGATCGATGGTCTGGGCGAACTGGCCGACCCCGATCATTCGATCGCCGAGCCGACCCTGCCCGATGGCGACTATCGCTGCCGGACGATCAAGCTGGGGTCGCAGGGGCGCGCGGTGCTGACCTATGTCGCCTATTCCTATTTCCGTTGCCGCGTGTCGGCGGGCGGAACGCAGCTGGCCAAGCTGGACGGGTCGCAGCGGCTCGCCGGGCGGATCTATGGCGACACCGATGCGCGCAGCATCTTCCTGGGCACGCTGATCCTGGGGGACGAAGAACGGTCCTATGCCTATGGTCGCGACGAGGCGCGCGACATGGCGGGCGTCTTGGAGCGGGTGGACGCCAAACGCTGGCGGATCGCCTTTCCCTATCCCGCTTATGAATCGGTGCTGGACATCGTCGAGCTGGTGCCCGCCGGGACCTGAGCCACCGGCGTAATGCTGGAAGGCGCGGTGGGGAGCGGCGGCAGCGAGGCGAGATAGGCCTTGCCGCTCTGGCCGATGACGGTCACGCGGCCGGCATTCGCCTGCGCCACGGTCTTCAGATAGGAGCGGGGCTTCTTCATCAGCTCGGGATGCTCCAGCCCGACCAGCCCCAGCCGCCGTGCCGCTTCCTGCACGAAATGGACGCAGTTGCGTTGGTTCAGGTTGTAACGGCCATCGCCCGTCTTCTCGTCCCAGGCGGCGACCAGCGCCAGGATGTCGCCATATTGCGCGTCGGTCATCACATAGGAAAATTGCGCGTCGCTGGTCGCGATATAGAAGGGCTTGGAGATATCCAGCCGCCCCTTGACCGTCCCCATCAGCAATGCCGGGGAAATCGACTTGGCGGTAAAGCCGTAATTGGCATCGACCGGCGCGCCGGTGGCGTCGACCGTGCCGCGCAGGCTGAGAAAGGCATGGGGAAAGCTGTTCCCCAGCTCATGGCTCCAGAAGGTGATGGTCACCGCCGCCTGGGCCGGAAGCGCGCCGAGGAGCGAAAAGGCCAGGGCGAGGGCAAGCCGCAAAAGCATCGACATCAACGCCCTTATAGCGGAGATTGGGGCATGGGCGGAGCGGCATTTTCATGCTTTTCCGGACGGATATAGATGGAGGACAGCATCGGCACCGCGCGGCGCAGATCGTCCTCCAGCATCTCGATCAGCGTCTCCGCCTCGCCCATCGGAACGGAGTCGACGAAATCCGCGCTGATCGCGGCGAAGATGCTGTCGGGCGCGGTGTGGATCGTGCGGACATGATTGACGTGCGCGATCCAGGGGCGGTCGGCGACGATCGTGCGGATCGTCTCCACCACCTGCGGGTCTGCGCGCTCGCCGATCAGCAGCCCCTTGGCCTCGCGCGCGAGCAGGATCGCGACCAGCCCCAGGACCAAGCCAATCAGGATCGAGGCGATGCCGTCGATCCGCGGATCGCCCAGCCGGTGCGACAGCCAGACGCCCAGCCCGGCGATGACCAGCCCGGCCAGCGCCGCCGAATCCTCGAACAGCACGATGAAGCCCGCCGGGTCCTTCGACTCATGGATCGCCTGCCACCAGCCGCCATCGCCCTTGGCCCGCGCGAATTCGCGCACCGCGATCGTCCAGGATGCGCCTTCGAGCGCGAAGGCGATGGCCAGGACGATATAGTTGACGGTGGGATCGCGCAGCTCTTCGGGCGTCTGGACATGCAGCCAGCCCTCATAGATCGAGATGCCCGCGCCCAGTGCGAAGATCAGGATGGCGACGACGAAGGCCCAGAAATACAGCTCGCGCCCATAGCCGAAGGGGTGGACCGCATCGGGCCCGCGCCGGGCGCGCTTCTGGCCATAGAGCAGCAGGATCTGGTTGCCGCTGTCCACCACCGAATGAACACCCTCGGTCAACATCGAGGACGAGCCGGTGATCCCGGCGGCGATGAACTTGGCGACGCCGATACCCAGATTGGCGGCGAGCGCGCCGTAAAGGACGATATTCTCGCGAATGCGCGCGGTCAGGCCGGTGTCGGGCATGGGCGGTCAAGCGCGCGATCGGGCCGCTTGTTCCGCAGCGCGAACAAACCCCGCCGATGCTGGATCGGCGGGGCGCTTCCTTCCCCAAGGAAGAGGGGTGATGGACCGGTGGCGGCGGGAGAAACCCTTATGACGCGATCCGCCCCAGCCGGTGGTAGAGGTGCGCGAACTTGATCGATCGCGGATCGTCGGCGACGCGCTTGACGTGTTCGGCGACGGCCTCCTTCATCAGCGCGAAATCCTCGGTGGAGAAGACGGCGCGGCTGCGTTGGGGTTCGTTCGGCATGGCATATTCTCCTCTCTTATGAACGGGTTCAGGCGGCCCGCTCGAACTGGGCGGCCTCGGTGGATTGGGCGAGCGCGGTGGTCGAGCTGTCGCCGCCCGCCACGGTCTGCGCGATCAGGTCGAAATAGCCGGTGCCCACCTCGCGCTGGTGGCGGGTCGCGGTATAGCCATGGCCCTCGGCGGCGAACTCGGCCTGTTGCAGCTCGGAATAGGCCGCCATGCCCCGGTCGCGATAGCCGCGCGCCAGCTCGAACATGCCGTAATTGAGCTGGTGGAACCCGGCGAGCGTGACGAACTGGAACTTGTACCCCATCGCCCCGATCTCCCGCTGGAAGCGGGCGATGTCGTCGCGGTCCAGATTCTTCTCCCAGTTGAAGCTGGGCGAACAGTTATAGGCGAGCATCTTGTCCGGATAGGCGCGCCGGATCGCCTCGGCGAAGCGGCGGGCATCGGCGAGATTGGGCTTCGACGTCTCCCACCACAGCAGATCGGCATGCGGCGCGAAGGCCAGGCCGCGCTTGATGCAATGATCGACCCCGGTGCCCTCCTTCAGACGGAAAAAGCCCTCGGGCGTCCGCTCGCCGGTCAGGAATTCGGCATCGCGCTCGTCCACGTCCGAGGTGATCAGCCGCGCGCTTTCGGCGTCGGTGCGCGCGCAGATCACCGTCGGCACGCCCGCCACATCCGCCGCCAGCCGCGCCGCATCCAGATTGCGGATATGCGCGGCGGTCGGGATCAGCACCTTGCCGCCCAGATGGCCGCACTTCTTCTCGGACGCCAGCTGGTCCTCGAAATGCACGCCCGCCGCGCCCGCCGCGATATAGGCCTTCATGATCTCGAAGCAGTTGAGCGGACCGCCGAATCCCGCTTCGGCATCCGCGACGATCGGGGCGAACCAGTCGCGGGTCGCGCCGCCCTCGGCATGTTCGATCTGGTCGGCGCGCGCCAGCGTCGCGTTGATCCGCCGCGCCAGCTCGGGCCCGGCATTGGCGGGGTAGAGCGACTGGTCGGGATACATCTGCCCCGCCGTATTGGCGTCGGCGGCGACCTGCCAGCCCGACAGATAGATGGCCTTCAGCCCCGCGCGGACCATCTGCATCGCCTGGTTGCCCGACAGCGCGCCCAGCGCATGGACATAATCCTCGGCCTTCAGCAATTCCCACAGCTTCAGCGCGCCGCGCCGGGCGAGCGTATGCTCCACCGCGATCGACCCGCGCAGCCGCGCGACATCCGCCGGGGTGTAGGGGCGGGCGATCCCGTCGAACCGCCCGGCAGGGGCCGGAACCAGGTCGGTGAAGCTCTGCGTCATGGCATGATCCTTTACAAAATCGCTATTCCCTGAGGCGGAGAATGCGGCTGTTCGGATCGATGGAACAGGCGGTTGCGCCGTTTTGGCGCGTGTCGGGGTCACGTCGCTGCGACCTGCAGCATGTCGCATTGTAAAGAATTGACAGCCTTTGCACGGCATAGCAGCATGATGCCGAAGGAGAGCCGGGCATGGGCGGAGCCAAGCTGATCGCGGGTCATGCGGTGCGCCGGTTGCGTCGCCAGCATGGATTGTCGCAGGCCGCGATGGCCGAGATGCTCGCCATCTCGCCCAGCTATCTCAACCTCATCGAGCGCAATCAGCGCCCCGTCTCGGCGGCGTTGCTGGTGCGGCTGGTCGAGACGTTCGACTTCGACCCGCGCGCGCTGGCGGCGGATGCGCCGGGGGGCGGGACGGCGGCGATGCGGCGGCGGCTGGCCGATCCGATGTTCGCCGATCTGGAGATCGACCGGACCGAGATGGAGGAATGGCTGGCGGCGGCGCCGGGCGGTGCGGAGGCCTTTGCCCGCGCGTTCGACCGGATCGCAGGGGTTGGCGAGGCGACGGCTGCGAGCCCGGCCGCGCCCGATCCGACGATGCTCGTCCGGCGCGAGATCGAGCGGTGGCGCAACCATTTCCCCGATCTCGACGCGGCGGCCGAGGGGCTGGCCGACGAACTGCGCATGGCGGCGGGCGATCTCTATGGCGCGCTGGCCGAGCGGCTTCGCGTCCGCCACGCGCTGACCATCCGCATCCTGCCGATCGACATATTGCCCGATCTGCTGACCCGGCTGGACCTCCATGCGCGCCAGTTGCAGCTGTCGGAGATGCTGGAGGCCCCGGCGCGCGTCTTTGCGCTGGCGACGCAACTCGCCCAGCTGGAGGCCCGCGCCGAAATCGACGCGCTGGCGCGCGGCGCGGCCTTTGGCGACCGGATCGCCGAGCGGCTGTTCCGACGCCACCTGCAACGCTATTTCGCGGCGGCTTTGGTCATGCCCTATGCCCGCCTCCTGCGCGCGTGCGAGGCGACCGGCTATGACCTGGAGATCGTCGCGCGGCGCTTCGGCGTTTCGTACGAGCAACTGGCGCATCGGCTGACCACCCTGGGGCGGGTCGGTGCGCGGGGGCTGCCCTTTTTCCTGATGCGCGTGGACCGTGCGGGGCAGGTGTCCAAACGCTATGCCGGTTCGGCCAATCCGGTGCTGGTCGAGGCCGAGGGACGGTGTCCACTATGGACCGTCTTCGCCGCCTTCGAGCGCGTGGGGGAGGCGGTGTTCCAACTGGTCGAGATGCCCGATGGCAGCCGCTTCGCGACCATCGCACTGGCCGGGAACCGCGCAGGGCGGTCGGTGTCGGGCGTGACCGCGCGTTTCGCGCTGGTCTTGGGACTGGAGGCCGGTCTGGCGGGCCAACTGGCCGCCGCGCGCGGGCATGCGCTGACCGGACCGGCGACGCCGATCGGGCCCGGCTGTCGCCATTGTCCACGCCCCGCCTGTCCGCAAAGATCCCTGCCCCCCATCGGCCGGGCGCTGATCGTGGGCGAACGGGACCGGCCGATCAACGCGCTGGTCTTTGCCCCGGATTGAGAAATGCGATCTGCTTTACTTAACCTGTTTTAAGGATTGATCGTATACAACGAACGCCATGACTTGGCTTCATCGTCGTATTCAGTCCCTGGAATTTCGTTTCGCGGCGATGCTGACCATCGTCTTGGGCATTTTCATGCTGCTCGGCGGCTGTGGACTTCTGTTGAACAACCAGTTGCTTACCATGGTCCAGTCGACGCGCCGGATCGCGACGCTGCTCGACCAGCATGACAAGAAGGACGCGCAACTGCGCGATTTCCGGATCCGAGTCGGTGCGCTGACCCGGCGGGTCGAGCAGGGGGGCAGCGTGCCTGCGCAACGCTGGCACATGCTGGACGCCAGCGCTCGGGCCTGGCTGGCCGCCTCGCGGGTCGAGGATGGCGGCGTGCCGCCGGACCTGGTGACGGCCTATGACGAAGAGCTGGCGGCGGAGCGGCAGCTTCTGCGCACGGCGCGGGACGTGATCCGTCGGGTGAGCGATCGGGATTCGATGAAGCGGACCATGCCGGTCTTCATCGCCGAACTGCACGTGCTGGAGGGGCGGCGAGACGCCGTGCACGAACGGCTGATCCGTCGGCTGGGATGGCAGACGCGGGAGGTGGAGGCGCTGGCCAGGCGTGCGCTGGTCCAGATGGTGCTGGCCGGATTGCTGGTCGTGATCCTGGTGTCCGGGTTGATCCTCTGGCTGCGGAACCGGATCATGCGCCCGCTGATGAACATCGTCGCGGCGATGCGCGCGATGAGCGCGGGCCTGACGCTGGAGCCGCTCTGCCTGGGCCGTCGCGACGAACTGGGCGAGCTGGCGCGCGGCATGGACGCGCTGGCCCGCGCCGCCGAGGAGCGCGAGCGTATCCAGCGACAGGTCGAATATCTGGCCCATCACGATCCGCTGACCGGGCTGGCCAACCGGGTCGTCTTTGAACGGCGGCTCAACGCGGCCTTGCAGGCCGGACGCCGGATCGCGTTGCTGGCGATCGATCTGGACGGGTTCAAGGGCGTGAACGACACGCTTGGCCATGCCACCGGCGACACCATGCTCCGGCGCGCCAGCGATCTGCTCGCCGCGGCGGTGGGCAGCGGCGATACCGTCGCGCGGATCGGTGGGGACGAGTTCGCCATCATCCACCATCTGGCCCCCGACGAACAGGATGCCGAGGCGCTGGTGCGCCGCATCTATGCCATCGTCGCCAACGATCCCGCCAGCCCGGCGGTGCGGATGAGCATCGGCGTCGCCCTGTCGCCGCGCCATGGTCGCGAAGCCGATGAGCTTCAGGCCTGCGCCGATATCGCGCTCTACCGGGCCAAGGCGGACGGCCGCCACCGTGCGCGCCATTATGACGCGGCGATGGACGAGGAACGCCGCCAGCGCCGCTGGCTCGCGCACGAACTGCGCGATGCGGGGGTGCGCGGCGAATTGCAGCTGGCGTTTCAGCCGATCGCGGATTGCCGGACCCGGCGGATCATCGGACAGGAGGCGCTGGCGCGCTGGACCCACCCGGTGCTCGGCCCGGTCAGCCCCGACGTCTTCATCGCCATCGCCGAGGAGGACGGCATGATCGGCGAGATCGGCCACCGGCTGCTGATCGAGGCGCTGATCGTCGCGCGCGCCTGGCCACGCGAATGGATGCTGGCGATCAACCTGTCGCCGGTGCAGCTGCGCGATCCGATGCTCGCTATGCAGATGCTGGCGACGATCCTCGACCATGGCTTCGACCCGCGCCGTGTGGAGGTGGAGGTGACCGAGGGCGTGCTGATCGAGCAGCGCGAGACCGCCACCGCCAATCTGTGCGCGCTGCGCCAGGCGGGGGTGCGGATCGTCATGGACGATTTCGGCACCGGCTATTCCTCGCTCAGCAGCCTCCAGCAATTCCGGTTCGACAAGATCAAGATCGATCGCAGTTTCACCAGCGGCATGGATTCGCACGGTCCCGCCTTGTCGATCGTCCGCGCCTCGATCGGACTGGGCCGCAGCCTGAACATCCCGATCGTCGCCGAGGGCGTGGAAACCGAGGCGCAACTGGCGACCCTGCGCGAACTGGGGTGCGACCAGATCCAGGGCTATCTGATCGGTCGTCCGGGCGTGGTCCAGGCCAGGGCGGCCTGACGCGAAAACGGGCCTGGGGTCAGGCCATTTCCTCCTCGATCATCCGGATGATCTCGTGCCCGACATAAGGCTTGGCGACGAAGCGAATATCGTCGGGCAGGTCGGTGGGGGCAAAGGCCTGATGCCCCGACGTGACCAGCACCGCGACGCGCGGATAGGCCCCCCGGATGCGCTCCGCCAGCGCCGCGCCGTCGAGCGAACCCGGCATCGCGACATCGGTGAAGACCGCGCGAATGTCCGGATGGCGGTCCAGCGCGATCAGCGCCTCGTCGGCATTCGCCGCCTGGATCACGGCATAACCGGCATCCTCGAACGCGAAGCGGACATGCAGCAACAGCAGCGGCTGGTCTTCGACGATCAGGACGGTCGGTCGCGGTGCGGACATGGGCTCTGATGACAAGGGAATGACAAGATTTTCCAAATTAATATAGTTTAATTTCGCTGTCTAGGCGCCGCTGGCGTCGAGTCGTGCCAGCTGGTCGTCGGTCAGGGTCAGGTGCATCGCGCGCGTCAATTCCCTCAGCTGGGTCACGCTGGTCGCGCTGGCGATCGGGGCGGTGACGCCCGCCTGTGCCATCAGCCAGGCCAGCGCCACCTGCGCCGGGGTGGCCCGCACCTCCTCCGCCACATCGTCGAGCGCGGCGAGGACATCGGCCCCCTTGCCGTGCAGCAACTCGCCCATCCGCGCGCCCCGCACGCTTTGCGACAGATCGGCCTCGCTGCGATATTTGCCGGTCAGGAATCCGGCGGCGAGCCCATAATAGGGGACGACGCCGATATTCTCGCTGACGCAGTAATCCTGCAATTGGCCCTCGAACTTGTGGCGGCTGACCAGATTATATTCGGGCTGAAGGACGTGGAAGCGCGGCAGTCCCGCGTCGCGCGCCGCGTCATTGGCGGATTTCAGCCGGGCGGCGTGGAAGTTGGACGCGCCGATCACACGGACCTTGCCCGCCTCGACCAGCCGGGCAAAGGCCTCCATCACCGCCTCCTGCGGCTGATCCTCGTCATCCTGATGCGCGAAATACAGGTCGATATGGTCGGTGCCCAGCCGCTTCAGCGACGCCTCGGCCGCCGCCACGATCCGCGCGGGCGCCAGCTTCTCGCCGCCTTCGCCGGGCAGCATCCCGACCTTGGTCGCGATCAGCACCCGGTCGCGCTTTCCACTGGCCTTCAGCCATTCGCCGATCATCGCCTCGGACTCGCCGCCTTGATGCCCGTCGACCCAGGCCGAATAGACATCGGCGGTGTCGATCATCGTGCCGCCCTGATCGACAAAGGCGTCGAGCACCGCGAAGCTCGCCGTGCGATCGGCGGTCCAGCCGAACACGTTGCCGCCCAGCACCAGGGGCGCGATCATCAGGTCGGTCGATCCCAGGCGGCGCAGATTCTTGTCGGTCATGGACGCTTAACCCTCGGTATCATGGGATGTTTCCCCCGTAACGTTCGAAGGCGCCATCGCGTTCAGATCGACCGCATTGGCATCGAGCATGGCGGCGGCCTCGTTGAGCTGGCGATTCTCCTCCTCGCTCAGACCCGTGGGCTGGGTGTTGGAGGAACAGGCGGCCAGCGACAGCAGCGCGGCGAGGGAGAGGATGGATTTCATGCCCGGATCATGGCGCAGGCCGGGTATCATCGGAAAGGGGGCGCGTGACGGCCGCGGGGAACCCGGCGGCGGGCGGAGGGCGTTATGACGCTCGACATTGGTTTCATAAAGGGTCGCGTCATGCTCGCATCGTTCAAAATGGGTCTGGTCGGTGGTCAGCGCGCCATGACCCCGCTGGCCGCGGTGTCGATCGCGGCGGCGCGTGGGGAATTGCGGCTGGGCAAGGGGCCGCTGAAATGGCTCGCCAACCCGCTGGTCGCGGCGGGCACGCTGGCGCTCGCCATCGGCGAGATGGCGGGCGACAAGCAGAAGACCGCGCCCGACCGGATCGTCCCGATCGGCCTCGCGGCCCGCTTCACCACCTCGGCGATCGCGGGCGCGGCGCTCGCCAGCCCGAAGCATCGCTGGCTGGGCGCGGCGGTCGGCGGCGTGACGGCGGTGATCGCCTCCTATCCCGGCTGGCGCGGACGCATGGCGGCGCTGGGCCGTTATGGCCAGACGAAGACGGGCTTTGCCGAGGACGCGGCGGTACTGGCCGGCGCGGTCGGGATCGTGCGGGGGCGCAAGGCCTGACGCCTTTACGCTCTTCTGGGTTGCTGCACCTCCACCGACGGAACGTCACGGCCCATGGCCAGGCAAGGGCGCATGGTCCGCGCCGTTTCCATGAAACCCAGCTTGGCCAGCACCCGCCCCGAAGCGGGATTATCCTCGAAATAGGACGAGGTGACGACCGACAGGCCGAACGGTCCGAATGCATGGGACAGCACCGCCTGTCCCGCTTCGGTCATGAGCCCGCCGCCCCATTGGTCAGGATCGAGCCAATAGCCGAGTTCGGCCCGGTCATCGCGTTTGTCCGGCGTCAGGCCGATGACGCCGATCAGCGCGTCCGCACCCGTTCTGGTGATTGCCCAGATCCATTCCTGCGGCGCCACCTGCTCCAGGAAAAAGCGGGCGTCGTCCGGTGTATAGGGATGGGGTACGCGGGCCAGTCGGCGTGCGACATCCCATTGCCCCACGATCCGGACGATCGCCGCCGCATCCCGTGTCGCCAGCCGTCGCAAGGACAGCCGGGGCGTCGACAGGTCGGGATAATCCGACAGGTTGCGTGTGCCGGCCATCATAGTCGAACCATCTTTCCCTAAAGTTCAGCAATATTCTCGATGCTATCGACTTCGGGAAACGCCGTCCATTTCTCGTCCGACGCGGCATTGGCGAGCGCGGCCTCGACAAAGGCCATGGTGCGCAAGCCCGGCACCAATCCCGGAAACCAGTCCGCCGCGCCGATCGCGCCGCCCTCTGCCGGGCCATCCTCGTCCAGCGTCCGGGCGACCGCGCGATAGAGATTGGCGAAGGCTTCGATATAGCCTTCGGGGTGGCCGCCCGGCGTGCGTTGGCGGGGCAGGGTGGTGTCGGCCAGCCCCGGCCCGCCCGCGCGGACGATCTCCGCCGGGCGGTCGAGCCAGCGCAGGGTCAGCGTGTTCGGCTCCATCTGCGACCATTCCAGCCCGCCCTTCTCGCCATGGATGCGCAGGCGCAGACCATTTTCCTCGCCCGCCGCCACCTGGGTCGCGCGTAGCGTACCGCGCGCGCCGCCGTCGAAGCGGAGAAGCACGTTCACATCGTCGTCGAGCATCCGCCCGTCGACATGGGTCGTCACGTCCGCCGACAAGGCCGCGACCCGGTGGCCCGAGACATGCTCGGCCAGTTGAAAGGCATGGGTGCCGATATCGCCCAGGCAGCCGCCCAGCCCGGCGCGCGCCGGGTCGGTGCGCCATTCGGCCTGTTTGTTGCCCTCGCGGTCGAGCGGGCGGCTCAGCCAGCCCTGGATATATTCGACATGGATCAGCCGGATCGCGCCGAAATCGCCGCGCGCCACCCGCGCCCGCGCCTCCTCGACCATCGGATAGCCGCTATAGGTGAAGGCGAGCGCATAAAGCCGGCCCGAGGCGCGGGCGACCTCGGCGATGGCGCGGGCTTCGGCGAGGTTCATCGCCATCGGCTTTTCGCTGAACACCGCGAAACCGGCATTCAGCGCGGCGATCGCCATCGGGGCGTGGAGATGATTGGGCGTGACGATCGCGACCGCATCGATCCGGTCCCCGGCGACACGCGCGCGCTCGTCGGCCAGCAGCGCGTCGAGCGTGTCATGGACCCGGTCGGGGGACAGGCCCAGCTGCTCGCCCGTCCGGCGGTTGCGCTGCGGATCGCTGCTGAACGCGCCCGCGACCAGATCCCAATCCCCGTCCAGCGCTGCGGCCATGCGGTGGATCGCCCCGATAAAGGCCCCTTCGCCGCCACCCGCCATCGCCAGCCGCAACCTGCGCTTCGCCATCATCCTCTCCTTTGCCCCGGTCGCTCACCTGGCGACATTCGATGCTTGCACACTAACGGTTTAGCGGTAAACTCGATCGCGAACCAGCGAGTCTGGGAAAGAAAATGACAGGAGAGTGAGGATGAGGCAGCTGCTCTGGCTGGCCGCATTGCCCGGTGCCATGACCATCGTCATCGCCGCCAATGCGCCATCGACCGCGCAATCGGCCCCCGCCGCGGGGGCGCAGGCCTTTGCCGCCTGCCGCGCCTGCCACACGCTCAACAAGGGCGGACGGAACGGCGTCGGTCCCAACCTGAACGGGGTCTTCGGGCGGCAGGCCGGGTCGGTGCCCGGCTTCAACTATTCGCCCGCGATGAAGGCCTCCGGCTTGAAGTGGGACGACAAGACGCTGAACGAGTTCATCGCCGCCCCGATGAAGAAGGTGCCGGGCACGCGGATGCCGATCGGCGTCGCCGATCCGGCCAAGCGCGCCGCGCTGATCGCCTATCTCAAGGCCGAGACCGCCAAGTGAGTGCGGTGCCCACCATGCGCGGGCCGGGCATCTTCCTGGCCCAGTTCATGGGCGATGCGGCCCCGTTCGACACGCTGGAGTCAGCGGCGCGATGGATGGCGGAGGCGGGCTATGAAGGCGTGCAGATCCCGACCTGGGACGCGCGCTGCATCGACCTGAAGGCCGCCGCCGAGAGCCAGGATTATTGCGACGACTTGGCCGGGCGCTGTGCCGAGGCGGGCGTCGCGATCACCGAACTCTCGACCCATTTGCAGGGGCAGCTGGTCGCGGTCCACCCCGCCTATGACGCCGCCTTCGACGGCTTCGCGCCCGAGGCGGTGCGGGGCAAACCCGCCGAGCGACAGGCATGGGCGGTCGAGCAACTTGGATACGCCGCCAGGGCGAGTCGGCGGCTGGGGTTGAAGGCGCATGCGACCTTTTCGGGCGCGCTGCTCTGGCCCTTCGTCTATCCCTGGCCGCAGCGGCCCGCCGGACTGGTCGCGGAAGGGTTCGCCGAACTCGGCAAGCGCTGGCGGCCGATCCTGGATGCGTTCGAGGAGGAGGGCGTCGACCTCTGCTACGAACTCCATCCCGGCGAGGATCTCCACGACGGCACGACCTTCGAGCGGTTCCTGGATTCGGTCGGCGGCCATGCCCGCGCCAACATCCTCTACGACCCCAGCCATTTCGTGCTGCAGGCGATGGATTATCTGCAATTCATCGACTTTTATCACGACCGCATCCGCATGTTCCACGTCAAGGATGCCGAGTTCAACCCGACCGGCCGCGCGGGCGTCTATGGCAGTTACAGCGACTGGATCGACCGGCCGGGGCGGTTCCGTTCGCTGGGCGACGGGCAGGTCGATTTTGGCGGGATCTTCTCGAAGCTGACCCAATATGGCTATGCCGGTTGGGCGGTGCTGGAATGGGAATGCTGCCTCAAGCACCCGGAGGACGGCGCGCGCGAAGGGGCTCCGTTCATCGCGGCGCATATGATCCGCCGGGCCGAGCGAGCCTTCGACGATTTTGCCGGCGGGGGCGATCCCGACGCCAATCGCCGCTGGCTGGGAATTTAACGATTGCAACGGCTTGACCATCCGCCTCGGACGGTAAAGTCTGCCAAAAAATATAAGCGGGAGAGGGGCATGGAAGCGATACCGGACAATCGGTCGCGTCTGTTCTGGCTGAGCGTGCTGGCCTTGTTCACGGCCGCCGCCAGCGCGGCGTTGCGCGCGGCGGTGGCGAGCAGCCTGAAGGCGCAGTGGATCGATCCCATCGCGCCAGTGCAGGCGGGGGAGCTGATCGGGTCGGCGCTGGGCTCGGCCTTTCTGGGCTTTGCGGCGACGCTGTTCGTGGCGAGCGCCTTGCTCGACCGGATCGGTGCGCGCCAGATGCTGATCGGATGCGGCCTGTGCTTTCTGGTCGGGACGGCGGCGATCGTCGGGGCGGGCTCGCTGGCCAGCGGCATGGCGGTCTATCACATCGTCTGGGGCGGGATGCTGCTCAGCGGGATCGGCTGGGGACTGGCGGAGGCGTCGATCAACCCGCTGACCGCGCGGCTCTATCCGGAAGAGACGACGCACCGGCTGAACGTGCTGCACGCCTGGTATCCCGGTGGACTGATCGTCGGCGGCCTGGCGGGCGTGCTGCTGGCGGAAGCTTTGTCGTGGCAGGCGATCATGGCGCTGGTGCTGATCCCCGCGCTGGGCGTGCTGGTGATGGCGGCGACCACCCGCTTCCCGCCGGTGCCGCGCGAAGTGCGCGATGTCGGCTTTGGCGGGATGATCGCGGAAGTCTTCAAGCGGCCGAGCTTCTTCGTCTGGTTCGGCGCGATGTTCCTGACCGCTGCGTCGGAACTGGCACCGGGGCAATGGCTCGACGTGGCGCTGAGCAGCCGCGTCGGGATGCGCGGCATATTGCTGCTTGTCTATGTCAGCGCGCTGATGTTCGTGTTCCGCCATTTCGCCGGGCGGATCGCGGGGCGGCTCTCCAATCCGGGGCTGCTCTGGGTGTCGAGCCTGATGGCGGGGATCGGCCTGTTCCTGCTGTCGCGCGCGCAGTCGCCGGTGGCGGCGGTGCTGGCCTCGACCGTCTGGGGGCTGGGCGTCTGTGCGATGTGGCCGACCATGCTGGCCTCGGTGGCCGAGCGTTATCCGCGCGGCGGGGCCTGGGCATTGGGGCTGGTCGGATCGGCGGGCGCGTTGGCGAGCTTCTTCGTCCTGCCGCGTCTCGGCGCGATGTTCGATGCCGCCAAGGTCGAGCTGGCCGGTGGGCCGGAGGCGTTCAAGCGGCTGACCGGCGAGGCGCTGCGCCAGGTCGAGGATGCGGCGGCGTCGCAGTCCTTCGCGCGGCTGGCGATCGTGCCGGTGATCCTGTTGTTCGTGTTCGGCGGCATCTGGCTGGCCGAGCGCCGCCGTCCTCGCCGCCCTGTCATGGAGACCGTCGCATGAGCTGGTCGCGACGCACCATCCTGGGCGGGATCGCCGCCGCCGCGCCGGTTGCCGCACTGGCGGCGCAGAAGGCGGGCCGGTCGTCCAACGCCGCGCGCTTCACCCTGGGCTTCGCGCCGCATCTGGGCAGCTTTGCCAGCCGGGGCGACAGCTCGGTCGAGCAGATCGCCTATGCCGCCGATCAGGGTTTCTGGGCCTGGGAGGACAATGAATATCGCCTCCGCCCGGTGGCCGAACAGGAGGCGATCGCCAAGGCGCTGCGCGACCGGAAGATGACGATGGGGGTGTTCGTCGCGTCGATGCCCAAATGGTCCGAGTCCCGGCCGCTGCTGGGCGGTGACGACGATGCCGAGCGACAGGCCTTCCTCGCCGATGTGACGAGCGCGGTCGAGGTCGCCAAGCGGGTCGGCGCGACGCGGATGACTGTCGTCACCGGCTTCATGGACAAGCGTCTGCACCCTGCGATCCAGATGGGGCGGATCATCGACGTGATGCGTCGCGCGGGCGATATCGTCGCGCCGCACGGGATGGCGCTGGTGATGGAGCCGCTCAATACCCGGACCAACCATCCCGGCGTCTTCATGCAGTCGATCGCGGAGGGCTATGCGGTCGCGCGGGGCGCGAACAGTCCGGGCGTGAAGGTGCTCGCCGACCTGTATCACGAGCAGATCCAGTCGGGAAATCTGATCCCGACCATGAAACTCTGCTGGGACGAGATCGGCTATATCCAGTTCGGCGACAATCCCGGCCGCAACGAGCCGGGCAGCGGCGAGATCAACTATGCCAATATCTGCCGCTTCCTGAAAGCACAGGGCTATGCCGGGGTGATCGGCATGGAACATGGCAATTCGGTCAAGGGCCGCGCGGGCGAAGAAAGGCTGATCGCCGCCTACCGCGCGATTGATCCTACAGCATGAGGAGGGGGGCGATGCGGATGCTATCGTTGATCGCGCTGGCCGTGGCGAGCGGCGCGACGGCCCAGGACAAGCCGGGCCTGGGGTTTCGCGACACGCCGATGCTGCCCGGTGGCCAATGGCATGTCCATGACCCGGACCGGCCCGCGCCGCGCGTCGTGACCCCGGCCGCGCAGCCCGGCGGCGCGCCGTCGGATGCGGTGGTGCTGTTCGACGGGCGCTCGCTGGACGCCTGGACGGCCAGCGGCAAGCCATGGCTGCTTCAGGGCGGCGTGCTGACCGTGCCGCCGCGCGACGGCAAGGCGGAGAGCGTGCTGGTCAGCAAGCAGAGCTTCGGCGATGTCCAGCTCCACCTCGAATTCCGCTCGCCCAACCCGCCGCGCAAATCGTCGCAGGACCGGGGCAATAGCGGCATCTGGTTCATGCAGCGCTATGAGGTGCAGATCCTCGACGGTTATAATAATCCGACCTATGCCGATGGGCAGGTGGGGGCGGTCTATGCCTGGAAGCCGCCGCTGGTGAACGCCGCGCGCAAGCCCGGCGAGTGGCAAAGCTATGACATCATCTTCGAGCGGCCGCGCTTCGGCGGCGACGGCAAGCTGCTCCGCCCCGCCTATGTCACCGCGCTGCTGAACGGCGTCGTCGTCCAGAACCATCAGGCGATGCTGGGCACCACCGTCTGGCGGCAGGTCGAAAAATACCAGGCGCATGGCGATGCCGCGCCGATCCAGCTTCAGGATCACGACTCGCCCGTCTCGTTCCGCAACATCTGGGTCCGCCCGCTGCCGCCCGAGGCGATCGCGCAGGACCTGCCGGAGGATGCCCGATGATCGCCCACCCCCATATCGACCGCAGACATGCCCTGGCGGGGATCACCGCCATGTTCGGCTCCGCGCTGTTCGCGCCCATCGCCCGTGCGGCGGGCGCGGTCGAGCAGACGCGCGGCGCCATTCCCGTCATCTCGAACGGCCCGCCCAGCGTCGCGGTCTTCACCCCCGTCCAGCGCGCGACGATGACCGCGCTGGCCGAACGCGTGCTGCCGACCACCGACACGCCGGGCGCGATCGCGGCCGGGGTGCCCGAATTCATCGAGAAGATGCTGGCCGACTGGTCGCTGCCCGCCGACCGGGTGCCGATCATCGCCGGGCTGAACGCGATCGAGGCGCGCAGTCAGAGCGTCAACAAGGTGGCCGCCGCCAAGGCGACGGCGGCGCAGCAGGACACGCTGCTGACCGAGGCGATGGAGGGCGTGCTGCCCGAGGGCCGCGCCTTCTTCGAGCCGTTCCGGCAACTGGTCATCACCGGCTATTACACGTCGGAGATCGGCATCACGCAGGAACGCGAATATCTGCCCGTGCCCGGCGAGTATAACGGCGCCTTCCCCTATTCTCAGGTCAACAAGGTATATTCGGCATGATCGATCGTCGTTCGCTGATGGGCGCGGGGTTGGGGATGGGATTGGGGCTGGGCGCGGGCGCGCTGCTGCCGGGCATGGCGCAGGCCGCTCGGCTGGGCGCCATCGGGCTCCAGCTCTACACGATCCGCGAGCTGTTCGCGGCCGATCCGGTCAAGACGCTCGAGGCGGTGGCGAAGATCGGATACCGCGAGATCGAATATGGCGGCGGCGGCTATGACGCGATGGACCATGCCATGCTCCGCCGCACGCAGGACCGGCTGGGGCTGAAGGCGCCGTCGGTCCATGTCCCCTATGACGCGCTGCTCGGCAATTTCGGGAAATGCGTGACCATGGCGAAGACGCTGGGCGCGGACACCGTCATCCTGCCCTATATGACCGACGAGCATCGGACCGAGGCGGGCTGGAACGCGGCGCTGCCCAACATCAACCGCTTCGCCGAGCAGTTGAAGAAGGCGGGACTGGGCTTTGCCTATCACAATCACGATTTCGAGTTCACCAACAAGCCCGGCGGCGTCAGCCTGTATGACCGGCTGCTCAAGGGCACCGATCCGAAGCTCGTGAAGCTGGAGATCGACCTGTACTGGGCGATCCATGCGGGCGAGGATGCGGCGGCGCTGATCCGGCGGCTGGCGGGGCGCATCTATGCCTATCACGTCAAGGATGCGCGCGCCGATGGCAGCATGACCGCGGTGGGGGCGGGCAAGATCGACTTCGCTGCGCTCTTCAGGCTCAACGGGCTGGCCGGCGTGAAGCATTTCTATGTCGAGAACGACCAGGCGCCCGCGCCTTACCTGCCCGACATCACGATCAGCTTCCGGACGCTGCAAGCGCTTCGATTCTAAAACGACAAGAACGATATAGGGAGGATAGGCCATGGCGGCGACGAACCGTTTCGACGCGATCGTGATCGGGTCAGGGATCAGCGGCGGTTTCGCCGCCAAGGAACTGACCGAAAAGGGCCTGCGCGTCCTGATGCTCGACCGGGGCGTCATGGTCGAACATGGCGAGGGTTATCCCTATGACGGCAAGCCGCCTTTCGAGGTGCCCGCGCGCAACATCATGCCCAAGCCCCTGGTGGAGAGCGATTATTTCATCGCCAAACAGGGCTATGTCGCGCCCAGCAACCAGAAATTCTACAATGACGACCGGCTGAACCCCTATGCCTATGACGAGGGGAGCAAATTCTACTGGATCCGCCCCGGCGCGGTCGGCGGCAAGTCGCTGATCTGGGGCCGCTGGTCCTTCCGCTGGAGCCCCGACGATTTCGAGGCGAACAAGCGCGAGGGCGTCGCCGCCGACTGGCCGATCCGCTATGAAGACGTCGCGCCGTGGTATTCCTATGTCGAGAAGTATATCGGCGTTTCCGGCTCGCGCGAGAATCTGCCCTATCTGCCCGACAGCGAGTTCCAGCCGCCGATCCCGATGAACGTCGCGGAGAAGTGGTTGAAGGAGCGGCTGGAGGGCCAGTTTCCGGGCCGCAAGCTGATCAACACCCGCCTGTCCAACATGACCGAGGACAAGCCCGACCAGAACCGCACCAAATGCCAGTTCCGCAACCAGTGCGGCAATGGATGCTCGTTCGGCGCCTATTTCTCGACCCAGGCGGTGACGCTGCCCGCCGCGCGCGCCACCGGGCGGCTGACGCTGCAATCGGACGCGGTGGTGACGGGGATCGACTATGACCCGGCCGCCAAGAAGGTCACTGGCGTCCGCTATGTCGATGCCAAGACGGGGCAGGCGCAGACGGTGGCGGCCAATCTCGTCTTCGTCTGCGCCTCGGCCATGGCATCGGTGCAGATCCTGATGAACTCGCGCGCGCCCGGCTCGGAGCGCAGCCATTTCGACAGCAGCGGGACGCTGGGCCGCTATGTCATGGACCATATCTTCCGCGTCGGTGTGTCGGGCGAGATTCCCGGCATGGAGGATCTGATCGAATATGGTCGCCGTCCGGGCGGGGTCTATGTGCCGCGCTTCCGCAATCTGAAGGGCGACGAAGGGCTGGGCTTCCGGCGCGGCTATGGTTATCAGGGCTCGGCCTATCGCAATGCCGCCAAGCCGGTCGGCTTCGGCGCGGAGATGAAGCACGGCATGCGCCGCTATGGTCCCTGGCAGTTCAGCATGGGCGCGTTCGGCGAATGCCTGCCCTATGAGGACAATCGCATCTCGCTGCACTCCAGCAAGGTCGATCGCTTCGGCGTGCCGCTGTTGAAGTTCGACGTGACCTTCCGCGACAACGAACTGAAGATGATGGCCGACGCCCGGCGCGAGGGCGAGGCGATGCTGCGCGCGGCGGGCCTGAGGAACGTGACCAGCGGCGAGCAGGAGCATGTGCCGGGCGACGCGATCCACGAAATGGGCGGCGCGCGCATGGGGGCGGACCCGCGTGCCTCGGTGCTCAACAAATGGAGCCAGGCGCATGACGCGTCGAACCTGTACGTGACCGATGGTGCGCAGATGGCGTCGGTGTCGTGCGTCAACCCGTCGCTGACCTTCATGGCGCTGACCGCGCGCGCGGCCGATCACGCGGTCAAGGGGTTGAAGGCTGGCGCCGTCTGACCTCCCGCGCATGACCGCCAGGCGCCCCGAAGGCGTCACCATCCGTGCGGTGGGCGAGCGGGCGGGCGTGTCGGCGATGACGGTGTCCAACGTCATCAACGGCGCGGGCCGGGTCGGTGCGGCCACGCGCGCGGCGGTGCTCGCGGCGATCGAGGAACTGGGCTATGTCCCCAATGTGGCCGCGCGTCGGCTGGCCAAGGCACGCGCGACCATGCTGGGGCTGGTCTATAGCGACCGGAGCACGCCCTTCATCGACTCGGTGCTGCTGGGGGCCTTGCGCGCCAGCAACGCGCGCGGGCTGCAATTCATCGCGCAGGGCGAGGAAGGGCTGACCCGCGACGCGGCCGAGGCGGCGGTGCGCGCGCTGGTGCAGAGCGGGGCGGCGGGGGTGCTGCTCGTGCCGCCCTTCGCCGAGCTGCTCAGCGGATCGGGACTGTTCGAGGAGCTGGGCGTCGCGGCGGCGGCGATCGCGACGGGGCAGGCGCTGCCCGACATCGCCACCGTCCGGATCGACAACCGTGCGGCGATGGCGGCGATGACCGCGCATGTCGCACGGGCGGGGCACCGGCGGATCGGCTTCATCGCCGGGCCGCAACGCTTTTCGGTCGCCGACGAGCGGCTGGCGGGCTTTCGCGACGGGCTGGCGGCTGCGGGCCTGGCCTATGACCCCGCGCTGGTGATCCAGAGCGGGTTCGATCCGCTGTCCGGCGCGGCGGCGGGGCGGGTCCTGCTGGACCTGGCGGACCGGCCGAGCGCGATCCTGTGCAGCAGCGACGACATGGCCGCCGGGCTGATCGGCGAGGCGCACCGCATGGGCCTGCGCCTGCCCGATGATCTGGCGGTGACGGGCTTCGACGATACCGCGATCGCATCGCGGGTCTGGCCACCGCTGACCGTCATCCGCCAGCCGGTCGAGGACATGGCGTTCGGCGCGGTGGAGCAGGTGCTGGCGGCACTACGCTCGCGGATCGTGGAGGACCGGGTGATGGCCTTTGAACTGGTCGTGCGGGAGTCGGTGGGGCGGGGGTAGGGGCCGTGCACGGTCCGGACCGGGCGGATGGGGATTCCCTTGGCCTTCGACTTCGCTCAGGCTGAACGGAAGGGGGGGGAGAGCTGGCCAATATCCCTGTTGACCCCGGCGGAGGCCGGGGCCCAGTTGCCATGTGGCTGGAACGACGGAATGAACCTGCCTCCCCCGCTTTGCCTGGCGCGCCATCGGCCGGGTGGCGCCTGGGCCCCGGCCTTCGCCGGGGTCGAAGGGGATACCTTCCTCCGTTCAGCCTGAGCGAAGTCGAAGGCCATGGGAAACCCTCACCCCGTCCGCCCATATTCCGCGACCAGCGCCACCTCCTCGGCATCGCCCAGCACCACGCCGACGCGCTGGTGCAGGCCGATCGCCTCGACATCCATGATCGGGATGGCGCCGTCGATCGCCGCGCCGCCTGCCTGTTCGATCAGGAAGCTCATCGGATTGGCCTCATACAGCAGGCGCAGCTTGGCCTTGCCCGACTGGCGGTGGTCGCCCGGATAGAGGAACACGCCGCCGCGCTTCAGGATGCGGTGGATGTCCGCCACCATCGAGGCGGTCCAGCGCATATTATAGTCCACCCCGCACGGCCCCTCGGTGCCCAGGATGCGTTCCTCGATATAGCGGGCGATGCCCGGCGACCATTGGCGGCGGCGCGCCATGTTGATCGCGAATTCGCGGTTCCCCGCCGGAATCCGCATCGGCCCGTCGGTCAGCCGCCACGAACCCAGCTCGCGGTCGAGCGTGAATTCATACACCCCGTCGCCGACCGTCAGCACCAGCAGCGTCTGCGGCCCGTAGATCGCATAGCCCGCCGCCACCTGCGCGCGGCCGGGTTGCAGGAAGTCCGCCTCGGTCACCTCGCGCCCCGCGCAATCCTCGGGCGCGCGCAGGACCGAGAAGATGGTCCCGACCGACAGGTCGACATCGACATTGCTCGACCCGTCGATCGGATCGAACAGCAGCAGATATTCGCCCTTGGGATAGCGGTTGGGGATGCGGTGGATCGTCTCCATCTCCTCCGACGCCATGGCCGCCAGGTGCCCGCCCCATTCATTGGCGTCGAGCAGCAGGTCGTTGGCGATCACGTCCAGCTTCTTCTGGACCTCGCCCTGCACATTCTCGCTGCCCAGCGAGCCCAGCACATCGCCCAGCGCGCCCTTGGAGATCGCCTGGTTCACCGCCTTGCACGCGCGCGCCACGGTTTCGATCAGCAGGCGCAGTTCGGGAGGGCAGGTCTCCGGCGAGCGGCGCTGCTGCTCGATCAGGAAACGGGTCAGCGTCGTCTGGCGCGCTATGGTCATCGTCGCGGTGTTCCGGGGAATGGATGGGGCCGTGGGACGATCGGCCGGGCGGGCTCCCTCCCGCCGACCGGGCCATGATGGTGCACCGAACCTGCCCCAGCCCCCCGAGCCGCGCAACCGTCCGTTAAGCAAAGCCCGTGCTTTATAGGGACGTAGCATTTCTGTTATATCCCATTCGCTAAGTGGGATATGTTGCCGGTCGGAGGATCATCATGACTACCCAAGCCCTGACCTCGACCGACCGCGCCGCCCCCGACGCCGCGACCGGCATCGACGCGATCGTCACGGGGCTGCGCCGCGCCCGCGACGGCTGGCGGCAGCGGCAGGATGCGGGCCGCGACGTCGAGCGTTTCCCGTCGCGCGCCGGGGTCGAGGATGTCGTCGCGCTGATCGCCGCCGCGCTCTATCCGCGCCGTCTGGGTCATTTCCGGGGGGCGGGGGTGGAGGAGGACCGTTTCGTCGCCGCCAAGCTGCTCGCCGGGCTGACCGCGCTGGAGCGTGAGATCGGGGCGGAGCTGGCCTATTGGCAGAAGGACGCCGATGCCGCTTTCCCGCCCGAACAGGCCGCGCTGATCGCCCGGCTGTTCGGCGCCACCCTGCCCAAAGTCCGCGACCTGATCGACAGCGATGTCGAGGCCGCTTTCCTGGCCGATCCGGCGGCGCGCAGCGTCGACGAAATCCTGCTCTGCTATCCCGGCGCGACCGCCAGCCTGCACCATCGCATCGCGCATGAACTGAACGAACTGGGGGCGCCCATCGTCGCGCGGATGGTCTCCGAACTGGCCAATGAGCGGACCGGGATCGACATCCATCCGGGGGCGACGATCGGGCGGCATTTCTTCATCGACCATGGCACCGGCGTCGTCATCGGCGAGACCGCGATCATCGGCGAGCGGGTGCGGCTGTACCAGCATGTCACGCTGGGTGCGCGTTCGGCGCTGGGCACCGCGCCGCGTTCGCCGCGCGACCGCTTCGCGCGCCATCCGATCGTCGAGGACGACGTCATCGTCTATGCCGGCGCGACGATCTTGGGCCGCGTGACGATCGGCGCGCGCTCGGTGATCGGCGGCAATGTCTGGCTGCTGGCGGATGCCGCGCCCGACAGCGTGCTGGTCCAGCCCGAGGCGCAGGCCCTGGCCATCGCGGAGGGCCGCGCGCTACGACAGGAACTGGAGGGACGGGCATGATCCGGGGCGGCAAGCCGATCATCGGTCTGATGTGCGGAAACGAGGAGGCGAACCGGCCGATCCAGGCGGTGGCGACGCGCTTTATCGATCCGCTGGTCAAGCTGGGCGGCGCCAGCGTCGTGCTGATCCCCGCCATCCCGGAGGCGGTCGACACGGTGATGATGGCCGACATGCTGAACGGCCTGTTGTTGACCGGGGGACGCTCGCATGTCGCGCCCGCGCAATATGGCGACTGCGCCGAACTCGCCCCCCAGGCGTGCGACCCGCGGCGCGACTCGGTCGCGCTGGCGCTGGGCGGGCGGATGATCGAGCGCGGCAAGCCTGTCTATGGCATCTGCCGGGGGATGCAGGAGATCAACGTGCTGTTCGGCGGGTCGCTGACTTGCCTGGGCGGCTCGGCGCGCCATCATCGTGGCAGCTGGGACGAGAGTTACGAGTCGCTGTTCGGCCATCATCACTCCGTCGACCTGATGCCCGGCGGCGTGCTGGCGGGGCGGGGCGGCGATCGGCGGCTGGAGGTCAATTCGGTCCACCAGCAGGGCGTCGACCGGCTGGGCTATGGCCTGGTGGTCGAGGCGCGCGATGCCGAGGACGGGCTGATCGAGGCGTTCCGCGCCCCTGGTTGCGGCGCGGATGTGCTGGCGGTGCAATGGCATCCCGAATGGGACGTCGCCCAGTGCCATGTCGCGCGCAGCTTCTTCACCCGCCTGGGCCATTCGGCGCGCGGCCATGCCTGAGGGAATGGCCCCTCAATAGATGTCGCGGGCATAACGCCCGGTCGCCGCCATCTCCTCCAGCACCGCGTCGCCGAGCAGCTCGGTCAGCGTGCGGTGCACATCGCCCGCCATGCCCTTCAGGCTGCCGCAGACATAGAGAGTCGCGCCCGCCGCCACCGCCGCGCGGATCGTGTCGCGCTCCATCGCCACCACGTCCTGCACATAGCGCGGGCCGGTCCCCAGCCGCGACCAGGCGGTCGCCATGCCGGTCAGCACGCCCGCCTGGCCGAGCGTCCGGCGCTCGGCGGCATGGTAATCGTCGTGGTCGGGATGCCGCTCGCCCCAGAACAGCCAGGCGGGGCCGCCGCCGGTCGCGGCGCGCTGGCGCAGATGGCCCATCAGCCCGGCCAGCCCGGTGCCGTTGCCGATCAGCACGATCGGCGTTCTGGGGTCGGCGGGGGAATGGAAGGCGGGATTGGCATGGACGCGCGCCTTGACCACCGAGCCGATCGCCGCGCCCCCGCACAGCCAGCCGGAGCCCAGGCCGGGCAGCCCGTCCTCGGCGGTGCAGAGCCGGACGATCAGTTCGACCCGGCCCGCCGCCGCGATCGAGGCGATCGAATATTCGCGGTGCGCGAGGGGGCGCAGCGTGTCGGGATCGAAACCGGGTCCGGCCTCGGGCGGCAGTATGCTGGTCATCAGCCGCGCGCGCATCGCGGGTGTGTCGGGCAGGCCGGTCGTCGCCAGGAAGGCGATGACCCGGCGGACATCCTGTTGCGGCAGGATTTCCAATATGTCGCCCGCCGCCCATTCGGCCGCGCCGTCGACCGGGGCGAGCGCGACATGCCAGGTCGGTCCGCCATGGCTGCCGGGATTGAGCAGGCGCCGCTCGACCAGCCGCCAGTCGGCCATCGGCGCGGGCGTCCAGTCGGGCTGGTCGGTCCGCGCGCCCAGGCTGGCAAGCTGCTGCTGCCAGAGCCGCTGGGCATCGGCATCGTCGCCGTCCAGCTCGATCGCGTCGAACAGCCGCTCCGCGCCGCCCGCATGCAGCCAGCGGTCGATCTGGTGCCCGAAGGCGCAGAAATCGCTATATTCGCGGTCGCCCAGCGCCAGCACGGCATAGCGCAGATGCGACAGGTCGCCCGGCGCCTCGGCCAGCGTCCGGGCAAAGCCGCGCGCGGCATCGGGTGGCTCGCCCTCGCCATAGGTGCTGGCGACGACGAACAGCTGCCGCAATCCCGCCAGCCGCGCCGGGTCGAGCGCAGTCACGGGCACGGTGGCGGCATCGGGCAGCGCCTGCGCGGTCAGCCGGGCGATCCGCTCGGCCGATCCGGTCTGGCTGGCATAGGCGACCAGCGTCGTCGTGGCTCCGGGGGCCGCGACCGGCGTCCCGGCCAGCACCGCGCCCAGCGCCTTCTTGCGTCGCCGCCGCGCGAAATAGAGGAGGAAGCCCGTCACCGTGAACAGCGGCATGGTCAGGCTGGTCAGCGCCATGACGATCCGCCCGACCAGCCCGAAATAGGCCCCGCGATGAATCTCATAGACGCTGGTCACGATATCGTCGCCCAGCGGGCGCGTCGCATAGGGCGTGTCGGAGACGATCCGCCCGGTCGCGCCGTCCACCGTCACCTCGTCCGACACGCGGTCGTGCCGTCCGCCGGGCAGCTTGGCACGGAACTGGACGGCGCCGTCGCGGACCGAGGCGGTGATCCGTTCATAGTCGCGCCCGCCGGTCGCCTGGGTGAAGCTGTTCCAAACGCGCGACAGGTCGGGCCTGGCGTCCTTCGCGCCGCCGCCGCGCCGTCCTTGCTCGACCTGCTCGGTCGTCAGCAGATGGCGCACGCCGTCGCGATACCAGCCATAGGACCACCATAGCCCGGTGCCCGCGCTGATCAGGTAGAAGACCAGCACCCATCCGCCGACCACCGCATGCAGCGCGCGGTAGAGGTTGCGCCCCGTCTTGCGCAGGTCGAGCACCAGCCAGTTGCGCCAGTCGAGCGGGCGGCGCGGCCAGCGCAGATAGAGGCCCGACAGCGCGAAGAAGATCAGCGACAGCGCGGCAAAGCCGGTCAGCTGCCGCCCGATGCCATTGCCCTTGCCGGGCAGCGCCAGCCAGCGGTGGAGATTTTCGACCGTCTCGAAAAAGCCGCTGCCCCGCGGTTCGCCGAGCAGCGCGCCAGTCGCGGGATCGACATAGGCGCGTTCGCGCTTCTTGCTGTCGCCGATCGTATAGCCGACCATCGCCGCACGGGTCGGATCGCGCTCGACGATCAGCCGCTGGATGCGCAGGCCGGGTATCTCCGCCTGGATGCGCGCGATCAGCGCGGGCGCGGGCAAAGGCGGCGTCCGGCCGGGGGTGACGGTCACGATACCGGGATTGGTCGCGGCCAGGATCTCGGGCTCGAAGCTGATCAGCGCGCCGGTCACGCCCATCACCGCCAGCACCAGTCCGGCGGTGATGCCCAGGAACCAGTGGACCTGAAACAATATCGTGCGCGTCGAGATCACGGTCGATCCAGGCTTGTTATTGATAATGAGTAGCGTTAGGGCGCCTCGCGATTCGGGTCAATGGTTTCGAGGGGGTAATGATGCATAAGGTTGGAGCGAATGCTCGGTCGGGTCTGCGCCGGGCGTGGCTTGCCAGCAGCGCGGTCGCGCTATTGACGATGGCGGCACCCGCCGTCGCGCAGGTCCGACCCGCCGCCGAGCAGGGCGCGGCGGACGAGGCCGACAAGCAGGAGGTCGTCGTCACTGCCGCGCGCACCATCCTGCCGCCCAACGCGTTGCCGCTGACCATCGACCTCATCGACAAGGCGGCGCTCGACCAGCAGATCGCGATCTCGGGCAGCACGACCGATGCCATATCGGTCCTGACGCCCAGCTTTTCCCCGACTCGCGGCAAGCTGTCGGGGGCGGGGGAGACGCTGCGCGGACGTTCGCCGCTCTATGCGATCAACGGCATTCCGCAAACGACCCCGCTGCGCGACGGCAGCCGCGACGGTTTCACCATCGACGGCTTCTTCATCGACCGGGTCGAGCTGATCTATGGCTCCAACGCGCTTCAGGGCGTCGGCGGGACCGGCGGCATCATCAACCAGGTGACGGTCGGCCCACCCCGGGCCGAGGGCTGGTCGGGCCGTGCGCTGGTGCAGGGCACCACCGCCGACGGGTTCGAGGGCGAAGGGCTGGGCGGCAAGGCGGCGGGCCTTGTCCAGTACAAGTCCGGTATCTTCGACGCGACGCTGGGGGCGTCCTATGAACGGCGCGGCGTCTTCTACGATGCGCAGGATCGCCGGATCGGGATCAACCTGACGCAGGGCGAGACGCAGGATTCGCACGCGCTCGACCTGTTCGCGCGGCTGGGCGTGCAGTTGCGCGACACCGGGCGGCTGGACCTGATCGCCAATCGCTACACGCTGGACGGCGAGGGACGGTTCGTGCCGCTGGCGGGCAATCGCCTGACCGGCGTGCCGACCAGCGCGGTACGCGGCAACCCGCCCGGCAAGCCCGCCGCCAACCAGGCCGAGGCCCTGTCGCTATCCTATACCGACAGCGATGTGGCAGGCGGCAACCTGACGGCGCAGCTGTTCTTCAACCGCACCTATGACACGTTCGGCGGCGAGCCGACGGCGATCGCGACCTTCCAGGACCCGGCGATCGCGCCGGTCGGCACGCTGCTCGACCAGTCGGAGAACCGGTCGCGCAAGCTGGGCGCACGGGCCAGCTATGAACGCGCGGTGCCGGGGTTCGAGGCGCTGGTCGCGACGATCGGCTTCGACGCGCTGTGGGACAAGTCGGAACAGCGGCTGATCATCACCAATCGCGTCTGGGTGCCACCCGCCGATTTCCGCAGCCTAGCGCCCTTCGCCCAGGCCAATCTGAAGCTGTTCGACGGCGTGGTCCGTCTGGCGGGCGGCGTCCGGTGGGAGAATGTGAAGGTCCGCATCAACGATTACCACACGCTCGCCTCCAACACCTATGACGGCAAGAATGCGGCGACCTATGGCGGCGTCAGCGTCAAGGGCGGCGAACCGGGCTTTGATCAGCTGCTGTACAATGGCGGCGTGATCCTGGAGCCGTGGAAGGGCATCCGCGCCTATGCCAGCTATGCGCAGGGCTTCACCATGGCCGATATCGGCCGCATCACCCGTGCGGTGTCCACCCCCGGCACCGACCTCAGCAATTTCCGCGCGATCGATCCGGTCATCTCGAACAATCGCGAGATCGGCGTCGAGGTGAAGCGCGGGCCGATGGACGCCAGCGCCACCTATTTCTGGTCGTCCAGCGACAAGGGCCAGGTGCTGCTGGCGCTGGGCAACGGCATCTTCGAGGTGCAGCGCCAGCGGGTCGAGATCCAGGGGCTGGAGCTCAATCTGGGCATGAAGATGCCGATCGAGGGGCTGCGCCTGTCGACCGGCTATGCCCATCTGATCGGCAGATATGACAGCGATACGCGCAATCCGGACGGCAAGGTCGACACCGATCTGGACGGCACCAACATCTCGCCCGACCGGATGAACGTGGCGGCCGACTTCGCCTCCGGCCCGGTTTCGGCGCGGGTGCAGACGCAATTGTATCTGGCGCGCAATTTCCACGGCAAGGCCAATCCCGATCCGCGCAACAATTTCGGCGGCTATACGGTGACCGACGCCTATCTGCGCTACCAGACGCGGATCGGCGGATTCTATGTCAGCGCGCAGAACATCTTCGATCGCTTCTATATCGACTATAACAGCGACACCCGTCTGCCCAACGACAACCTCGCCTTCTTCGCCGGGCGCGGGCGGACCTTCACCATCGGGTGGGACCAGCGCTTCTGATCGCCATGCGGCCGGGGACGGGTCAGCTTTGCGGCCGCCCGTCCTCGGTCATGGACAGGTCCAGGTGGCGCAGCATCGCGGTCATCGCATCGGTGCCGCGCTGGGTCAGGGTGACGGCCAGCCGGCGGTGATCCGCCGGGTCGGTCCGCCGCCGGATCAGCCCGGCCCCCTCCAGCCGGTCGATGCGGCGCAGCGCGCTGGTCGAGCTTTCGCCCGAGACGAGGATCAGTTCCTTGACGCAGAGGGGGCGGTTCTGCTGCTCGGCGATGAACAGCTCCAGCATCATGTCCCAGGCGGAATCGCGGAACACGTCGCGGGGAAAGAATTGGGCGGTATTGGCGCGCATCGCCTGGATCTGGCGGGCGAGGGCGAGCAGGGTGGGGCCGTTATGCCCCCGGATCGGCGCGGCGGACATCGCCGTGCGACCATGGGTGGCGGGGTAGCGGGCTGCCAGGTTTTTCGACATCGACATATCCTGAGCTGAGGCCGGGGATGACGGTCATCCCTGGGATGGCGTGGGATGGGATGGGAGTGGGGCGACTACCGCTCACGCATCGCCTCGCGCGCGCGGTTGAGCGGTTTCAGAAGATATTGCAGCACGGTCTTGCTGCCGGTGTGGATGTCGGCGGTGGCGATCATGCCGGGCACGATCGGAAAGCGCTTGCCCGCCTTGTTGACCAGCGAGTCGGCCGTCGTCCGCACGAAGACGCGGTAATAATAGACGTCCGGGTTCACCTCGTCGCGGATGGTGTCGGGCGAGATGCTGCTGACCTTGCCCTCCAGCCCGCCGAAGATCGCATAGTCATAGGCGGTGATCTTGACGCTGGCGCGCTGGCCTGGGCGGATAAAGGCGATGTCGCGCGGCGCGATCCGTGCCTCGACCAGCAGGCGTTCGTCCAGCGGCACGATCTCCATGATCTTGCCATTGGGCGGGATCACGCCGCCGATGGTCGACACCTCGATATTCTTGACCACGCCGCGCACCGGCGAACGCAGGGTCAGGCGGCTGAGCGTGTCCGAGCGGCCGCGCACCACGGGGGCGAGCGCCTCCACCTCCTCGCTGACCTTGGCCAGGTCCTGCCGTGCCTCGACGATATATTGCGAGCGCAGGTCCGATTTCTTCAGGTCCAGATCGGCGCGCTGGCGCTTCAGGCGCAGCACCTCGACATTGCTGGCCGCGCCGACCGCGATCAGCGACTCCCCGATCCCCACTTCGCGGCCGATCAGCGCGAGCGACTCGTCGATCAGCCCGATCGAACTGGCCAGGCTGCGGCGGCGCGCATCATATAGCCGCTGCTGCTCGGCCTTGAGCGCGGGGAAAGCGTTCAGCTCGGGCGAGAAGGTCAGGGGCGTGCCGTTCACCTCCGCCTGCAACCGCGCCTGCGCGGCGAGCGCGGCGCGGTATTTGGCGGCGCTTTCCTCGACCGTCGATCCGGCTTGCGTGGGGTCGAGCTGCGCCAGGATCTGGCCGGGCTTCACGATATCGTCCTGCCGCACCAGCATCCTGGCGAGGATGCCGCCCTCCAGCGATTGCAGCACCTGTTCGCGGCTGGTCGGCACCACCCGGCCACTGCCCGTCGCGACCTCGTCCAGCTCGGCGAACCACGCCCAGCCGAGCGCCACGACGAACAGCGCGGTCAGCACCCAGGTCATCCGCTTGGCCGCCAGCAGCGGCGCGCCGCCCTCGTCGGCGAAGGGCAGGTCGGCGGGGTGAGTCAGCGCGGTCATGCCGCCTGGCTCCGTGCGCCACCTTGTCCGGCCTTGGTCATGGTCGCCAGCGCATTGGCCTTGGGCTGGTCGAGCAGGATCTGGCCCTGGTCGATCACGATGATCCGGTCGACCAGTTCGAGCACGCGCATCCGGTGGGTGGCGACGATAACGGTGCGGCCCCGGCTCCACTCGCGGAACCGTTCGATGAACTGGCGCTCGGCGGTTTCGTCCATCGCGGCGGTCGGTTCGTCAAGCAGCACGACCTGCGGCTGGCGGATCAGCAGCCGGGCGAGCAGCAGTGCCTGTTGCTGCCCGCCCGACAGGCCACGCCCGCCCTCCAGCACGCGGTGCTCCAGCCCGTCGCGCAGCCGCCGGACGAAATCGACCGCGCCGACCATGGCGAGCGCCGCCAGGATCGCCTCGTCGCGCGCCATCGGTGCGCCCATGGTCAGGTTCTCGCGCAGCGTCCCGTGGAACAGGCGGCTGTCCTGGGTCAGCAGCGCGACGTCGCGGCGGACATCGCCGGGATCGATCTGGTGCAGCGCGAGATCGTCGAGCAGCACCTCGCCCGATATCGGCTGGAGCATCCCAGACAGGCCCTGCAGCAGCGTGGACTTGCCCGCCCCATTGCGGCCGAGCAGCGCGATCGTCTCGCCCGCCCCAATGTCCAGCCGTGGGACGGTCAGCGCCGGGGGGGCATCAGGATCGGCATAGCCGAACACCGCCGAGCGCAGCGCGAAGCGCCCGGCGACCGAGGGCAGGGGGATGCGATGCTCGGCATCGGGATGGTCGACCGGCAGCGCCATGATCTGGTTCAGGCTCTGCGCGGCGACCTTGGCATGCTGATAGCGGCCGAGCAGGTGCGAGACCTGTCCCATCGGCGCCATCATCCGGCTGGCCAGCATCGAGGTCGCGACCAGCGCGCCGGTCGTGATGTCGCCCGCGATGACCATCGGCGCGCCGACGAAGATCACGGTCGCATAGACCGCATTCTGCACGCTCTGCGCCCAGGTCGACAGGCTGGCGGTCAGCCCGCGCAGGCGCAGCTGCGCCTCGCCCGCGACCGCGTTGCAATGGTTCCACTGGCGCTGGAAACGCTCCTCGGCCTGGAGCGTCTTGATATCCTCGATCCCCTGCACCGCCTCGACCAGCAGGGCGTTGCGCAGCGAGGTCTCGCGCATCGACTCGGTGGCATGCGCGCGCAGGCGACGCTGGGCGAGAAGGCTCGGCAGCAGGAGCGCGACCAGCGCCACCACCGGCACCAGCGCCAGCGTGCCGCCGATGAAGCAGAGGATGACGAGGAACAGCAGGAAGAAGGGCAGGTCCGCCACCGCCGCGACGGTGGTCGAGGTCAGCATGTCGCGCACCTGGTCCAGATCGCGAAGCTGCGCGATGAAGGTGCCGGTCGAGGTCGGCCGCGCGCGGTTGCGGACGCGCAGCGCATGGCCGAACACCCGATCGGACAGCCGCAGATCGGCACGCTTGCCAAGGATATCGGTGATGCCGACCCGCAGCCGCCGCAGGACGAAATCGAATCCGGTGGCCAGCAGCACGCCCAGGAACAGGATATAGAGCGTCGGCATCGACTGGGCGGGGACCACCCGGTCATAGACCTGCATCGAGAACAGCACGCCCGCCAGCCCCAGGCAGTTGGTCACGACCGAGGCGACGGCGACATGGCCGTAGCCCCGTGCGTCCTGAAGCAGGATGTCGCGCAGCCAGTGCGGCTGGAAGGGGCGGATATAGCTGTCGACCCGGACATCGGCGGCCGAGCGCGACGGGCGCGGGATGACGAAGACGCGGGTCTGTTCGACCAGCGCGGCGAGCGGTCGCTGCACCGCCAGATCGCCCTCGCCCGCGACGGTGAACAGCGCCTGCCCCTCGGCGTCGATCGCGGTGATCAGCGCCAGCTCGCCGTCCGCCAGGCAGGCGATGACCGGTAGCCGCCAACTGGTCAGCCGGACGCTGGCCGGGGCGGCGAAGCGCACCGACAGGCCCGAGGCGCGGGCGAGCGCGCGGACCCGCGTCTCCTCGTCGCCCTCGCCCTGCCACAGCGCGGTCAGCCGCGCGCGCTGTTCGGCAAAGGGCATGCGGTAATGGCGGGCGACCTGACCCATCATGTCGATCCAGCCCTGCGCATCGGCGGGCGCGGTCACAGCGTCACCCCCCGGATGCTGGTGCCGGTCAGCCCGAAATCGTCGCGCGCCTGGCCCGAGACATAGAGGCATTCCACCGCCAGCCGCCGCAGGTCATGCTCGGTATTCGCCGCGTCGAAGCGGGCCTGCTGCAATTCCTGTTCGGCGTTGAGCAGGTCGACCAGCGTGCGCGTGCCCATCTCGAGATATTGCAGGCGATAGAGCTTGCCCGTCTCGACCATATTGTCCTGCCGTTCGGCGAGCGTGGTGAGCAGTTGCGACAGCCCGGCCATCTGCTGCTGCGCCTCGGCGAGTTGCTGGCCCGCCTCGTTGCGGGCCTGGCGCTCGGCCGCCTCGGCGGCGCGGACGCCGTAATCGGCGCTGCGCGCGCGGGCGCGCACCGCATTGCCGCCGAACACGTCGCTGGTGACGTTCAACCCGAAATTATAAAGGCTGCGGTCGGAAAAGGGCGACGACACATCGGCCGAGGCATCGCCCGCCAGCGCGATGGTGGGCAGCCGCCCGGCATGGGCGCGCCGCGCCTCGGCGGTCGCCTGTTCATATTGCGCGCGGGCCCGCATGATCGCGGGCACATCGGCCCAGTCGACCGTCATCGCGCGGCCGCAGCTGCGCAACAGCCAGTCGGGCACCTGCGGATCGACCGCGGGCGCGCTCTCGCGGCCCAGCAGGAAGGACAGGCTGGTGGTCCAGCGGCGCTGTTCCGCCTCGATCCGGGTCAGCGTCGCGCGCGCGGCGGCGACCCGCGACTGCGCCTGGAGCGCGTCGGAGCGCGTCGTCGCGCCCTTGCCGAACCGCTTTTCGACCAGCGCGCTGATATCCTCGATCCGTGCCAGCTGCTCCACCGCGATGGCGCGCAGCGCGGCGTTGCGCTGGACCTCGATCATCGCAAAGCCGGTGTCGCGGATCAGGGCATCCACCGCCAGCAACAGGTCGGCGCGCCCGATCCGGGTGCCCGCGCGCGCCGATTCCACCGCGCCCGCGACCTTGCCGAAATCATACAGCATCTGCGAGGCGGACAGTTGCGGCCTGGGGCGCCAGCCGGTGCTGATCCGGCTGTCATAGCCGCTGCCGACGCCCGCGCTGATCCGGGGGAGATAGCCCGCGCGCGCAACCTCGACATCCTCGCCGCGCGCGTCCAGCGTCGCGCTGGCCTGCGTGACCGAGGGGTGCCAGGCCAGCACCTCGCGCATGGCGCTTTCCATCGTGACGGCCGGTTCGGCCGATACGGGGGGGCTTGCCATGATCACCGCCAGAACAGCCGCCATCACCCTTTCCCATCGTCGCTGATAGCGTTCACGCCACTCTGTTCTCATCAGGCGCCTTTCCTAGCCTCTCCAGCGCCGGAGTTCGGCTAAACTGCTTTAATAAAAGAAGAAAAGTGCCGAAGGCTGGCGCCTTCGGCACTGTCAATCACGTCCATTTCCGGAGTGGTGACCGCATTCGTCACATTATGTGCATGGTCGCCAGCTTCTCCTGCTCGGAGTCGGCCGAAACGGTCAGATAGCCCAGCGGATCGTCGACGATCGGCGCGGCGTCGATGGGACCGGTATCGGTGGCGATCGCGGTCGATCCCCGATCGTCGGTCAGGGTGACGGTCGCGGGCTGCCGCGTATCCAGATAGCGGGTCAGCACCGCCTCCAGATCGCCCTGGCCCTCCATCATCGACAGGGCGATCCGCGCGTCGCCATGGTCGGCGGCGACCACCGGCGCGGGCTGGTCGATGTCCGCCATCATCGGCACCACGTCGAGCGCCAGATGATCCATGCCATCGGCATCGAGCGCGGTGATCGTCGCGGCCGGGAAGGCCGGGGCGACGCCGTTGTTGATGTCGACCGCGACGTCCAGCCGCGCGGTCGCCACCTGCCCGTCGGGCTGGACGATCTGATAGGTGAAGCTGTCCACCGGATCGACCGCCGAATAGCCCAGCGTCGCGCTCGGCTGATAGCTATACTGTCCAACCTCGTTGATCGTCAGCGTGCCGTGCGCGCCCGTCAGCGTCAGCGGCGTGTCGCCCACCGCGACGAAGCGGCCGCCCGACAACATCCGGATTTCCAGGAAGTCGCTGCCCGGCGCGTCGTTCGCCAACAGGTCGCCGCTGACCGGGGTCGTGCCGGTCAGCGCGAACTGGTCGAGATGGGTGACCGTCTGGGCGACATAGACGCTGCTCGTATAGCCGGTGCCCAGCGCGTTGGTGCTGGTGACGGTGTAGTTGTAGGTGCCCGAGGGCAGCCCGGTCATCGTCACGCTGAGCCCCGTGCCCAGCACCCCGCCAATGCCCGCCACGCCGGTGCCCGAGTTGGTGCCGACCACCGTGCCCGCCGCATTGGTGACGGTGATCGTATAGCTGGGCAGCAGCGCCAGCCCCGGCGCGATGACCGCCGACAGGGTGACGTTGGCGACGCTGTTGGCGTCCACCGTGAAGCTGTCGACGGCCCGCCCGGTCTGCGGCCCGGACAATATGCTCGCCAGCGGCGTGGTGAAGCTGGTGTCGACGACCGGCGCGCGCGTCTCGACCACGTTGACGAAGCTGGCCGCGGCGGTGGCGATGTCGTTCACGGCCAGGGGCGCGCCGGTCACGTCGGGGCTGCCGATCGTGATGGTCAGCGTGGCGCTCTCGCGTTCATTGTCCGAGGCGTCGAGCAGCGTGTAGGTGAAGCGGTCGACCTTGCCGAGCACCGCCGCATTCGCATCGGGGATATAGGTATAGCTGCCGTCGCGCGCGATGGTCAGCGTACCCCATAGACCCGCGACAATCGTGGTGTCGGCCGTCACCGCCGTCGTCACGCCGTTCAGCGTCACGCTCTCCACGACCGTCTGCGGGCTGACCACGTCGATCTGGCCGCTAGTGCCGGGATCGGTGATGACGTTGCCGTTGGTGACGGCGGGTATGACCTGCGCGATGTCGGTGAAGTCGGAATCGACCCCGGTGACGCTCAGCCCGCCCAGCAGCCCGACGCCCAGCATATTGTCGAAGGTGACGAAGGCGCGGTACTGGCCCGGCCCCAGATCGGCATTGGCGACGAGGTTGCCGTTCAGCAGCCCGACCTCCAGCAGCGACGACGTGCCGCCGCCATCGACCGCGACCCAGCTGGTCCCGTTGAACCGCTGGACCACCACCGAATAGCCACTGGCGACCCCGACATTGGCCAGCGAGTCATAGGTGAAGGTCGCCGCCAGCGTATGGCCCGCATCGACGGTGAACTGGACATTGGGGATGGCCAGCACCTGCGCATCGAGGTTGACCAGCCCCAGCGAGACCAGCGCGGTATAATTGGCGCTGCCCAGATTCTCGTTGGTCTGGACCGGGACCAGATCGACCAGCGCCGTGGCGGTGTTGTCGAAGGCGCCGATGTCGAAGGGCGCGACGATCGACACCGCCGCCGAGACATTGCCCGCCCCGTCGCGCAGGCCCACGCTCAGCGTCTCGCCCGCCAGCTGCGGGCTGGGCAGGGTGACCGCATAGAGCCCTCCGGGGGCGACCGTGCCGGTGCCGATGACGGTCCCGGCGGCGTTGCGCACCTCCACCGTGGCGCCCGGCTCGCCCAGGCCGCTGACCACCGTGCCGCCCGGATTGATCGTGGCGGTCGGGGGCGCGGGGGGCGTGATGTCGGGGGCGTTGGCGACGATCCGGACCGAGGCATTGCCCGCCGCATCGGTCTGGGTCACGCTCAGCAGCTGGCCATTGGCCTGCGGCGTGGACAGCGTCGCGCTATAGCCGCCATCCGCACCGACCAGCGCGGTGCCGACCAGCTGTCCGGCGGGATCGAGGATGCGGATCGTCGCCCCCGCTTCGCCGGTGCCGGTGACGGTCGTGCCCGTGCCGTTGACCGTCGCCAGCGGGGCGGCGGGCGGGGTGATGTCGGGCGCGATCACGCTGCCGGGCAGCGAGGCATTGCCCGCGACATCGGCCTGCGTCACCTGAAGGAGCTGGCCATTGGCCTGCGGCACGGTCAGCGTCACGCTATAGCTGCCATTGGCCGCGACGATGCCGGTGCCGATGACCGTGCCCAGCGGATCGCGGACGGTGACCGTCGCTCCGGCCTCGCCGGTGCCGGTGACCAGTGTACCGACGCCGTTGATCGCGGCGGTCAGCCCGATCGGGGCGGTGATGTCGGGTGCGGTCGCCTGCGCGGTCGCCGAGACATTACCCGCCGCATCGGCCTGGCTGAGCGACAGGAGCTGGCCGTTCGCCTGCGCCGGGACGAGCGGCACGGTGAAGCTGCCGTCCGCCGCGACCAGTGCGGTGCCCAGAATGGCGCCGCCCGGCCCCCGGATGGTGACGGTCGCCCCCGCCTCGCCGGTGCCGGTCAGGGTGGTGCCGTCCCCCGACACGATGCCGACCGGCGCCAGCGGCGCGGTGAGGTCGGGTGCGGTCACGGCGGCAGCGGCCCCGACATTGCCCCCGGCATCGGCCTGGGTCACGGACAGCGCCTGGCCGTTGACCTGCGGCGTGGCGAGGATGGCGGCATAGGTGCCGTTGGGGGCCACCACCGCCGTGGCGATCGCCGTGCCGCCCGCGTCGCGGATGGTGACGGTCGCGCCCGCCTCGCCTTGGCCGGAGATCAGCGTTCCCGCGCCGTTGATCGCGGCGGTCAGGCCGACCGGCGCGGTGATGTCGGGGGCGCTGACCTGCGCGATCGGCGAGACATTGCCCGTCGGATCGCTCTGGCTGAGCGACAGCAGCTGGCCATTGGCCTGGGGAGGGGTCAGCGTCGCGGTGAAGCTGCCGTCCCCGGCGATCAGCGCGGTGCCCAGCACGATGCCGCCGGGGCCACGAACGGTGACGGTGGCGCCCGCCTCGCCGGTGCCGGTGATGGCGGTGCCGTCGGCCGCGACGATGCCGACCGGCGCGAGCGGCGCGGTCAGGTCAGGCGCGGTGACGGGGGCGGGGGTGCCGCTATTGCCCGCCGCATCCACCTGGGTCGCGACCAGCAGCTGGCCGTTCACCTGCGGCGTGGTCAGGAGCGCGGCATAGCTGCCGTTCGCGGCGACCAGCGCCGTGCCCAGCACCGTCCCGGCGGCATCGCGGATGGTGACGGTCGCCCCCGCTTCGCCCTGGCCCGTGACGATGATGCCTGCGCCGTCGATCGCGGCGGTCAGGCCGACCGGCGCGCTGATGTCGGGCGCGGCGATCTGCGCGATCGGCGAGACATTGCCCGCCGGATCGGCCTGGGTCAGCACCAGCAGCTGGCCATCGGCCTGAGCGGGCGACAGCGTCGCGGTGAAGCTGCCGTCCCCGGCCACCAGCGCGGTGGCCAGGATCGTGCCGCCGACGTCGCGGATGGTGACGGTCGCCCCCGCCTCGCCGGTGCCGGTGACCGTCGTCCCGTCCCCGGATACGGTCCCCAGCGGCGCGAGGGGCGCGGTGAGGTCGGGCGCGACGACGCCGACGCCGGGCGAGGCATTGCCCGCCGCATCCGCCTGCGTCGCGGTCAGCGGCTGGCCATCGGTCTGCGGCGTGGACAGCACCACCACATAGCGGCCGGTCGCGCCGACCACCCCGCTGCCCAGCAGCGTGCCGCCCGCGTCGGCGATGCGGACGGTCGCACCGACTTCCCCGGCGCCCGTCACCACCGAGCCGGTGGCGTCGATCGTCGCGGTCGGCGCGGCGGGTGGGGTCAGGTCCGGCGCGATGGCGATGGCGGGGGGCGAGACATCGCCGTCCGCATCGGCCTGGGTCACGCGGACCGTCTCGCCATTGGTCTGCGGGATGGTGAGCGTGGCGCTGTAGCTGCCGTCCGGATTGACGGTGGTACCGCCGATGACGGTGCCGGTCGCATCGCGCACGGTGATCGTCGCGCCCGCCTGTCCGGTGCCCGATACGCTCGCGCCGTCCAGCGCGACGCTGGCGGTCGGTGCGCCCGGCGTGTCGTTGGGCACCAGATCGGGGGCGATCGCCGCACCCGGTGCCGAGACATTGCCCGCCGCATCCGCCTGGGTCAGCGTCAATAGCTGGCCGTTGGTCAGCGGCGGGGCGAGCGCGACGGTGAAGCGGCCGTCCGCGCCGACCGGCACGGTGGCGATCACCAGCCCGACCGGATCGGTGATGGTGACGATCGCGCCGATCTCGCCGGTGCCGGTCAGGCTGGCGCCATCGGCCGCCACGACGGCGGCGGGCGCGTTCGGCGGCGTCAGATCGAGCGCGGCAACGCTGGTGCTGCCCGAGATATTGCCGGTGGCATCGGCCTGGCTGACCGACAGGATCTGCCGGTCGATCTGCGCGACGGGCAGGAGCACGGCATAGCTTCCCCCCGCATTGACGGTCGCGGTGCCCAGCACGTTGCCGCCCGCATCGCGCACCGTCACGGTCGCGCCGACCTCGCCCGTGCCCGACACGATCCTACCCGTCGGATCGAGCGAGGCGAGCGGCGCGCCCGGCGCGGTGATGTCGGGCGCGATCGCGGTGGTCGCGCCCGAGACATTGCCCGTTGCGTCGGACAGGGTGGCGCTGATCGTCCCGCCATTCGCCTGGGCGGGGGTCAGGGGCACGGCGAACAGGCCATCGGCACCGATCGCGCCGCTGCCGATCACCGTCCCGTCGGCGTCGCGGATGGTGACGGTCGCTCCCGCTTCGCCGCTGCCGCTGGCCAGGGTGCCGTCGGCGTTGACGGCGACCAGCGGCGCATCGGGCGCGGTGAAGTCGGGCGCGGTCACCGTCACCGGGGCGGAGGCATTGCCCGCCGCATCGGCCTGCGTCACCAGCAGGGTATCGCCGTCGATCCGGGGCGGGGCGAGGACGACCGTATAGGCGCCGTTGGCGGCGGCGGTCGCGGTGGCGACCACCGTGCCGCCCGCATCGCGCACGGTAACGGTCGCGCCCGCTTCGGCCAGCCCGGTCACGACCGTGCCGGTGGCATCGATCGCGGCGGTCAGCCCGACCGGCACGCTGGTATCGAGCGCGATCAGCGCCAGCGGCGCCGAGACATTGCCCGCCGCATCCGCCTGGGTGACGGTCAGCGTCTGGCCGTTCACCTGCGGCGTGGTCAGCGTGACGGCGAAGTTGCCGTCCGCTCCGACCTGCGCGGTGCCCAATACCGTCCCGTCCGCCGCGCGTACGGTGACGGTGGCGCCGACCTCGCCGGTGCCGCCGACCGTGATGCCCTCGGCCGACAGCGTGGCGACGGGCGCGGCGGGGGCGGTCAGGTCGGGGGCGATGGGGGCGACGGAGAGCGAGGCATTGCCCGCCGCATCCGCCTGCGTCACCTGCAACGTCTCGGCATTGCGTTGCGGGGTGGTCAGCGTCGCGACATAGCTGCCGTCCGCACCGACGATGGCGGTGCCGATGACGATACCGGCAGGATCGCGAATGGTGACGCTCGCACCCGCTTCGCCCAGGCCGGTCACCAGCGTTCCGTCGCCGCTGACCGTCGCGGTCAGCCCGGTGGGGGCGGTGATGTCCGGCGCGGTGACGATGACGACGGGCGAGGCATTGCCCGCCGCATCGGTCTGGACGATCTGCACGGTCTCGCCATTGGCCTGGGGCGTGGCGAGCGGGACGGTGAAGCCGCCGTCCGCGCCGACCTGCGCGGTGCCCAGCAGGGTGCCGTCGGCGGCCCGCACGGTGACGGTCGCGCCGGGCTCGCCGGTGCCCGCCAGCGTCACCCCGGCATCGACGACCGATCCGGTCGGCGCGAGCGGCGCGGTGATATCGGGCGCGGTCAGCGGGACGGGGGCGGAGACATTGCCCGCCGCATCGGCCTGGGTCACGCTCAGCACCTGGCCATTGGCCTGCGGGGTGGTCAGCGTCGCGCTATAGCCGCCATTGGCATCGACCTGCGCGGTGCCGATCGCCGTGCCGCCCGCATCGCGGATGGTGACGGTCGCACCGGGCTCGCCGCTGCCGGTCACGACGATGCCGTTGCCGTCGATCGTCGCGGTCAGCCCGGTCGGGGCGGTGATGTCGGGCGCGGTGAGGGTGACCGAGGACGAGCTGTTCCCGCCGCGATCGGTCTGGCCGACCGTCAGGGTCTCGCCATTGGCCTGGGCGGGGGACAGGGTGACGCTATAGCCGCCGTCCGCGCCGACCACCGCGCTTGCCAGCGGCGTGCCGTCCGGCCCGCGCACGGTGACCGTGGCGAAGGGCTCGCCGGTGCCGATGACCGCGCTGCCATCCGGCGCGATCGTCGCGACGGGCGCATCGGGGGCGGTCACGTCGGGGGCCGCGACGATGCTGGGGTCGGAGACATTGCCCGCGGCATCGGTCTGCGTCGCGGTCAGGACCTGGCCGCCGGTCTGCGGCGTGGCGAGCGACACGACGAAGCTGGTGTCGGCGGCGACCACCGCGCTGCCCAGCAGATTGCCGTTCGCATCGACGATCCGCACCGTCGCGCCGGGCTCGCCATTGCCATAGACCGCCGCGCCGTCACCCGACAGCGTGACGCCGGGCGCGTCCGGCGGGGTGATGTCTGGGGCGACCGTCATCATCGGCGGCGAGATATTGCCCGCCGCGTCGGTCTGCGTGACCATCAGCATCTCGCCATTGGCCTGCGGCGTCGGCAGCGTCACCGAGAAGCTGCCGTCCGCCGCCACGGGCGCGGTCGCGATCAGCGTGCCGTCGGCGTCGCGAATCTCGACGATCGCGCCCGCCTCGCCGGTGCCGGTGACGACCGTGCCCTCGGGGCTGAGTGCGACCGAGGGCGCGTCGGGCGCCGCCAGATCGGGCGTGACGGTGGTGACGGCGGCGGAGACATTGCCCGCCGCGTCGGTCTGCGTCGCCGACAGCGTCCGGCCATCGGCGGTGCCGGTGGGCAGCGCGATGCTGAACGTGCCATCCGCGCCGACGATGGCGGTACCGATCGGCAGGCCATCGGCGTCCGTGACCCGCACGGTCGCACCGGGCTCGCCCGTCCCGGTCAGCACCGTGCCGTCCGCGCTGACCGCGACGACCGGCGCGCCGGGGGCGCTGGTATCCGGCGCGGTCAGCGTGGCCGCAGCCGAGACATTGCCCGCCGCATCCGCCTGGGTGACGGTCAGCGTCTCGCCATTGGTCTGCGGCGCGGTCAGCGTCAGCGTATAATTGCCCTGCGCATCGACCGTGGCGGTGCCGATGACCTGTCCTGCCGCATCGCGAACCGAAACCGTCGCGCCGGGCTCGCCGGTGCCGGTGACGGTATCGCCATTCTGCCCGAGCGTGGCGGTTGGTGCGGCGGGCGCTGTCGTATCGGACACAGTCAGCGTGGCGGCGGGCGAGACATTGCCCGCCGCGTCGGCCTGCGTGACGGTCAGCGTGCCGCCATTGGCCTGCGGCGTGGTGAGGGTCAGCGTGTAGTTACCCTGCGCATCGACGGTGGCGGTGCCGATGACCTGCCCGGTTGCATCACGAACCGATACCGTCGCGCCGGGTTCACCGGTGCCGGTGACGGTGTCGCCATTCTGCCCGAGCGTGGCAGTCGGCGCGGCGGGCGCGGTCGTATCGGACACAATCAGCGTGGCGGCGGGCGAGACATTCCCGGCCGCGTCGGCCTGCGTGACGGTCAGCGTGCCGCCATTGGTCTGCGGCGTGGTGAGGGTCAGCGTATAGTTGCCCTGCGCATCGACGGTGGTGGTGCCGATGACCTGCCCGGCCGCGTCACGAACCGAAACCGTCGCGCCGGGCTCGCCGGTGCCGGTTATCGTCGTGCCATTCTGGCCGAGCGTCGCGGTCGGTGCGGCGGGCGGGGTGATGTCGGGCGCGGTCAGCGTGGCGGCGGACGAGACATTGCCCGCGGCATCCGCCTGGGTGACGGTCAGGGTGCCGCCATTGGCCTGCGGCGTGGTCAGCGTCAGCGTGTAGTTGCCCTGCGCATCGACCGTCGCGGTGCCCAGCACGTTTCCGGCGGCATCGCGGACGGTGACGGTCGCACCGGGCTCGCCGGTGCCGGTGATCGTCGTGCCCTGGCCGTTCACGGTGGCGGTGGGGGCGGTGGGGGGCGTGATGTCGGGGGCGGTGACGCTCGCGCCGGGCGAGACATTGCCCGCCGGGTCCGACTGGGTGACGGTGACCGGCTGGCCATTGGTCTGGGGCGGGTTGAGCGTGATGGCATAGCTGCCGTCCGCGCCGACCGTGCCGGTCCCGATCACCGTGCCGGTGGGATCGGTGACGCGGACCGTCGCCCCGGCCTCGCCGGTGCCGGTGACGCCGGTTCCGGCCGGGTTGAAGATGGCGGTAGGCCGCGCGGGCGCTTGCGTATCGGCGGTCGGTGGGGTGGCGGGGGCGCGATCATCGTCACCGCCGCCACCCGAGACGGCCGCGACCAGACCGCCGACCCCCGCCACGCCCAGCACGGCGGGCAGGATGAATGACGCGCCGCCGCCCTGCGCCGCCCCCTGCGCGGCCAGCAGGTCGTCGAGGCTGGTCAGCGCGGTGAAGCGGCCCGCGCCACTGGCGGCGGGATGCGCCAGCCACTGACCGCCCTGATCGTCGCGCAGGACGAGGTCGCTGATGGTGCCGCGCTGTTCGTTGTAGAAATGGTCGATACGGATGGTCTGGCCATCGGCCAGGCGGATGATCAGGTCGTTGCCCTGCCGTTCCATCGCGGCGACCTGCGCGCGGTCGAGGTCGAGCCGGACGACGCTGGGCGCATCCAGCGTGATGACATTGGCGGTGGTGGTCGTCGTGGTTCCGCTGGCCTTGGCGATGATCTCGGTCTGCATGCCCTGCTCCTCCCAAAAGCTGTTCCCGGCGTCCGGCACGGAATGCCGGACGGGGGCGACGGCGCATGGGTCGCACAGAGATGCGGACGCACGGCCTGCCCCTTATGAAGCGGGAACCACGGCCTGGGGCGGCGGATGCTGGGATTCCGAATCCGGATTTGATTCAGATGGTTAACGGAAGTTTACGCGTCCCCGTCACCGCCGGGGCGAAAGGGTCGGCGCATCGTCGTCGGTCATCGTCACGCGGCGGATGCCGCCGTCCGGGGCATAGCCGATCCGGTCGATCGCCACGACCCGTTCGCCCCGGAACGGACCGGGTCCGGCCGCGCGGTCCCAGCGGTGATAGACGATCAGCCAGCGCCCGTCGGGCGTCTTCACGAAGCTGTGATGCCCCGGCCCCTGATGCCGCGCGTCGCTGGTCAGGATCGCACCGCGATAGCGCCATGGTCCGATGGGCGAGGGGGCGGTCGCGTAATGGACCGAATAATCGGGTCCGTCGAAGCGGCCATGGCTGTAGGACAGGTAATAGAGGCCGCCGCGTTCGTGCATGAACGCGCCTTCGGTGAAGTTCGGCGGCTGCGGCACCGGAATCTCGCGCGCGATCGATACCATGTCGGGCTTCAACTGCCAGACGCGCAGCCTCGCCCCCGCGCTGCCGCCCGCATAGAGATAGGTCCGGCCCGACTTGCGGTCGGTAAAGACCATCGGGTCGATCGCCTCGAACCCCGGGCCGCCGGTGACGAGCGGGCGGCCGCTGTCGCGATACGGTCCCTCGGGCCGGTCGGCGACGGCCACGCCGATCCGGCTGGGCGTCGGATTTTGCGGGCCGACCGAATAATAGAGATAATAGCGGCCACCCCGCACCGCGACGCCGGGCGCCCAGAGGAAATGGTCGCGGGCGCCGTCATCCTTGATCCAGCCGATCTGGTCGCGGCGGATCAGCGCGCCGCGTGGCCGCCAGTCCTTGAGGTCGCGGCTGGAAAAGGCGCCGAACCGGTCGGCGGCCCAACTGCCCCCCGGCCCGCCGGTGGGAAAGATCCACATCTCGTCGCCGATCATCATGGCATGCGGGTCGGCCCCCTCGAATTGCGGGTTCCGCGCGGCGACCGAGACGGTGGTCGCCAGCGCCAGTCCGGCGGCGGCGCAATAGTGGAACGCCCTCATCCTGATCCTCTCTCATGGTTGCGGCCGACCTGTCGCGGTCGATCCGATTGGTCGTACAATATCCTGTAACATCGACGGAATTTTCTCTAGCCTCCTCGCGCAAAAGACCAACAAGACAAGGGAGAGGATGGGATGAAGCCATGGATGCTGGGCGGAATCGCGCTGCTCGCGCTGTTGCCCGCCGCACCGGCCGAGGCGCGGGACCGCTGGACCGAGGCGCAGGCCCGGGTCTGGTATGATCGCCAGCCCTGGCTGGTGGGGGCGAATTACACCCCCGCCTCGGCGATCAACCAGCTGGAGATGTGGCAGGCGGCGACCTGGGACCCGGCGCGGATCGACCGGGAACTGGCGCTGGCGCAGGGCATCGGGATGAACACGATGCGGGTGTTCCTGCACGACCAGCTCTGGGCGCAGGACCCGGAGGGGTTCAGGCAGCGGATCGGCGCGTTCCTGACCATCGCCAGCGCGCATGGCATCCGCCCGCTCTTCGTGCTGTTCGACAGCTGCTGGGACCCGGACCCCCGGCCGGGGCCGCAGCATCCGCCGATCCCCGGCGTCCACAATTCGGGCTGGGTGCAGGGGCCGGGAATGGCGGGGTTGCGCGACCGTGCGCGCTGGCCCCGCTACCGCGCCTATGTGCAGGGCGTCATCGGCGCCTTCCGCGACGATCCGCGCATTCTGGGCTGGGACGTGTGGAACGAGCCCGACAATGGCGCCGACCAATATAAGGGGCAGGAGGGCAAGGAGCCGCTGGTCCGCGCGATGCTGGCGCAGGTGTTCGACTGGGCCCGCGCGGCGGAGCCGTCGCAGCCGATCACGTCGGGCGTATGGCTGGGCGAGGACTGGGCGCCGGGCGGGCGCGCCTCGCCGATGGAGAGGCTGCAACTGGCGCAGTCGGACGTGATCTCGTTCCACGACTATAGCTGGCCCGAGACGTTCGAGCGGCGGGTCAAGCAGTTGCTCCCCTATAACCGCCCGATCCTGTGCACCGAATATATGGCGCGCGGCAACGGATCGACCTTCGACGGATCGCTGCCCATCGGCAAGCGGTACAATGTCGCGATGATGAATTGGGGCTTTGTCGATGGGAAGACGCGGACGCGGCTGCCATGGGATAGCTGGAAGAAGCCCTATGTCCTTGAGGAACCGACCATCTGGTTTCACGAGGTGTTTCGCGGCGACGGCACGCCCTATCGCCCGGCGGAGACCGATCTGATCCGCCGCCTAGCCGCCGCGCCCAAGGGGGTGGTGCCCGCCGCCCCCTGATCCTTCGCGCTATCCACCTTCGGGAAAGGGTGTCCAGCGGGCGGCACAATCCCCAGTCGCAGCCTGGGCTGGGGGCAGGGCGGGGCCCGGCGGTGGCGGAGAGACGCCGCCCGGCCCGGCGGCGATCCGCGCATTCTCGACCTGCCATGTCGCGCCGGGTGCGAAGCGGACGCCGTCCATCGTCACCTCCAGCGGATGGCCCGCATCATGCCCGCGCAGCACCAGCGTGCCGTCGGTGCCGGCCACGTCGTGCAGCGTGATGTCGCGGTAGAGCGGGATCGCAAACCCCTGTGCCGAGGCATCATAGCGCGTGTCGAAATCGATCGGCCGCCGGTTGCCGCGCAGACATATCCCGTCATAGCGGACCCGCGTGACCAGCCCGCCCCGGCTGGCGTCGCTCTTGATCCGCAGCCCCGAGGTCGTGCCGTCGAGCGTCAGATGGCGGACGAGGATATCGCTGACCCCGGCCTGCGTCTCGCTGCCGATCGACAGGCCGTGCCCCGCATAGAAATGGCTGTCGAGGACCGAGACATGCCGGGTCGGGCCCTTGCCCGCCTTGATCGCGACATTGTCGTCGCCGGTCCGGATGAAGGCGTGCGCGATGGTGATGTCCTGCGACGCGCCCGGATCGATGCCGTCGGTGTTGCGCGCATCGGCGGGCGTGTCGATGCGCACGCCCCAGAAGGTCGCCCCCTGCACATCGTCGAGCACGACATGGAAATTGGGGGCGTTGCGCAGGGTGACGCGGTAGAAGACGAGATTGCGGGCATGATCGGCCTCGAGCAGCCGGGGATTGTTCTGTTGGCCGCCCTCGCGCTGGGCACGGCGGGCGAGTTGCCACCAGCTTTCGGCATGGCCGGTCATCGGGATGCCGCCCGCACCGTCGATCGCGCCGTCCCCGACGATGCCGCCGCCACGCGTGCCGTCGAAGCGGATGAAGGGCGTGCAGCCATTGCCCTTTGCCGCGATCGTGCCGCACACGCCCTGACCGCGATCATAGATGCGCGGATCGGACAGGGCGGTCAGGACAACGCCGCGATCAGGCCGAGCGCGAGGAGAGGGGCGAAGCGTAAGCGGGGAAAGCGGGCAGCCATGCGGCGGTTCCTGCCATGGTCGGGATCGACCCCGCCTTACCGCCGGAGGACAGTGGGTTCATCCGCCATGCCGGTTCGCGTCAGGCGCGCAGGCGATAAAGCCCCGATCCATGCGGCGGCAGGGTCTGCGCGAAACGGCCGTTCGCCCGGCCGAGCGATTGTCCGCTCCACAGGTCGGTCACGCCGACCCCGCCCTTCAGGCCCAGATAGGACAGGGCCAGGCCGACCTCCCTGGGCTTGTCGGTGGTGTTGAACAGCGCGAGATAGCGGTCGCGCGGCGCACCCTCGGGCGTGGCGGCCCAGATGCGCGCGCCGTCCTCGACGAAATGCGGCCGGTTGTCGGTCGAGGCCTGGTTGACCGCCAGCACCGCGCGGTTGGTCAGCAGCGCCAGCGTCGGCGCGTCCAGATGGCGCAGGTCCCCGCCCATGATCAACGGCGAGCGCGCGATCGACCACAGCGTCATCAGCGTCCGCTGCTCGTCGGGGGTGAACTTGGTGTCCCGCTTGCCCAGCGCGAGGCGGCCGAGCGGCAGCATGTCGGCATCGGGCCAGCCGCCCGGCCCGCAATAGGGCGTCCAATTCTCCAGCCGGGTGAACTGCGCCTCCAGCATCGGCCATTCGTCCCAGAAATCGTCCGAGATGCGCCACATCTGCGCATGGCGGCGGACATGTGGGCCCCGGATCACCGGCGTCTCGCCAGGCGACAGGCTGAGGATGATCGGGCGGCCGCTATTGCCGATCGCCTTGTGCGCCGCCTCGATCTCGGGGGCATGGGCGTCATAGGGGCGGCTCATATCGTCCATCTTGACGAAATCGACGCCCCAGGAGGCATAGAGCGCGAACACGCTGTCATAATAGGCCTGCGCGCCGGGCCGGGTCATGTCGACGCCGTACATGTCGGGATTCCAGGCGCAGATGCTGCTCGTGTCGGCGATGTCGGCGGCGCGGTAGCGGGTGCCGAGGACCGGCAGGTTGCGCTTCACCGCCAGCCGGGGAATGCCGCGCATCAGGTGGATGCCGAACCGCATCCCCATGGCGTGCACGTCCGCCGCCAATTTCGTGAAGCCCGATCCGTCGGCGCTGGAGGGAAAGCGGTTGGGCGCGGGGATCAGGCGGCCATGACCATCCATCGCGGGCACCGGCGCGGCGCTATATTCATAGCTGGCGGCGTTGGGCTCATACCATTGGATGTCGACGGTGAAGATATCATAGCCGAAGGGCAGCAGTCGGTCGCGCATGATCGCGGCGGTCTCGCGCGCCTGCGCCTCGGTGATGGTGGTGGCGAAGCTGTTCCAGCTGTTCCAGCCCATGGGCGGGCGCGGGGCGAGCGGCCCTGCGGGCGCGGCGGCGCGGGCGGTCCCGCCGGCCAGCATCGCCGTGCCCGTCCATGCCGCCCCGGCCAGCGCCTGGCGCCGGTTGATCCCGCTTTCGTCCATCCTCACCACTCCCGGCCTGTTATTCTGTCCTTGTCCCCGCAGGTTAGGGAGCATCCCCGGAGGCGGCAACCCGGTCGATATCCGCGCCCCAGGGATCGCGACCGACCATGACCGTTCCGGCGGGCGTGAAATCCGCCAGCGTGTCGGCGGCACGGCCATAGCGGTCCCAGCGGGGCAGGCCCGCGCCATTGGGGTCGCCGGTCTTCACGAAATTGACGAGATAGCCGCTCATCGCCCGGCCCATCGCCCGGTCGCGCGGGGTCGTGGCGGTGCCATATTTGATCGCCTGGTTGTCGAAGAAGAAGGGGATGTCGGTCGCATGCTGCGCGCCTGGCTGGCCGACCGAGGAGGCGACATAGGAAAAGCGATATTCCCAGACCGGCACGCGCTTGTCGGCCAGCATTCCCGCCACCGCGCGTGCGCCGCCGACCATATAGCCGGTCTTGCCGCCGATATCGGCATCGGTCGCGCCGACCACCATCGGCACCCGCGCGAAGCGGTCGGCCCGATAGGCCGCGTGCGGATCGACGATCACCTTGCCGTCGACAAAGGGGCCGGAAAAGGTCGGCTCGCCGCCTGCGGGGTTGAAGAGCTGCGCCAGGTTCAGCCCGTCGGTCACCTGCTCGGCGGACAGCGCGCGCAGCCGCGACAGCGCGTCGGGGGCGGCGGGGTCGATCCCCTTGGTGCGGGCGAAGGCCGCGCCGATCCGCTCGACGGCGGCGAGCGTCCTGCGCGGATCGCTGCGCGCATCGCCGCCCGACATGACGAAGGCCCGGGCGAACAGTCCTTGCGCCTCGGGTGAGGTGACGAGTTGGTGCACCGACATGCCGCCCGCGCTCTCGCCGACGATAGTGACCCTGGCCGGATCGCCGCCGAACGCCGCGATGTTGCGCCGGACCCAGCGCAGCGCGGCGATCTGGTCCATCGTGCCGTAATTGCCCAGCCGCCCGCCATCGGCATTCTCGGCGGTCAACTGCGGCAGCGCGAAGGTGCCGAACCGCCCGACCCGGTAGTTGAAGCTGACGACCATCACCCCCTGGCGCGCCAGGTTCGCCCCCGCATAGGTCGGCGGCGATGCCCCGCCATTGACGAAGCCGCCGCCATAGATCCAGACCAGCACCGGCAGCTTGCCTCCGCTCCCGGCGGGCTTCCAGACATTGGCGTAGAGGCAGTCCTCCGACGGCCGGGTGCCGAGCGGCGCGGCGTCGCTGGGAAAGGGTTGCTGCATGCAGTCGGTGGCATAGGCGGTGGCGTCGCGCACGCCCTGCCAACGCGCCGCCGGTTGCGGCGCGCGCCAGCGGAGGGGGCCGACCGGCGGCGCGGCAAAGGGAATGCCCTTCCAGCTGGCCACACCGTCCGCGACGGTGCCACGCACCTGCCCCGTCTCGATCCGGACCGTGGCGCCGTCGGACCGGGCGACGGCCGGGGCGGCCAGGGCGAGCGCCGACAGGGTCAGGACGGTCAGGGACTTCATCATCGGGCTCTCCTCCGCGCCGCTCCGGGCGTTCCGGGGCAAGGGGTACAACCCGATCATGCCGCCGCGCAATGCGGGGCGGCGAATTTATCGCTTTGTTATCAGGGTATTCAGGCGCCTTCGCAGGGGCGCGTCCCAATAATGATGCGCGGCCGCGGCGAACAGGATCGTGAACAGATAGAGCGAAACCGCGATCGCCGCGGTCGTCGCGCCGCTGGCCGGTCGGGTCGCCACCCAGTTCATATAGACGTACACGAACGGATAATGGGTGATGTAGAGCGGATAGGAGAGCCGCCCCGCCAGCCTGCACAGCCGCAGCGTCGCGGGGCCGCCCGCCGAATGTCGGCCCGCCACGATGATGGCGGGAAACAGGATCAGCACGCACCCGGCCTGGTACAGCCCGTTCAGCGCGATGCCGTGCCACGTCCCCAGCACCGGCGCGGCGAACAGCGCGAGCAGGATCGCGCTCAACAGCGGGAAACCCAGGGTGAGGCGCGGCAGCCGGTCGCCCAGCCGATAGAGCAGCAGTCCCGCGAGAAACGGATAGGCCAGCCGGATCGGCGCGCCCCAGAAATTGGCCAGCCCCCAGCCGGTATCGTAGGACCCCAGCGACAGCGCGGTGACCAGCGAGGCCATCGCCGCCAGCCCGGTCAGCGCGATCAGCGCCCGCATCCGCAGCCGACGCAGGACCAGCGCATAGGCGAGATTGCCGATATATTCCTGAAACAGGGTCCAGGCCGGGGCATTGAGCGGATGGCTGTCCCCCAGCCGATTGGGCAGCGGCGGCGAGGGCAGGGCGAGCATCGCCGCGACGAAGGCCAGAGCCACCCATGCGGCCGAGGCATCCTGCCGCCCATCGGCAAAGGGATCGCCCAGATAACTCGCCAGCCCGAGCAGGGCACCCAGCATGACGAGCGGATGCAGGCGAAGCAGGCGTCGCGCGAGGAAGTCGCGCACCGTCATCGCGCCCCATCGGTCGTCATAGGCATAGCCGATCACGAATCCCGACAGCGCGAAGAAGAAATCGACCGCGAGATAGGCATGGGGCAGCATCAGCCGCGCCGGATCGAACAGCACGGTGATGCCCTGGATATGGAAGGCGACGACCAGCAGCGCCGCCGTGCCGCGCAGGCCGTCGAGCGTCTCGAAATGCGGCTTGCCCGTGCCGGTCCGGTCGAGCCGGGCGCTCATCGTCCGATCGGCCGGGCGGGATTGCCCGCCACCGTCGCGCCTTGGGCGACGTCACGGGTCACGACGCTGCCCGCGCCGATGATCGCATCGTCGCCGATGGTGACGCCGGGCAGGATCAGCGCACCGCCGCCGATCCAGACATTGCCGCCGATCCGGATCGGTCGCCCCCATTCCAGACCCTGCGCGCGCTGCGCGGGGTCGCGCGGGTGGTCGGCGGTCAGGATCTGGACGCCGGGCCCGACCTGCGTCCCCGCGCCGATCTCCACCGCCACGACGTCCAGGATGACGCAGCCGAAGTTCAGGAAGACCCCTTCGCCCAGCGCGATGTTATAGCCATAGTCGCAGTGGAAGGGCGGTCGCACGACGACGTTGCGCCCGACCTTGCCCAGCCCCGCGACCAGCAGCGCATGACGCTCTGTCGCATCGGCGGCGAGCGACGCGTTGTAGCGCGCCATCCAAGCCGCCGCCGCCGCCTGGTCGGCCGCCAGTTCGGGATCGTCGGCGGTATAGGGCTCGCCCGCCAGCATCCGGTCCTTCTGGCGCATCGATCAGCTCAGATCGTGCAGGTCTTTGCCCAGCGGGGCGGTGATGCGCAGGTCGGAAAAGCGGACGCTCAACCCGCTGCGCTCCGGGGTGCAGGCCATCGGCCCGACCTGATAGGCGGTGGCGACGGGAAAGGGGGCCAGCCGGACGAGCGGCCATGTCCGGCCGTCCGCCGACACCTGCAACCGCAACACGCCCCTGGCGACCGTGGCGCGCATCCAGAAGTCGCCGGCATCGCCCATATAGGGGCCGGTCGCCCAGTCGGAGCGGCCATCGGTCAGCACGCTGCTCAACATCGCGCGGCCATCGGACAGCTCGATCCCCGCCTTGACCCAGCGGCGTTCGTCGACGCGCACCATGATGCCCGCCTGATCGTAGAGCTTGTCGTAACGGCCCCGGATGCGCAGTTGCGCGGTGAAGGCGTCGGGGGCGGTGAAGCCCAGGAAATGGCCGCTGTCGCGCGTGAAGCCATAATGAGTCTCGCGCCAGAAATCGGTGCCCTGATCGGTGACCAGGGTCAGGTCGCCCGCCGCATCGACGCTCCATTGCCGGGGCTCGTTCAGCCAGCGGCCGTCGCGGCGGCCCAGCACCGGCCTGCCCGCGCCTTGCGCCGCAGCCACGCCGCCGATGCCCGGCACCGTCAGCGCCATCGCACCCCCCATGACCGACCGGCGCGACATTCGCGTTTCCTGCATGACATCCATCCTTTCCGAGCAGCGGATCGACGGCGATGTGTACATTTGTACACATGCAATGCAAGCGGTTTGCGGACGGCGGGGCGGGCGGGTTCACCGCACCGGGTGGTGCCCGCTCATCTCCGCCCCCGCATCGGCAGCGAAGCGGCGGTTCCAGATCACGGCGGAGGCCGAGATCGCGGCAACCACCAGGAACGCCGCCGAAAACACGGTCAGCGTCGGCTGCGCCTTGCCCTCGACCAGCGTCCCCAGCTCCAGCACCGTCGCCGCCGTGCAGATGCCCAGCGACAGGGTCAGCTGCTGGAAGGTCGCATAGAAGCTGGTCGCCGCGCTCATCCGTTCCTTCTCGACATCGGCATAGGCGATCGCGTTGAAGCCGGTGAACTGGAACGAGGTGAAGAAGCCCGACAGCGCGAGCACGCCGATCATCGCGGCGGTCTGCCAGTCGGGGCGGAACAGCGCGCAGGTCGCATAGCCCGCGCTGCTGACCAGCCCCGACACGATCAGGCTGCGTCGAAAGCCCCAGCGGCGCAGCACGCGCGGCGCCAGCGCCTTCATCGCCAGCGCGCCTACGGCGCCCGCCATGGTGATGGTGCCCGTCTTCGCGGCGGTCAGCCCGAAGCCCAGCTGGAACATCAGCGGCAACAGAAAGGGCTGCGCCCCCTGCGTGATCCGGGTCAGCGAGCCGCCGATCACCGACAGGCGGAAGGTCGGCACGCGCATCAGCGTCAGGTCGAGGATCGGATCGCTGACCCGCCGGGCATGGCGGATATAGGCGACGGCCAGCACCGCACCGACCGCCAGCAGCGCCAGCGCGGCCCAGCCCGTCCCCGGTCGGCTCGCCAGCTCGAACCCGAACAACAGGCAGCCGAGCGCAATCCCCGACAGGAGGAAGCCCGACACGTCGAACCGCGCCCGCGCATCGCCGGGCACGTCGGGCACCAGCAGGATCGCGCCGATCATGCCCAGAACGCCGATCGGGATGTTGAGATAGAAGATCCAGCGCCAGTCGAGCCAGGTCACGATGAACCCGCCCAGCGGCGGCCCCAGGATTGGCCCGATCAGCGCGGGCATGACCAGCCAGGACAGCGCCTGGACCATATCCTCCTTGGCGACGCTGCGCAGCAGGACGAGGCGGCCGACCGGCACCATCATCGCCCCGCCGATCCCCTGCAGGAACCGCGACGCGACCAATATGGGCAAGGTCCCCGCCTGCGCGCACAGCACCGAGCCGAGCAGGAAGATGCCGATCGCCGAGCAGAAGACGGTCCGCGACCCGAAACGGTCGGCCAGCGTGCCGCTGGCGGGAATGAACAGCGCCAGCGCCAGCAGATAGGCGGTCAGCGCGAAGCTGAGGCTGGTGGCCGATGTGCCCAGGTCGCGCGCCATGGTGGGCAGCGCGACGGTCAGGACGGTGCCGTCCAGCTGCTGCATGAACAGGGCCGATGCGACGACCAGCGCGATGACCCGATATCCGCGTTCGGGGGGGCGGGCGTCCGGGGCGGGGGTGGGGCGCGAACCACTCGTCACCGCCTCGACGGCCGGGGCCAGTCCATCGCCCACATCCGCACTCATCGAAGCCAAATTACGCCGCCGCCATCGCATGCCGTCCCGTCACCTCATCGTCCGCCATTGCCGAGTCTCGATCCCTTTACACGCAAATGCCGCAAAACGATCGATTTTGGGTCATGATGGCTGACGAATTGGGGCGGTAGAGAGTTCCCGATGGCGCGCGCTATCGGCGCGGCGACGGTCCGGGATGCGCGTGCGCCCAGTCGAGCGCCTGTTGCAGCGTGGCGACCCAGACGTCACGGCGATGTGCCTTCAGCCAGGCGACGAAGGCGCGGTGCTGCGCATCGGTGACTGCCAGGTGATCGCCGCCGACGCCGTGGAACAGCAGCACCGCCATGCCGCCGCCCGCCTCGGCCTGTTCGACGAAGCCGATCATCTTCGCGGCATCGTCCCCCTCGCCGAAACCGCGTGCGGGGATGTGCATCGGGTCGATCCGCGCGACGTCCGCCGCCAGTTCGGCCGGGCTGGCGCTGACCCCGCGCGCATAGGTGACGAGGCCGGCGGCGCGCAGCGGCTCGAGATAATCGACCCCGCCTGCTCGCGTCTCGCCACAGGGTGTCGCAAAGCCGTGGCGCATCCTGCCGTCGAGCGCGGTCAGCAGGACATTCTGCTGCGCGATCTCCTTGATCATGCTCGCCGGGGTATAGGCCTCGGTGGTGTAGCGCGGATCGGCGGGAAAGGCGGCGGCGCGGCAGGGGTGGAAGATGGTGTGATTGCCCAGCTCATGCCCTTCATGCGCCACGGCGCGCCAGCGACCGACATCCTGCGCACGGACATTGGCGAGGAAGAAAGTGCCCTTCAGCCCGGCGGCGTCGAGCGCGGGCACCGCATGGTCGAGCTGCGAGGGCAGCGCATCGTCATAGGTCAGCACCACCGCCGCCTTCGCACCATGGGGCCAGCGGGGCGCGGCCTGGGCGGGCATGGCGGCGGCCGCAACGGAGAGCAGCGTCAGGAGGCGGCGCATCAGCGGCGCGTCCATATATCGGGTCGGGCATCGATGGCCCGTTCGATCGCGGCGGCGACCTTACGATCGTCATCGGTGTCGGGATGAGCGTCGCAGCCGGTAAAGCCCAGCCCGTCGACGGGCACGAAGGCGATGCGCCGTTCCCCGCCCGCGCGCAGCCGGTCGACGACCTTGCCGACCTCGCGCTTGATCTCGCCATCGGCCAGATCGGTCGCCCACAGGACGAAGAAGGCGCGGGGATAGTGGCGGCGCAGGCGGCCGACGAAATCGACATAGCGCCGCTCGTAATCGGCGTGGAGCGCGTCGCGGTCGGCCCAGCGCTCGCCGGGCTTCAGCGGCGTCGAGAAGTCGTTGGTGCCCAGCGCGATGACCACGACCTGCGGGTTCCAGCCGGGCGTCGCCGCCGGGGTGCGGCCGTCGAACAGCGCATAGGGATAGGCGTCCGGCAAGGTCGGCGCGGCGAAGCCGCCATAGTTGCGCACGATCCCGCGACCGGAAATGGCGTTGACCTGATAATCGGCGTCATAATGGCGCGCGGCGATACCGGGCAGGCCCAGCGTCGTGTCGGTCGTCCGCCAGATCGCATCCTGGCTGCACTGACGTGTGGGGGAGGTGTTGCCATAGCCGACCGTGTGCGAATCGCCGATGAACTCGATCTGTCGCGCGCGCGGCGCGGGTGCGGGCAGCGGGATCGTGCCGGTGGGGGCGAACAGCCCGCGCAGCACCGTCCATCCAGCCTGGCTCTCGCTGGCGACATCGACGCGGATGCGGTGCGGCCCCGTGCCCCGTGCGGCGATGCGATAGAGGCCGGGGGCGGGGCGGACCAGCGGCATGGGCGCGCCGCCATCGACACGGATGCGCAGCGACACGGCACCGGGTCCGACCCCCAGATCGACCGTCGGTCCCCGGAACGCGCCCTCGATATAGGTGCCCGGCCATTGCCGCCGATAGCCGTCGGTCGCGACCACGCGCCCGCCGATATGAAGCGGCAGCGGTCGCCCCGCCCGCGTTTCGGCCCCGAGCGCGCGGATGCCCTCGGCCGCACTCAACTGGGCGGGCAGAGCGGCGGGCAGGCCCATCGTCAGCGACAGACCGGCGAGCATCAGGCGGCAGCTCCGTGTCGGGGGCAGGATATGCGGCATCGTCTCTCCTGACGGGGCCGATGTTCCGCCCCATATGTTATCGCGTGCTACCCTTGGCGCGGCGCAACGCAACGAAAATCATTTCCTTTTCCCGTCCGGGCCTGACACGGATCGAACCGTGATGAGACAGGATTCCGAAGCGAGCGCGACCGCCGACTGGATCGCCCAGGCCCCCCGCGTCGCGGAGCGGAGCGCGCCGACCACGCAGGACGGTTTCCTCGCGCTGGTCGAGGCGGCGACGCCGGTGGTAATGCGCGGTCTGGTCGAGGGCTGGCCGGTGGTCGCGGCGGGGCGGCGGGGAGTGGCGGCGCTCGCCGACTGCCTGCGCGGCTATGACGGGGGCAGGCCGCTGGGTCTGATGGCGGGCGATCCCGCGATCGGCGGGCGATTCTTCTACCGCGACGATTTCGGCGGCTTCAATTTCGAGCGCGCGCAAATCCCGCTTCCCCTGTTGCTCGAGGCGTTGCTGCGCAACGAGGGGCAGGATGAACCGCCCGCGCTTTATGCCGGGGCCAGCACCGCGGCCGAGCATTTCCCCGGCTGGACCCGCAACCATCCGCTGCCCTTGCCGGTCGGCGATGCGCAGGCGCGGCTGTGGATCGGCAATGGCAGCCGGGTGTCGGCGCATTACGACATGGCCAGCAACATCGCCGCCGTCGCGGCCGGACGCCGCCGGGTCGTGCTGTTCCCGCCCGAACAGGCCGCCAACCTCTATGTCGGGCCGCTCGACATGACGATGGCGGGGCAGCCGACCAGCATGGTCGACCTCGAACGCGCCGACCTGACCCGCTTTCCCCGTTTCGCCGCCGCGCAAGCCGCCGCCCAGGTCGCCGAGCTGGGGCCGGGCGACGCCATCTATATCCCCGCCATGTGGTGGCACGAGATTCGCGCCGACGGGCCGCTGAACCTGCTGGTCAATTACTGGTGGACGCGCGGCACGTCGGATGCGCCCTTCGCCGCGTTGGTCCATGCCATATTGGCGGTGCGCGACCGACCGGCGGCGGAGCGCGCGGCGATGCGCGAATGGTTCGACCACTATGTCTTTGGCGAGGATGCCGCACGGGTGGCGGATCACCTGCCCCCGGCGGTGCACGGCATATTGGGGCCGCCCTCGCCCGAGCGGGACGAGCGGATTCGCGGCTATCTGTTGCGGATGCTGGGCGCCGGTCAGCCCTGACCGGCGACGATCCGCGCCAGCGCCACCGCATGCGGCGGCAGGCCCGCCACGGCGGTCGCGGTCGCCTGTCGCATCTGGCGCAGCGCGGCGAGCACCCGGTCGTCGTCCAGCGCGTCGATCACCGGGTCATAGCCTTCGGGCATCACCCCCTGGCCCAGCAGCACCGCGACCCAGCTGGGCGTCGCGAACAGCTCGTCCTCATAGCGGAAGATGCGCCCCTTTTCGCGGAATAGCGCGATCTTGCGGGTCAGCGTGTCGGGCAGGGCCATGGTGCGGACATGGTCCCAGAAGGGCGAATCGTCGCGCGCCGTCGCATGATAGTGAAGGATGATGAAGTCGCGGATCGAGCGGTAATTGTCGCCCATCTGCCGGTTATACTCGTCACGCTCGACCGGCGAGAGCCGCTTGTCGGGGAAGAGCGCGAACAGTTTCGAGATGCCCTGCTGGATCAGGTGGATGCTGGTCGATTCCAGCGGCTCCAGAAAGCCCCCCGCAAGGCCCAGCGCGACGACGTTGCGCTCCCACAGGCGCTGGCGACATCCGGCGGTGAAGGACAGCCGCCGGGGCGTCGCGGTCGGCGCGGCGTCGAGCCGGGACAAGAGCAGGCGCTCCGCCGTATCGTCGTCCATGAAACGGCTGGCATAGACCACGCCATTGCCGGTCCGGTGCTGGAGCGGGATGCGCCATTGCCAACCCGCTTCGTGCGCGGTGGCGCGGGTATAGGGGAGCAGCGGCTCGGTCCGCTCGGTCGGCACCGCGATGGCGCGGTCGCAGGGCAGCCAGTGCGACCAGTCCTCGAACGGCACGCCCAGCGTGTCGCCCAGCAACAGGCTGCGGAAGCCCGAACAGTCGACGAGCAGGTCGCCCGCGACCCGGCGGCCATCCTCCAGCCGCACGCCCGCGACATCGCCGTTTTCGTGCCGCTCGACCGCGACGATCCGTCCCTCGACCCGCGCGACCCCGTCCGCCTCCGCGCGTCGGCGCAGAAAGGCGGCATAAAGCCCGGCATCGAAATGATAGGCATAGGCCAGCCCCGACAGCGGCGAGCGCGGATCGGGCAAGGGCTTGCCGAACGCGGCCCGCTCCATCGCGACGGTCGAGGCGGAATAGTCGCCGATCGGCCCGACGCCCGGCTGCCCCTGCATCTTCAGCCAGAGCTGATGGAAATTCAGCCCCTGAATGTCGCGGCCATGATGGCCGAACGGGTGGATATAGTGGCTGTCGGGGCGGTGCCAGCCGGTGAATGCGATACCGAGCTTGAAGCTGCCCTGGGTGGCGCGCAGGAACTCCGCCTCGTCGATGCCGAGCAGCGCGTTGAAGTTCAGGATCGAGGGGATGGTCGCCTCGCCGACGCCGACCGTGCCGATCGCGTCCGATTCCACCAAGGTGATCCGGCGGCGGCCATTGTCCAGATAGCGCCCGGCGGCGGCCGCCATCATCCATCCGGCGGTGCCGCCGCCGACGATCACGACATGTTCGATGGGGGAAGGGGTCATGATCCGCGCTTTCCGGCGGCGGCGCGCCACTGTCCAGCCCTGTCGAGCACGGCCCGGCGCGCGACCTCGCGCGGAATGCCCATCGCGATGGGGTCGGGCCGCTCGGGGCGCAGGCCCTGGCCGATCAGTATCGCGATCCAGGCGTCGCGCTCGACCGAGTCCTCGTCCGCCGGGGGCAGGGTGCCGCGCCGCTCGAACTGGGAGATTATGGTCGCCAGCGACGGGGTCATGGCGGGCGGCGTCGTGGTGGCGATGTAATGCGCGGCGAGGAAGTCGCGCATCCGGTCGGCGCGCTGGTTCGCGCGGCGATTATATTCGGCCGACAACAGGGGCATGTCCGCGCCGGTCGGCAGCAATTCCAGCGCCAGCGCGATCTGGGCCAGCGCCAGCGTGAAGCCGGTCAGGCCCAGCGGCCCCGGCTGCACCGCCGCCTCGCCCAGCGCCAGGACGTTGCCGCGCATCGGCGCCGACAGGCGGCCGGGGACAAGGGCGATCGCGCCCGGTGCCGCGTCCCGGCTGGCGCTCACCGACGCGCCGGGCCATGTGGCGGTCCAGCCGTCCGCCACGGCGCGATAGCTGTCGATGGGGGAGGGGGCGGGGGCGGACGGCTCCAGCCGAAGGTGATGGCAGGGCAGGCTGTCGCCCCAGCCCTCGAACCCCTGGGAGGTGGCGAGCAGCCGCGCCGGGCCGGTCGCGTCGATGACCAGATCGCCCTCGATCCGATTGCCATCGGCCAGATGCAGCGCCGTCACGCCGCCGGTGTCGGTCGTCGCTTCGGCGAGCGGGGCACTTGCTCGGCCAACCCCCGCCTGCCGGGCGAGCGAGGCCAGCCCGTCGCGCAGCCGCCGCGCATCCAGATGGAGCCCAGGCTCGACATCGCGGGGAACCAGGCCCGCCTCGGCGGCGACGCAGGCGGGGTGGAGCGCGTGGAACGGCATCGGCGCCCCGGCCCGGAGCCAGAGCTGGTGCAGCGGTGCCCCGGCAAGCGGCGGGGCGGGCTCGTCCGCGACCATCCACGCCGTCCCGTCAGCGCTCCAGTCGAGGAAGCGCGTGGCGAGGCGCGGCGTCGCCACGCCGTGCGCCAGCAGCATGTCGGGCGGGCAATGCAGCCGCGCGAGCATCGCATGGGCGGACGGCAGGGCGAGCGGCCAGCGATCCGCCAGCGCGGCATCGGGCACGGGCGCGGGGACCAGCGTGACGCGCGTGCCCGGCATGGCCTGCGCAAAGGTGAGCGCGGCAGCGAAGGCGACCGGCCCGCCGCCCGCGACCGCGACGTGGGCGGGAAGGGTGCGGCGGTTCATGCGCCTGCTCCCGCCGCGATGGCCGCCAAGGCGGCGTCGTGCGTGGGCATCCGCGCCACCCGATCGGCGATCGCGCGCGACAGGCCGGACAGGGCGCGGTCGAGCCCGGCGCCTTCGGGCCGGTCGGCGCGCGGGTCCCAGCCATGCGGCACGACGCCCTGGCCCAGATAGACCGCGACCCAGCTCGGCTCGAGGAACAGGCCATGGCGATAATGCGCGACCTGCGCGGTGGCGCGCCACAACTCCATCTTCTCGGCCAGCGTGTCGGGCACCGTCATGGTGCGGACATGGTTCCAGAAGGGGGAGTCGTCGCGGGTCGTGGCGTGATAATGCAGGATCAGGAAATCGCGGATCCGGTCATATTCGGCATCGATCGCGGCGTTGAACCCGTCGCGGTCGCCATCGGCGACCTGGGCGTCCGGGAAATGCTCGACCAGCGCGGTGATCGCGGCCTGGACCAGATAGATGCTGGTCGACTCCAATGGCTCGAGAAAGCCTGAGGCGAGCCCGACCGCCACGACATTGCCGACGAAGCTGCGCCGCCGCCGCCCCGCGCGGAATTTCAGGAAGCGCGGCTCGGCGAGCGCGGGGCCGTCCAACCCGGCCAGCAGCAGTTCGGCCGCCCGTTCATCGTCGCAGAATGCGCTGGCATAGACATGGCCGTTGCCGACCCGGTGGCGCAGCGGGATGCGCCAGCGCCAGCCTGCAAGGGTCGCGGTGGCCCGGGTGAAGGGCTCGGTCGGGGCGTCGGGGCTGGCGCTCGGCACCGCCACCGCACGGTCGCAGGGCAGCCAGTGCGACCAGTCCTCCCAGGGTTCGGCCAGTTCCTGCCCCAGCAACAGGCTGCGAAACCCCGAGCAGTCGATGAACAGGTCGCCCTCGATCCGCGTACCGTCGGCCAGCGTCACGGCCCGGACCGCGCCGTCGCCCGCATCGCGCTCGACCGCCACGACGCGCCCCTCGGTCCGCCGCGCGCCGCGTGCCTCGGCCCAGCGGCGGAGAAAGGGCGCGAAGCGGGTCGCGTCGAACTGATAGGCATAGCCGAAGCTGGTGGTGGGATCGTCGGGGTCGGTGCCCGGTCGCTCGAACCGGCGGGCCTCGGCGGCTGCGACCCCGGCAGAATAGGCGCCGATCGGCAGCACCGGCGCGCCTTCGGCATGGCGACGCAGCCAGTAATGGTGAAAGCCGATATCGGCGAGCGGGCGGCCATAGGTGCCGAAGGGGTGGATATAGCGGTCGCCGATCCGGCCGAAATCGCGGAATTCGATCCCCAGCTTGTAGGTGGCATCGGTCGCCGCCATGAATTCGGCTTCGTCGATGCCCAGCCGTTCGAGATAGGCGCGCAGATGCGGCAGGGTCGCCTCGCCGACGCCGACGATGCCGATCTCCTCGGACTCGACCAGGTGGACGGTGCACGCCGCGGGCAACAGGCCGACCAGCCCCGCCGCGGTCATCCAGCCCGCCGTGCCGCCGCCGATCACGATGATGCGCACCCGGTCGTCCGCCGATGGATCGCCGCTCACTAGACCCTCTCCCGATCTTGCCCGCAGGGATCCTGTGGAGTGTCACCTGGCAGCAACAGTTCGATGCAATTCCTCAATAATTAAATCAAGTTTAGATATTTCCCTTGAGTCCGGATCGGCACCGATTTAGCCGCATGATAACCGCTATCACGCGGCACGAAAAAACGGGGGCGCTTCCATGACGAAGCGCATCGGAGAGGATCGGGAAGGTACATGCACACCATGCGAATCTTGGCTGACGGCGTCAGCCGCAAGCGGCTGGCGGCCACGGTTTCGGTCGTAGCCCTTTGTGCGGCCGTGCAAATGGTCCCCGCGACCGCGTCGGCCCAGACGACGCCCGCACCCGCTTCCCGCGACGACGAGTCCGTACCGCAGACCAATGTCGGCGCCGGTACCGCCGGGCAGGCCAGCGTGCCGGCCGGTGCCAATGCGGGCAAGAAGCCGCTGTCAAACAGCGCGTCGATCGCCAACCAGACCGCGCCCGACCAGTCCAATGTGACCGCTACCGACGTCGCGACGCCCGCCGCCGAGGGCAATCAGGGTGACATCGTTGTCACGGGCCTGCGCCAGTCGCTCGCCAATGCCCAGTCGATCAAGCGCAACGCCGATACGGTGGTCGATGCGATCACCGCCGAGGACATCGGCGCGCTTCCCGACCGTTCGGTCAACGAGGCGTTGCAGCGCGTCCCCGGCGTCGCCATCACCCGCTTCGCCGCCGCCAACGATACCGCCCACTTCTCGGTCGAGGGTTCGGGCGTCACCATCCGTGGCCTCAGCTATGTGCGCGGCGAGTTCAACGGCCGCGACAGCTTCGGCGTGTCGGGCGGGCGTGAGATCGGCTTCAACGACGTGCCGACCGAACTGGTCGGCTCGGTCGACGTGTACAAGAACCTGACCGCCGACCTGATCGAAGGCGGCATCTCGGGCACGGTCAACATCAACACCCGCAAGCCCTTCGACACCAAGGAGACGCTGGTCTATCTGTCGGGCAGCGTGAACTATGGCGACTTCTCGAAGCGCAGCGCACCCGCCGTCGTCGGCCTGTTCTCCAAGCAGTGGCAGCTGGGCAATGGCGGCCGCTTCGGCATTCTCGCCAGCGGCAGCTACAACCAGCAATATAGCCGGTCGGACTCGGTCTTCTATTCGGCGTTCATCCCGCGCTACAATGACGACACCAACGGCAATGGCCAGCAGGACGCGGGCGAGGGGCGGACGATCAACGCGGGCACGCCCTATGCGTCGACCGCCTATGACCATTATCCGGTGCCGTCGGGCCGCAACGTCGTGTACGTGCCGCTGGGCGCAGGCTCGCGCATGCAGCAGTTCGACCGCACCCGCATCGGCTATGCCGGTTCGGCGCAATATGAGAATGGTCGCGGCAACCTGCTGATCACCGCGCAGTTCCTGCGCGCCGAGTCCAAGCAGACCTGGCTGGACCGCACGGTCGAGCCGAACGTCTATTATGCCGACGCCAACCAGATCTTCCCGCAGGGCTATAACCCCAATGCGCCGATCGCGGGGCAGAACTTCAGCCAGCCGACCTATGACGCCAACGGCCTGTTCACCTCGGGCACGCTGATCCGCAACGGCGGCGGCCAGTACACCACGCTCGCCAACCGCTATTTCAAGACGGACGGCGCGACGCAGGACCAGTCGGTCAACGTCAAGTGGGACCCGACCGAACGGCTGCACCTGAACTTCGACGGACAATATGTCTTCTCGAAGGGCCGCGATTCGGACGACACGGTCGAACTGGCGACCTTCTCGGGCGTGCGGATCGACGGTAGCAACGGTGCGCCGCTGATCAACGTGATCCCGCCCAACGGCCAGTCCGCCGCCGCCTATTTCGGCGACCCGACCAAGATCTTCATCCGCGACGCGATGAACAACCGCACGCACAGCGACGGCGACGAGTGGGCGTTCAAGGCCGATGCGCAATATGACGTGTCCGAGGACTCGTTCCTGCGCAAGGTGCGGGTCGGCGGCCGCTATTCGGACCGCAACCAGACGGTGAAGACCAACGACTATAACAACTGGGGCGCGGTGTCCGACACCTGGACCTCCAGCACCGCGACGCTCGACAAATATTCGAGCGCGGTGACCGGCCTGAACTTCACCGATTTCTATCGTGGTCAGGTGGTGACCCCGCCGACGACCTATGGCCTGCGCGATGCGCTGCTGACCGATCACGACGCGCTGACCGCGCTGCTGCGCGAGGCGACCAAGGCGTCGGGCGGCGGCTATGTCCCGCTGGAGGATCGCGGCTCCGACCTCGTCGACGGCTATTTCCGGCCGAACGAAGTCTACAAGATGCGCGAGCGGACCTATGCGGCCTATGCGCGCGTGGATTTCGGGATCGACAATATCGGCGGCGGCGAGACCAGCCTGTCGGGCAATATCGGCCTGCGCTATGTCCATACGCGGGATGAATCGACCGGCGGCATCACCTTCCCGCAGATCGGCACGACGATCGGCAATTTCCCGACCGTCGCGGCCTATTGCGCCTCGCCCAACGACACCAACACGGTGCGCCCGATCTGCACGCTGACCAGCGCGCAGCAGGCGGCGGTCGTCGCCTTCTCGAACGGCGCGTCGACTACCGACGTGGCCAAGCAGAGCTTCGACAAGTGGCTGCCCAGCCTGAACCTGAAGTACCAGGTGACGCCGACCCTGCTGTTCCGTCTGGCCGCGTCCAAGGCGATCTCGCGCCCCGGCTTCACCGATCTGCGCAACTTCGTCGGCCTCAGCCCGTCGGGCAGCAACACGACCGGGTCCTATGGCTTCCAGTCGAGCGCGCGGAACCCCTATCTGCGTCCGGTCGACGCCAAGCAGGTCGACCTGACCGCCGAATGGTATTTCGCCAAGGTCGGCTCGCTGACGGGTGCGGTGTTCTACAAGGAATTGTCGAACATCATCCTCGACAATTACGGGTTCGTCCGCGACTTCACCAACAACGGCCAGACCTACGCCGTGTCGGTGAACGGCCCCGCCAATGCACCGGGCACGGCGCATATCAAGGGCGCGGAAATCTCGTACCAGCAGACCTACGACTTCCTGCCCGGCATCCTGCGCGGGCTGGGGACGCAGGCGACCTTCACCTATGTCGATCCGGGCAAGATCCCCAATGCGACGCCGAACAACGGGCCTGCCGACGGCAACCGTCCGCCGGTCGACGTGGCGGGGCTGTACAGCACGCTGCCGCTGGCCCAGCTGTCGAAGTACAACTTCAACGTGTCGGCCTTCTATGACTATGCGGGCATCTATGCGCGCATCGCCTATAGCTGGCGGTCCAAATATCTGCTGACCAACCGCGACTGCTGCTTCCCGTTCCTGCCGGTCTATTCGCTGGCGGCGGGCCAGGCGGACGCCTCGCTGTTCTACACGGTCAACAAGCAGTTCAAGATCGGTCTGCAGGTCCAGAACCTGCTCGACGCGACGACGCGCACGACCTTCGTGCTGAACAGCTCGGGCCTGGAAGCGCCGCGTTCGTACTTCAAGAGCGATCGCCAGTTCCAGCTGAGCGTCCGCCTGACCTACTGATCGGTCGGGATGACCTCATGAAAAAGGGCTGCGGTGGCGACACCGCGGCCCTTGTTTTTTCCCGAGCCGATCAGCGGGCGATGGGCCGGGGCGCGGGCCTGGCCAGCGCGGTGCGGATCGCGGCCTCGGCCACCGGGGCCATCACGGCATAGCCCGCCTCATTGGGATGGACGCCGTCATAGGTCAGGCTGACGCGCGTGGCCTGGCCGTCGTGCAGCGCGGACCAGTAATCGGCATAGGTCGCGCCCGTGCGCGCCGCATAGCCCTTCATCCAGTCGTTGAGCACCGCGATCCGCGACGCGGTGTCGAGGCCGGGCCGCCAGGGGAAATGATCGGCGGGCGGGATCGAGGCCAGGATGACGCGGATGCCGTGCGCGCGCGCCAGCTCGGCCATCGACATGATGTTCGCTTCGGTCTGTTCGGGCGTCATCGGGCCGGTATTGCCCGCAATGTCGTTGGTGCCCGCCATGATCTGGACGACCTTCGGCTTCAGGTCGATCACGTCCTGGCGGAAGCGCAGCAGCATCTGCGTCGTCGTCTGGCCGCCGATCCCGCGCCCGATCCGGCCCGGCGTGAAGAAGCCCGGCATCTTGTCGAACCAGCCTTGCGTGATGGAATCGCCCATGAAGACGATCGTCACCGGCCCGGTCACGCGGGCATTGGCCTGTTGGTAGCGACCCAGCCAGCCGAAATCATTGTGGAGCCGGATCTCGCCCTCGTCGGGCTTGGCGGCGGCGGGCGGCGTCTGCTGGGCGGAGGCTCCGGCACCGAGCAGCAGCAGAAGGGCAGGGGCGTAGCGCATCAACGTCTCCAGCAAGCATCAGGCGGTCGCAAGGCACGGCGCCGCCTTTGTTTTTCGTGCCCTCGGTCATGTCCGACGAAGCCATTGCGAAGCGTAGAGCGGTAAAAAGAAAATTTGAAATATGTTTTGTTGACAGCGCTGTCATGAAACCGGAACGTCGCATGAAAATCGACAGGAGAGGATGTACCATGCCGTTTTCCCGCACGCTGGCCCTGATGGTGGCCGCAACCGCGCTCAGCAGCGGCGTTTCCGCCCAGACAGCCGGGCAACAGGCCGCCAGCCCCGCCGAGGCCTCGGCGGTCGCGCATCCCGATCTCTGGCCCCGCCTGCCCTTGAAGCGACAGCGTGACCCGAAGGTCGAGGCGCGGGTCGAACAGATCCTGTCCAAGATGAGCATCGAGGACAAGGTCGGCCAGCTGATCCAGGTCGACATCGCCTCGATCACGCCCAAGGACCTGGAGACGTACAAGCTCGGCTCGATCCTGAACGGCGGCAATTCGGCGCCCAATAATGACGAATTCGCGCCCGCGCCCGAATGGCTGAAGCTGTTCGACGCCTTTTACGACGCCTCGGCGAAGCGCAGCGACGGTCGTCCGCAGGTGCCGCTGATCTGGGGCACCGATGCGGTGCACGGCGCGAACAATATCGTCGGTGCGACGCTGTTCCCGCACAATATCGGGCTAGGCGCGGCGCGCGACCCCGAGCTGATCCGCAAGATCGGCGCGGCGACGGCGGCGGAGACGGCGGCGACCGGCATCGACTGGAGCTTCGCGCCGACCGTGGCGGTGGTGCAGGACGATCGCTGGGGCCGCACCTATGAAAGCTATTCTGAGGACCCGGCGATCGTCGAATCCTATGCCGGAAAGATGGTCGAGGGCATTCAGGGCAGCGTCGGCGGCGACTTCATGAAGCCGGGCCATGTCATCTCGTCGATCAAGCATTTCCTGGGCGATGGCGGCACCGGCGGTCGCGACCAGGGCGATACGCGCGTGTCCGAAGAGGTGCTGCGCGACGTCCATGCGGCCGGCTATCGCAGCGGCCTGGTCGCGGGCGCGCTGACCGTGATGCCCAGCTTCTCCAGCTGGAACGGCACCAAGATGACCGGCAACAAGAGCCTGCTGACCGGCGTGCTGAAGGACAAGCTCGGCTTTGACGGCTTCACCATCGGCGACTGGAACGCCCATGGCCAGGTGCCCGGCTGCAATAACGAGGATTGCCCGGCGGCGATCAATGCCGGGCTCGACATGTTCATGTATTCGGGCGCGGGCTGGAAGCAGCTTTACGCCAACACGCTGCGCGAGGCGAAGGACGGCACGATCCCGGCCGCGCGGCTGGACGATGCGGTGCGCCGCATCCTGCGCGTGAAGCTATTGGCGGGCAGCTTCGAGGCGGGTCGTCCGTCCTCGCGGCCCGTCTCGGGCAAGTTCGACCTGATCGGTTCGCCCGAGCACCGCGCCATCGCCCGCCAGGCGGTGCGCGAGTCGATGGTCCTCCTGAAGAACAATGGTAGCCTGTTGCCGCTCAAGCCCGGCGCCAATATCCTGGTCGCGGGGCGCGGGGCCGACAATATCGGGCAGCAGGCGGGCGGCTGGTCGATCACCTGGCAGGGCACGGGCGTCACCAACGCCAACTTCCCCAACGGCCAGTCGATCTGGGCGGGCATCGACGAGGCGGTCCGCGCGGGCGGCGGCAAGGCGGTGCTGGCGGTCGATGGCTCTTATAGCGCCAAGCCCGACGCCGCGATCGTGGTGTTCGGCGAGACCCCCTATGCCGAGTTCACCGGCGACCGCCCGACGCTGGAATACAGCCCCGAGGACAAGAGCGACCTGGCGTTGCTCAAGAAGCTGAAGGCCGCCGGTGTCCCGGTCGTCGCGGTGTTCCTGTCGGGGCGTCCGCTCTGGGTGAACCCGGAGATGAACGCGGCGGACGCATTCGTCGCGGCCTTCCTGCCCGGCACCGAGGGCGGCGGCGTGGCGGACGTGCTGATCGCCGGGCGCGACGGCAAGCCGCGCCACGACTTCCATGGCAAGCTCAGTTTCTCGTGGCCCAAGCGGCTCGACCAATATGTGCTGAACAAGCGGGATGCCAATTACGACCCGCTCTTCCCGATCGGCTATGGCCTGACCTATGCGCAGGGCGCGACCGTGCCGGTGCTGAGCGAGGCGCGTCCGGCGGTGGCGGCGGGGGACCAGAATGCGCTGTTCGTGCGCGGCCGGGTGGTCGCGGGCGCGCGGCTGGATGTCGCGGGCGCGGTGCAGCAGAGCCGCGTCGACCGCGCCGCGCAGGAGGACAGCCTGCGCTTCACCTTCGCGGGCACCGGCCCGGCGAGCGCCGCGATCGAGGAAGCCAAGCCGATCGACATCACCCGCGAGTCCAACGGCCAGCTGAGCCTGTTGGTCGATTACCGCGTGACCCAGGCCCCGACCGCCGAGGTCCTGCTGGGCATGGAGGGCGGTAAGCCCGCAACGGTGCCGATCACCGGCGCGCTGAAGGGGACGCTGGGCGAATGGCGCCAGCTGGCGGTGCCGCTGCGCTGTTTCGCGGATGGCGGCGTGACCATGGCCTCGGTGACGAAGCCCTGGACGCTCGCGACGACCGGCAAGCTGGGCCTCGACATCTCGTCGATCCGCATCGCCAGCGCGCCGCCGGGCCCGGTCAGCTGCGGGATGCGCTGATCGCCAATCCTCTCCCGTAAGGGAGGCGCTGCGAAAACACCTGACCATCCCGGCGCAGGCCGGGATCCAGTTGGGCAGGCGCTGGTAGGTTGTTGCCATCGCCCCGCGACTGGACCCCGGCCTTCGCCGGGGTGGCGGGTAGGGGCCGACTACTCAAAATACCGCAAGCAATTTGCATTATTCTTCGTTATGCCAATGGGATCAGGTCGATCGACCTGCACCATGACGACGGCAAAGCCGCGTCGGGAAACGATATGAGGGGGAGGATGCGGGCATGACCATGGATATCGATCGTCGCGGCTTTCTGGGGGCGGCGGCCTTGCTGGCGGGATGCGCGGGCGTGGCGGCTGGTGCCGATGCGGCTGGCGCGAAGCGGGAGCTGTTCGTCCGTCGCAAGGGCACCCGCCTGATGATCGGCGATGCGGTCTATCGCTTCGTCGGGGCCAATATGTGGTACGCCGCCTATCTGGGGGCCGATGCCCCTTATGGCGACCGCGCCCGGCTGCGGCGTGAGCTGGACGCGCTGGCCGCGATGGGCGTGACCAATGTCCGCATCCTCGCCTCGGCCGAAGAAGGCCCCTTGCGCGACTCGATCAAGCCGGGCTTTCGCACCGCCACCACGACCAACCGGACCTTGCTCGCCGGGCTCGACTATGCGCTGGCCGAGATGGCGAAGCGCAACATGCGCGCGGTCCTGTACCTGACCAATTTCTGGGAATGGTCGGGGGGCATGATGACCTATCTGTCCTATGTGAACGGCGGCAAGTTCCTGAATGCGAACGACCCGGCGCATCCCTGGCCCGCCTTCGCCAATTTCAACGCGCAATTCTATGGCAATGCGCGCGCCAAGGACATGTACCGCGACTGGATCCGCACCATCGTGTCGCGCACCAACAGCGTCACCGCAAAGCCCTATGCGGCCGACCCGACGATCATGGCGTGGCAGCTGTCCAACGAGCCGCGCCCGGCGGGCGATCTGGCGCATGCCGATCTCGACCAATTCCATGGCTGGGTCCGCGACAGCGCGACGCTGATCAAGTCGCTCGATCCCAACCATCTGGTTTGCACCGGATCGGAAGGGCTGAAGGGCACGCTGGAAAAGCCCGACATCCTGCTGGCCGAACATGGCATCGACGCGATCGATTACCTGACCGCGCATATCTGGCCCAACAACTGGGACTGGGTGAAGCAGGCTGATCTGGCGAACACCTATAAGCGCGGCGAGACGCTGACCCAGGACTATATCGCCCGCCATGTCGGCTATGCCCGCCAGCTGGACAAGCCGCTGATCATCGAGGAGTTCGGCTATCCGCGCGATGGCGGCAGCAACGATCCGAAGGTGGCGACGACCTATAAGGACCGCTTCTATCGCCTGATCTATGCCGCCGCGCTGCGCGACATGGCGGCGGGCGGGCCGATTGCGGGGACCAATTTCTGGGCCTGGAACGGCGAGGCGCGCGCGCAGCATCCCGACTATCGGTTCCGCGACGGCGACGGCCAATATATGGGCGACCCGCCGCACGAGCCGCAGGGCTGGTACGGCATCTTCACCGGCGACACGACGGTCCGCATCGTCGCGGACCATGCCGCGGCCGTCGCCCGGCTCCCCAAGACCCGATAAGCGCAAGGAGAGGCCGCCATGCTCCGCCGTTTCGCCCGCCCGCTCGCCGCCGCCGCGCTGCTGCTCCAGATGGCCGTTCCCGCCACGGCGCAGGAGGTGCTGGACACCGACCCCAACACGCTCGCCCCGTCCCAGGACCCCAAGCGCACCGCCAACGGCCTCGCCCAGACCCCGCCCATGGGCTGGAACAGCTGGAACAAGTTCGCCTGCAACGTGAACGAAGACGTGATCCGCCGGACGGCGGATGCGATGGCCTCCAATGGGATGAAGGCGGCGGGATATGAATATATCGTCATCGACGATTGCTGGCACGGCGCGCGCGACGCCAATGGCTTCATCACCGAGGATCGCCAGCGCTTTCCCGGCGGGCTGAAGGCGCTGGGCGACTATATCCATGCCAAGGGGCTGAAGTTCGGCATCTATTCGGATGCGGGCACCAAGACCTGTGGCGGGCGTCCGGGCAGCCAGGGGCATGAATATCAGGACGCGCTGCAATATGCGCGCTGGGGCGTCGACTATCTGAAATATGACTGGTGCTCGACGGGCGTGCGCAATGCCGAGGAAGCCTATGCGACCATGGCCGATGCGCTGCGCGCGACGGGGCGGCCGATCCTGTTCTCGCTATGCGAATGGGGCCATTCGCGGCCCTGGCTATGGGGTGCGAAGATCGGCAATATGTGGCGCACCACCGGCGACATCACCGACAAATGGGAAGGCAAGCACGGCTATAGCTGGGGTGTCGCGTCGATCGTCGACATGAACGAGCCGCTCTGGCCCTTTGCCGGGCCCGGCCATTGGAACGATCCCGACATGCTGGAAGTCGGCAATGGCGGATTGAGCGACACCGAATATCGCGCGCATTTCTCGCTCTGGGCGATGATGGCGGCGCCGCTGATCGCGGGCAACGACGTGGCGGGCATGACGCCCGCGACCCGCGACATCCTGCTCAACCGTGACGTCATCGCGGTCGATCAGGACCCGCTGGGCGCGCAAGGCCACCGGGCGGCGCGCGACGGCCAGCGCGAGGTCTGGGTCAAGCCCATGGCCGATGGCGGCCGCGCCCTGCTGTTCTGGAACCGGGGCGAGACCCCCGCGCGGATCGGCGCGGACTGGACGCAGCTGGGCCTGCCCGCCACGACCCGGCTGCGCGCGCGCGACCTGTGGACGCATAAGGATCTGGGCCGTCTGTCCCGCCGCTACGAGGCGGAGGTCGCGCCGCACGGCGTGGCGATGATCCGCCTCCAACCCTGAAACGGCGGCGGGCGCCAGCGATCAGAGGCCCGCGCCGCCCCCGCCGGGCGTCTCGATGACGATCCGGTCCCCCGCCTGAAGCTCGACCTGATCGACGCCGGGCAGGGCGTGCCGGGTGCCGCCCGCCTGGACCAGCCATTGTCGTCCCACGGCTCCGGCACCGCCACCCGCCAGGCCGAAAGGCGCGACGGTCCGGCGCGAGGCGACGATGGTGGCGGTCATCGGTTCCAGCGCGGTGATCTCGCGAATGGCCCCGTCGCCGCCGCGATGGCGACCGCTGCCCCCCGACCCCTGGCGGATGTCAAACCGGTCGAGCCGGACGGGATAGCGGAGTTCCAGTATCTCGGGATCGGTGATCCGCGTGTTCGTCATATGGCTGTGCACCGCCGATGCGCCGTCAAAACCCGGCCCGGCACCGGTTCCGCCGCAGATCGTCTCGTAATATTGATAGCGGTCGTTGCCGAACAGGAAGTTGTTCATCGTCCCCTGCGACGCGGCACAGGCCCCCAGCGCGCCGAGCAGGGCGTTGCAGACGGCCTGGCTCACCTCGGTATTGCCCGCCACCACCGCGCTGCCGGGCGGGGGCGACAGGAAGCTGCCCGCCGGGATGATGATGGTCAGCGGTGCCAGGCATCCCTCGTTCAGCGGCAGGTCCTCGCCGATCAGGCAGCGAAAGGCATAGAGCACGACCGCGCGGGTGACCGCCGGGGGCGCGTTGAAATTGCCGGGGCGGGCAGGGCCGGTTCCGGTGAAGTCGATCGTCGCCGCCCGCGCCGCGCGGTCGACCGTGACCCGCACCGCCAGCGGCGTGCCGTCGTCCATCGCATAGGCGAAGGTCCCGTCCTCCAGCCGCGACAGGACACGGCGGATGCTTTCCTCCGCCTGGTCCATGACATGCCCCATATAGGCATGCACCATCGGCCAGCCGCTGGCCGCGATCAGCGCGTTCAGTTCGGCGATGCCGGTCGCGTTGGCGGCCAGCTGCGCCTTGATGTCGGCGACATTGGTGTCCGGGCTGCGCGCCGGATAACGCGCCCCGGCCAGCAGGTCGCGAAACGCCGCCTCGCGCAGCGTGCCGCCATCGACCAGCAGGAAGTCGTCGATCACCACGCCCTCTTCCTCCAGCGTGCGCGACAGGGGCGGGGTCGATCCGGGGGTCAGCCCGCCGATATCGGCATGATGGCCGCGATTGGCGACGAAGAAGCGGATATGCTCGCCCGCCTCGTCGAAGACAGGGGCGATCACCGTCACGTCGGGCAGGTGGGTGCCGCCGTTGAACGGATTGTTGAGCGCGACGACATCGCCGGGCTTGAGCGTGGCCGACCGGCTGGCGATGACGGCGCGGACGCTTTCGCCCATCGCGCCCAGATGGACGGGGACGTGCGGCGCGTTGGCGACCAGTCGCCCCTCGCCGTCGAAGAGCGCGCAGGAGAAGTCGAGCCGCTCCTTCATGTTCACGCTGCGCGAGGTGTTGCGCAGGACCACGCCCATCCGCTCGGCGATGCCCATGAAGCGGGTGTTGAACAGTTCGAGCTGCACCGGATCGACCAGGCGCGGGTCGGGGGCGCTGCGCATGCCCGATGCGTCATGCGCGAGCAGCAACTCGCCGCCATCGCCGACGCGCAGCGTCCAGCCCGGCTCGACCATCGTCGTCGCGATCGCCTCGCGGATCAGCGCGGGGCCGGCGATGCGATCGCCGGGTCTCAGCGCGGCGCGGTCATGGACGGGGGTCGGATGCTCCTCGCCGTTCGTCCAGACCGACACATGCGAAAGCGGCGGCGGCAGCGGACCTTCTCGCGCCGGGAGCGGCGGGGGTGTCACCGGCTCGCCGGGCAGGATCGCCTCGACCATCACGCTTTCGACGACCAGTTCGGCGTTCGGGCTGACGAAGCCGAAGCGCGCGCGGTGCGCCGCCTCGAACGCGGTGTGCATGGCGTCGTCCCCGGCCCAGTCGACGGGCAGCGCGGTGTCGGTCCCCGCATAGCGCAGGTGAACGGTGGCGACGCGGCGTGCCCCGGCGCCGACCTCCGCCGCCGCTTCGTCGCCGAGCGCCGCCATGATGGCGTCCAGCGGCGCGCCCAGCGGCTGCTCGACCGATCGCTGACGGATCGCCACCCGGTCGGCCAGCCCCATGCCATAGGCCGACAGCACGCCCGCGAGCGGATGGATCAGGACCGTGCGCATCCCCAGCACCTCGGCGACGCGGCAGGCATGTTGCCCACCGGCCCCGCCGAAACATTGCAGCGCGAAGCCGGTGACGTCCTCGCCGCGCTCCAGCGCGACACGCTTGATGGCCGCCGCCATATGCGCGACGGCCACCTCCAGGAACCCTTCCGCCACGGCGCGGGGATCGGCCATGCCCATCTCCGCCGCCACCTCGGCAAAGGCGCGCCGGGGTGCCTCCATGTCGAGCGGCTGGTCGCCGTTCGGGCCGAAGACCGCCGGGAAATGCGCGGGCTGGATCTTGCCGACCAGCACATTGGCGTCGGTCACGGTCAGCGGGCCGCCGCGCCGATAGCAGGCGGGGCCGGGATGGGCGCCCGCGCTGTCCGGGCCGACGCGGAACCGCGATCCGTCATAATGCAGGATCGATCCGCCGCCCGCCGCGACCGTGTCGATCGCCATCATCGGCACGCGCATCTCGACGCCCGCGACCTCGGCGTCGAGCACCCGCTCGAACCGCCCGGCATAGAGCGCGACGTCGGTGGAGGTGCCCCCCATGTCGAAGCCGATCACCCGGTCGATCCCCGCCGCCTGCGCGGTGCGCGCGGCGGCGACGACGCCCCCGGCCGGGCCCGACAGGATCGCGTCCTTGCCCTGAAAGGCGCGCGCATCAGCCAGCCCGCCGCTCGACTGCATGAAATGGAGCGGGATCGGCCCCAGCGCACCCGCGACCCGATCGACATAGCGGCGCAGCACCGGCGACAGATAGGCATCGACCACCGCCGTCCGTCCGCGCGCGACCAGGCCGATCATCGGGCTGACGACATGGCTGGCCGAAATCTGGGTGAAGCCCGCCGCGCGCGCCAGCGCGGCGACGCGCGCTTCGGTGTCGCCATGCGCCCAGCCATGGGTGAGCGCGATCGCGACCGCCTCGAAACCCTCCGCGCGTTTCGCCGCCAGCTGCGCGGCGCACGCCGCCTCGTCCAGCGGCAGGACCACCATGCCGTCGGCATCGATCCGGCCGCCAATCTCGATCACCCCGTCATGAAGCGGGGCGGGGCGGCGAATGGCGAGGTCGAACAGGCGCGGGCGGGTCTGGTCGCCGATGACGAGCAGATTGGCAAAGCCCCGGTCGACCACCAGCAGCGTCCGCGCACCTTTGCGTTCCAGCAGCGCATTGGTCGCGACGGTCGTCCCCATCTTGACCTCGGCGATGCGATCGGCGGGCAGGGGCGCGTCGTCCGCCAGCCCCAGGATCGTGCGGATGCCCGCGATGGCCGCATCGGCATAACGTTCGGGCGCCTCGCTCAACAGCTTGGCGGTGTTCAGCGTCCCGTCGGGTGCGCGGGCGACCACGTCGGTAAAGGTGCCGCCACGATCGATCCAGAACGACCAGCCTGCCATCGCGCCACCTCCATGAGAAATTGTCGACGAATCGTCGATAAACTATCGGCGATGGATTGACAGCCCATAGAAACGCCGCAACCCTGAACGTGCAGGAGGCGGCATGACCAACGACAAGCGGGCGATCGTATCTTCGGCGCATCTGGCCGATGGCGCGGCCCCGGCGCTGTCCGAGCTGGAGTTCAGCCTGACGCTGGCCGCCGCCGCCTATCAACGCTGGATCGTGCGCTGCGCGGCGGCGGCGGGACTGGCGCTGGCGCCGCTGGAGGTGCTGATCCTGCACACCGTCCGCCACCGCGATCGTGCCAAGCGGATCGCCGACATCGCTCTGGTGCTGGATGTCGAGGACACGCATCTCATCACCTATGCGATCCGCAAGCTGGAACGCGCCGGGCTCGTCGCCACCGATCGGTCCGGCAAGGAAAAGCGGATCGCGGCGACCGAGGCGGGCCGCGATTTCTGCCTGCACTATCGCGACATCCGCGAACGGGTGCTGGCCAGCGCCGTCGTCGCCGACGGTCCGGACGGCCAGGCGCTGTCGGAGGCGGCGGACCTGCTGCGCTCGCTGTCGGGCCAGTATAACCAGGCGGCACGCGCCGCCGCGACGCTTTAGCGAGAGGCCGCCATGCTCGTCCTGTCGGGAATCGCGATCATCATCATCGGCTTCGCGCTGGGCGTGAACCCCTTGCTGGTGGTGACCGTCGCCGCGCTGGCCAGTGCGGCGGCGGCGGGGTTCGGGCCGGTCGCGGTGATCGCGATGATCGGGCGGGCCTTTGTCGATGCGCGGTTCCTGGCGGTCCCGTTCCTGGCGCTGCCGATGATCGGCCTTCTGGAGCGCGCGGGGCTGCGCGAAAAGGCGCGCGACATCGTGCGGGGGCTGCGCCGGGCGACGACCGGGCGGGTGCTGCTCGGTTACCTCGCATTGCGTCAGATCACGGCGGCGCTGGGGCTGGTGTCGTTGGGCGGGCATGTCCAGATGGTCCGCCCGATCGTCGCCCCCATGGCGGAGGGGGCGGAGGAGCGCGACGAGCGCCAGCCGCTCGACCCCGACACGCGCGACCGGATCCGCGCGCATGCCGCCGCCGTCGACAATATCGGCGTGTTCTTCGGCGAGGATGTGTTCATCGCGATCGGATCGATCCTGCTGATCCGCGCGATCCTCGAACAGGACGGCGTGGCGGTCGCACCGCTGGACGTCGCGCTCTGGGCGATCCCGACCGCCATCGCGGCGTTCCTGATCCATGGCGCGCGCCTGTTGCTGCTCGACCGGCGATTGCGGCGGCGGGCATGATCGGGCTCGACGCGATCGGGATGGCGGCGGCGACGCTGCCCGCGGCGGTGGCGGCGCATCATGCCTGCGACCGGGAAGCGCCGACGCGCTGGCGCAACGCCGGGTTCTGGGGACTCTTCGCGGTGCTGCTCGGGGTGGGGCCGTGGCTGCCCGATCTGCTCGCCGGGTGTCTCGTCCTCGTGATGGTGGGCCTCGCGACCTGGGGGCTGCGTCCCTCGGCCGTCGCCAGCAGCGACGCGGAGCAGCGCGCCGCCTCCGCCGCGCGACTGGGCGGCCGGCTGTTCGTGCCCGCGCTGATGCTGCCCGCCGTCACGCTGGCGGGGACGCTATCGGTCGGCAAGGGCCGGATCGCGGGAATGGCGCTGATCGACCCGAAGCAGGTGACCCTGGTCGCGCTGGTGGCCGGGTCGATCGTCGCCCTCCTGCTGGCCGTTCGTCTCACCCGGCCGCCGCGCACCGCGCCGGTCGCCGAGGCGCGGCGGCTGGTCGACTCGATCGGCTGGGCGATGGTCTTGCCCCAGATGCTGGCGGCGCTGGGCGGCGTGTTCGCGATGGCGGGCGTGGGCAAGGTTGTTGCGAGCGGCGTCGTGAACGTCGTCGCGCTCGACACGCCGCTGGCCGGGACGATCGCCTATTGCGTCGGGATGGCGCTGTTCACGATGGTGCTGGGCAATGCCTTTGCCGCCTTTCCGATCATGACGGCGGGCATCGGCCTGCCGCTGCTGATCCGCCATTTCGGCGGCGATCCGGCGGTGGTTGCGGCGCTGGGCATGTTGTCGGGCTTTTGCGGGACGCTGATGACGCCGATGGCGGCGAACTTCAACCTGGTGCCCGCCGCGGTCCTTGAACTGCGGGACCGGTTCGGGGTGATCCGCGTCCAGTGGCCGACCGCGCTGATGCTGCTGGCGTTCAATATCGCGGTGCTGACGCTCTGCGCCTTTCCTGGAGGATTGCGATGACCCCCATTCGTGCCGCGACATTCGCGCGGATCGCGCTCGGCCATGTCGCCCGCGAATATCCGCACAAGGCCGATCATGTGATGACCGGCGAGGACGACCCGTATCGCCCGCGCGCGGTTCATCCGATCTTCTTCGGCAGCTTCGACTGGCATAGCTGCGTCCATGGCTATTGGCTGCTCGCCCGGATACGGCGGCTGTTCCCCGATCTGGCCGAGGTCGCCGCCATCGACGCGCTGTTCGACGCGGCCTTCACCCCCGAAAAGGTCGCGGCGGAGTGCGCCTATCTCGACCGGCCGAGCGCGCGCGGGTTCGAGCGGCCCTATGGCTGGGCGTGGCTGTTGATGCTCCAGAGCGAGTTGATGGTCGCGGAACTGGGCCATGCGGACACGCTGCGGCCGCTGGCGGAGGCCTTTGCCGCACGATGGCGCGCGCATTTGCCGCTGATGACCTATCCGGTGCGCGCGGGGACGCATGCCAACACCGCCTTCGCGCTGGTGCTCGCCGATCGCTATGCGCGGGTCGCCAACGACCAGGCGATGCGCGGCGCGATGATCGAGCGTGCGCGCCACTGGTTCGGCGCGGATCGCCAGGCCCAGGTCTGGGAGCCGAGCGGCGAGGATTTCCTGTCCCCGACGCTGATGGAGGCCATGGCGATGCAGCGCCTGTCGCCTGCCGACGCCTTTGCCGACTGGTTCGCGGCGTTCCTGCCGGGGCTTCCCGATACGTTGGCCACCCCGGCGCGCGTCAGCGATCGCAGCGACGGCCGGATCGCGCATCTCGACGGCCTGAACCTCAGCCGCGCCTGGGCGATGCAGGCGCTGGCGGCGACACCGGAGGCAAGGCTGCGCAACGCCCTGCAAGCCGCCGCCGCCGACCACCTCGCTGCGGCGATCGACGAGGTCGCAGGCGACTATATGGGCGAACACTGGCTGGCGAGCTTCGCCATGCTGGCCTGCACGGGCACGGATTGAGGCGGGGTGCCGTATCTGGTCGGGAGCGATCGACTTGTGAAAAGGTCGCTGGTCGGAAGGGTGTGGCTCTTCGCCTATCAGCACATGGCTGAACCACAACAAGCGCTATCCAACCTCTGAAAAGGCTGGTGACCCCTACGGGACTCGAACCCGTGTTTTCGCCGTGAGAGGGCGACGTCCTAGACCGCTAGACGAAGGGGCCGTTTGCGGTGGAGGGGCGCAATTAGCGGGGGTGGGGCGGGGCGTCAAGCAGACGGTGTACGGAAACTGTGGATAAGATCGGGGCGGGGAGCCTTGCGGCTTCCCCGCCCCGAAATCCGGATCAGGCGGCGGCCTTGCGGCGTTCAGCCATTTCCTCGTTGAGCATCTCGGCTAGCAGGAAGGCCAGCTCCAGGCTCTGGCCCGCATTCAGGCGCGGGTCGCAATGCGTGTGATAGCGGTCGGCCAGCGACTGTTCGGTGACGTCGATCGCGCCGCCGGTGCATTCGGTGACGTTCTGCCCGGTCATCTCGGCATGGATGCCGCCGGCATGCGTCCCCTCGGCACGGTGGACGGCGAAGAAGCCGCGCACCTCGGCCAGGATTCGGTCGAAGGGGCGGGTCTTGTAGCCGGTCGCCGCCTTGACCGTGTTGCCGTGCATCGGGTCGCACGACCAGACGACCGGATGTCCCTCGCGCGTGACGGCACGGACCAGCCTGGGCAGATGCGCCTCGATCTTGTCATGGCCATAGCGGGTGATCAGCGTCATCCGGCCCGGCACGCGGCCGGGGTTCAGCGTGTCGAGCATGCGCAGCAGCGCCTCGGGCTCGAGGCTCGGGCCGCATTTCACGCCGATCGGGTTGTCGATGCCGCGCAGGAACTCGACATGCGCCGAGCCCTCGAAGCGGGTGCGGTCGCCGATCCACAGGAAGTGGGCCGAGGTGTCGTACCAGTCGCCGGTCAGCGAATCCTGCCGGGTCAGCGCCTGCTCATAGGGGAGCAGCAGCGCCTCGTGGCTGGTGTAGAAGCTGGTCTGCGCCAGCTGGGGGACCGAGGCGGGGTCGATGCCGCAGGCCGCCATGAAGTCCAGCGCCTCGCCGATGCGGTCGGCGGTCTCGGCATATTTCTGTGCCCAGGGGCTGCGGCCCATGAAGTCATGGGTCCAGCGATGCACCTGGTGCAGATTGGCATAGCCGCCCTGCGCGAACGCGCGCAGCAGGTTCAGCGTCGCCGCCGACTGGGCATAGGAGCGAAGCATCCGCTGCGGATCGGGCACGCGCGCCTCAGACGTGAAGGCGATGTCGTTGACATTGTCGCCGCGATAGCTGGGCAGCTCGACCCCGCCGATCACCTCGGTATCGGCCGAGCGCGGCTTGGCGAACTGGCCCGCCATGCGGCCCAGCTTCACCACCGGCAGCTTGGAGGCGAAGGTCAGGACGACCGCCATCTGGAGGATGACGCGGAAGGTGTCGCGGATGTTGTTGGCGCTATGCTCGGCAAAGCTCTCGGCACAGTCGCCGCCCTGGAGCAGGAAACCCCGGCCCGCCGCCACCTCGGCCAGTTCGGCGGTCAGGCTGCGCGCCTCGCCCGCAAAGACCAGCGGGGGATAGGTCGCCAGCGTACGGGTCGCGGCGTCCAGCGCATTGCGGTCGGGATAGTTGGGAAGCTGGCGGGCTTCGGCGCTCGTCCAGCTGTGGGGGGCCCATTTCGCGGCCATGATATCCTGCTCTTTCGTCTTCTTTGTTGATTTGCCCGCCATGCGCCGAATCGTGGGGATACGCAATGAAGTTGGCGTTTGAGCCCCTCAAGTCGCGCCGATTGTTGCGCATGATACGGCTTTGCGCCGAGCCGTTGGCGGTTGCGGCGGCGGGCTTTGCGGATCGGTGGGGAAGCGATTAGCAGGGGGGCCATGTCGCGTTCGCTCTTCCCATCGGCCGCCATGGTCGCGCTGTCCGCTCTATCGCTGGCCGTGGCGCCGCCCGTGCCGGCCCACGCCGTGTCCACGGTTGCGGTGGAGGCGACGGACGACCGGGCGCTGTTCGACGCGATGCGCGCGGCCGACCTGCGGCTGGCGACGATCGCGTGGCGGCTGGCGACGGCCAATGTCACGCTGTGCCGGGATACGGCGCCGACCCCCGGCCTCGTCATCCATGCGATCGACCAATATGAGCCCGCGCTGCGCAAGGAACTCCCGGCGACCTTCGGGTTCGAGGGGCCGGTCGCGGTCGAGGCGGTGGTGCCGGGCAGCGCGGCGGACAAGGCGGGGATCGCCCCCGACGACACCATCCTGGCGGTCGATGGTCAGCCCCTGGCGGTCGATCCGGCCGGTGCGACGCAGGCCAACAGCGCCACGCGCGACGCCGCCCAGCGGCGGATCGCCGCCGAGCCCGCCGGTCGTCCGCTGCGCCTGACCATCCTGCGCCATGGTGAGCGGCGCGACGTGACGGTGGCCGCGCAGCCGGGGTGCCGGTCGCGGTTCGAGATGAGGATCGGACCCGACCTGACCGCCTCGGCGGACGGGGACATCGTCCAGATCGGATCGCGCTTCTTCGAGCGGTTCGACGACCGGATGATCGCGGTCGTCGTCGCGCATGAATTCTCGCACAACATCCTGCACCATCGCGAGCGGCTGGACGCGGCGGGCGTCAAGCGCGGGTTGCTGTCGGAGTTCGGACGCAACGGGCGGCTGTTCCGTCAGACCGAGACCGAGGCCGATCTGCTGGGCGCGCACCTGATGCGCAATGCGGGCTATGACCCGCAGGATGCGGTGCGCTTCTGGCGCGAGCATGGCGGCGAGGTCGATGGCGGCCTGTTCCGCAGTCGGACCCATCCCTCGTCCTCGGCGCGTGCCGATGCGGTGGCGGCGGAGATCGCCGCGATCCCGGCTGGGGCGCCGATCCCCTATCGCCCCGCGCTGATCGACCGGGCGGGGGCGGCGCTGCAATAAACGGCCCGTCGCAAAACCCATTCCCTGTGTAACGGTTTAACCAACTATTTGGAGTCACCGCTTAGGAGTCGGCGGCAATCGGAAGCGAAGGGGCTTTCGACCTGCCAGGATTCGTCATGCTCTCTTCCATGCCCATACCGAAGAAAATCGGTCTGTCCTTCGCCATCGTCGTCCTGTCGGTGCTGGCGATGATGGGGACCTTGTGGTGGGCATTGTCACGGATCGAGGGGACGACGAAAAAAAGCGTCCATGCGCAGACCACCTATACCACCACGCTGGACATGGAGGGCGGCGTCCAGCGCGAGAACAGCCAGATGCGCGGCTTCCTGATCACCGGGGACGAGGCCTATCTGACGCAATATTATACGGCACGGGCCGCCGAGAGGCAGGCGGCGGCGGAGCTGGACAGGGCGCTGGTCGAGGATCCCAGGGCGCGCGCCGAGGTAGCGGCGTCGCATGCCAGGATGGAGGAATGGCGCCGCGACATCGGCGACCCGCTGATCGCGCGCAGCCGGACCGACCGCGAGGGCGCGCAGGCCTGGCTCCGCGCCAATAGCGAGCGGTCGCGGGTCACGGTGATCCTGCAACCCTTGCGTGATCTGCGCGCCCGGATGGTCGAGGTGATGGGGGCGGTCCGCAACGAGCGCAAGATCGTGCTGTGGACGGCGCAATGGAGCCTCATCATCGGTGGTCTCATCATGATCAGTGTCGCCGTCGCGATGGCCATTTTGTTGTCGCGGGCGCTGGGTCGGCCGATCGTCCGGCTGACCGGGGTGATGGATGCGCTGGCGCGGGGGCGGAACGACATCGCGATTCCCGATGCCGAACGCGGCGACGAACTGGGCAGCATGTCGCGCGCCGTCGTCGTCTTCCGCGACACCGCCGTCGCCAAGGCGCAGGCCGATGCCGAGCAGAACCAGATGGTAAGCCAGATCGGCGAGGCGCTGGAGCAGCTCGCCGGTTCGGACCTGACGGTCAAGCTGAGCGGCTTCCCGCCTTCCTATGCCGCCATCGAGCGCGACTTCAACATGGCGGTGTCGCGGCTGTCGGGCTCGCTGGGCGCGGTGCGGGTCAATGCGGCCGGGATCAGCAGCGGCACGGTGGAGATGAACCAGGCCGCCGACGATCTGGCCCGCCGCGCCGAGCAGCAGGCGGCCAGCATCGAGGAGACCTCCGCCGCGATGAACGAGATCGCCCAGTCGGTCACCGCCGCCGCGGCCAAGGCGCAATCGGCGCAGACGATCGTCCGCAAGGCAAGCAGCGACGTCGGCAACAGCGAGGAGATCGTCCGCCGCACCGTGTCGGCGATCGGCGATATCGAGCGTTCGTCGAGCGAGATCGCCGAGATCATCGCGGTGATCGACGGCCTGGCCTTCCAGACCAATTTGCTCGCGCTGAATGCGGGCGTCGAGGCGGCGCGCGCGGGTGACGCGGGCAAGGGCTTTGCGGTGGTCGCCTCCGAAGTGCGTGCGCTGGCCGAACGCTCGGCGGAGGCGGCGCGCGACATCAGCGCGCGGATCACCACCACGGTCGACCGGGTGCGCAGCGGCGTGGAACTGGCCAACAAGACCGACGATTCGCTGCGCCTGATCGCGACCGGGATGCAGGACATCGCCGGACTGGTCGAATCGATCGCGGGCGGAGCGTCCGAGCAGGCGACCAGCATCCAGCAGGTCAATCTGGCGATCAACGACATGGACGGCGTGACCCAGGCCAATGCCGCCATGGTCGAGGAGGTGACGGCCGCCGTCCGGGCGCTGTCCGCCGAGACCCAGGCGCTGGAGGAGCAGATCGGCCGCTTCCGGATCGAGGGCGGCTTGCCCCAGCCCGCAGCACCCGTCGTCGCGATCCGGCGGCCGGCGGCGGTATCGCCCGCGCCGCGCCGCATGGCCGCGCCGGTGCCCTCTCAGGGCAATCTGGCGGTCAGGCAGGACGATGACGATTGGAGCAGCTTCTGATCGGCGTCCTATCCCGTTGAGCGGTCGATAAAAGGCCCGCCATCCCGGTCGTCGGGGTGGCGGGCCTTTCGCATTCGGAGGAAGGGGGCTTGTCACCCCTGTCCGGGCCGGGCAAGCGGCCGCCATGGATATTCCCGCACGCTATGCCGCCTTCATCCAATGGGTCGGCGACGGAACCGGCATGGCCGACAGCCTGCTGCACGTGCATTCGGGCATGGCGGTGCTGTTCCTCGCCCGCATCCTGACCCGCAAGTCGCTGGCGACCCCGATCCCGCTGCTCTGCGTCGCGCTGGCCGAGGCGGGCAACGAGGTCCTCGACCGGCTGCATTACGGGTCGTGGCGCTGGGCCGACACGCTGGGCGACATCGCCAATACGATGTTCTGGCCCACCGTGCTGTTCATCGGCCTGCGCCTGCGGTCGCCGCGCGGCGGATATGGCGGCTGGCGCCGGGGATCAGGCGGCCGGTAACACCGGCTTCCAGTCCCAGCCCAGCGGGTCGCCGTCCATCACCTCGACCCCGGCGGCGAGCAGCGTGTCGCGGATCGCATCCGACCGGGCAAAGTCCTTCTCCGCCCGCGCCGCGCGCCGCTCGGCCAGCTGTGCCTCGATCCCCGCCTCGTCCAGCGTGGCCGCCTTGGGCCGGGTGCGCAGGTCGGCGCGGGTCAGCGTCGCGAGTTGCAGCCCCAGCGTTGCGTCGAAATCGGCGAGCGCAGCCAGCCGGACGCCGGGCGAGAGCTTCTTGTCGGCCAGCATCTCGTCGAGCACGGGCAGCGCGCGCGGCGTCGCGAGATCGTCCGACAGCGCGGCGTCCAGCCGCTCGCGATAGGCCGCCGCATCGCCCTTGGCGGGGGCATCGGCCCGCATGCGCAGCCCCTCGACCGTCTGGACCAACCGCTTCAATCGCACCTGCGCGGCGGCGAGGCCGTCCCAGCCAAACTCCATTTCCGAACGATACTGCGCCTGAAGGCACATCAGCCGATAGGCGAGGGAGTGGAAGCCGCGATCGACCAGCGCCTGGAGCGTCAGGAACTCGCCCGAGGACTTGGACATCTTGCCGGTGCGGTCGACCAGGAAGTTGTTGTGCATCCAGATATTGGCGCCACTGTCAGCGGTGCAGCTGTGCGCCTGATTCTGCGCGATCTCGTTGGGATGGTGGATTTCGCGGTGGTCGATGCCGCCGGTATGGATGTCGAACTGCGCACCCAGATATTGCTTGCTCATCACCGAGCATTCCAGATGCCAGCCCGGCGCGCCGCGGCCCCAGGGGCTGTCCCATTCCATCTGGCGATTTTCGCCGGGCGCCGAGGCGCGCCAGATCGCGAAGTCCGCCGGATGGCGCTTGCCCGCGACGGGATCGATCCGGCTTTCGCCCTCATCGTCCTGATGGCGGGCGAGGCGGCCATAATCAGGCACCGTCGTCACGTCGAAATACAGCCCGTCGGGCAGGCGATAGCAATGCTTGGCCTCGATCGCCTTGGCGAAGGCGATCATCTGGGGCACGTGATCGGTCGCCAGCGGAAAGCGGGTCGGCTCGGCGATGCCCAGATCCTTCAGATTCTGCTTGAAGGTCCGGGTGTAATGCGCGGCGATCGCCCAGATGTCCTGGCCACTCTTCTTCGCGGCGGCCTCCATCTTGTCGTCGCCCGCATCGGCATCGGAGGTCAGGTGGCCGACATCGGTGATGTTGATGATATGGGTCAGCGGCCAACCCTTCCATCGCAGCACGCGCGCCAGGGTGTCGGTGAAGACATAGGCGCGCAGATTGCCGATATGCGCATAGTTATAGACGGTCGGCCCGCAGGAATAGACGCGGACATTGGCCGGATCGATCGGCCGGAACGTCTCGGGCGCGCGGGTCAGGCTGTTGTAGAGGATCAGCGGATTGGAAATGTCGGGCGCGGTCATGCGGCCTGCCTTAGCCATGTCGCCTGTCCCCCGAAAGGGGGCCCCGGTCCGACGGGAGTTCGGACCGGGGCAAACGCAGCGACAGGGGAGGCGCCGCGTCATGATGCCGGTCACTCGGGGGAATGAGCCGACATGTCATACAGGGGTGTCCGGTACACGGGGATGAAACCGGACGAACGGCGTGATAGCGGTGGCGACATCACGTCGGCATGGCTGGCACATGACATTATGGTTCATGTCGCCTTGGCGGACGGGGCGAAATCCGCACCGACGGGTTGTATTGGGCAGACTCCCCTGCTAGGAGCGCCCAACGATGCGGCTACAGTTGTTCTGTGGCCGCTTTATCCTGTTTTGCCGGAGCAATTCGTTTTTATGCAGATCATCGTTCGCGACAACAATGTGGATCAGGCCCTCCGCGCGCTCAAGAAGAAGCTGCAGCGGGAAGGCGTGTATCGCGAGATGAAGCTCCGTCGCCACTACGAGAAGCCGTCGGAAAAGCGCGCTCGTGAGCGTGCGGCGGCGGTTCGTCGTGCGCGCAAGCTGGAGCGCAAGCGCGCCGAGCGCGACGGCGCCCGGTAATTTCCGGCGGATCGTCCCCGCCCCGTCGCTCCGAGCGGCCTGGGGTGGGGAACGGTCCCACCGGCCATCGATTCGCCTGGACGAATCGATTCGCGCTTCGCGCGCCGCATCCTTGATGCGTACCACGAACGCCAACGCACAGAGCGAGAAACAGGCATGTCCGTAACCGCTGTTCCCCTTCGTCCCGTCCGGCGTGCCTATCTGGTCTGGATATGGGTCGCGGTGGCTGCCGCGATCGTGGTGGCGGCCTTGCTGGCGCGCCAGGGCGATGCCGCGCTCCTGCGCGAGGCGCGTGGGCCGGGTGTCGAGACGACCGCTTCGGGCCTGCAGTACAAGGTGCTGGTGCCCGGCAATGGCGGTGCGCATCCGACCGCCAGCGACGTGGCGCTGATCAACTATACCGGTCGTCTGATCGACGGCACCGTCTTCGACAAGTCGCAGCAGCCGGCCCCGATGCCGCTTTCGGGTGTCCTGCCGGGCTTTGCCGAGGCGCTCAAGCTGATGCCCAAGGGCGCGAAGTATCGCTTCTGGCTGCCCGCCAAGCTGGGCTATGGCGACCGCGCGAACGGTGCGATCCCGGCGAATTCGACGCTGGTGTTCGATGTCGATCTGATCGACTTCATCCCCGAATCGGTCCTGCGCCAGATGCAGGCCCAGCAGTCGATGATGGGCGGTGCGCCCGGGGCGATGCCCGGCGGCGTCCCAGGCACCCGCTCGCCGCGCTGACGGGGCGGTCGCACGAGCGACCCTCCTGCCGATCGAAAATGGTCGCCGGGGTCCTATGGGCTCCGGCGATTTTCGTGGGGATGGCAGTCTATTGTAGCCGTTCGACGCTGCCTCCTTGCGACTTTCCAGGGAGGAAGCGGATCAGCATAACTCTACTTTCGCCGGTCGACCCGAGCGAAGTCGAAGGCCAGGGCGGTGCCTGTCTTGCGCTAAATCCCCAGCTATGGATCTAGGCCGGATCGACATTCATATTGTGTCTTTTCCCCTCTCCCCTGGACAGGGGAGAGGGTTAGCGAAGCTTGCCAGCCTGCTGGCTAGCGCAGCTTGGGTGAGGGGTTGAGCGAGCCGAAAGGCTCGCGCGCTCGCTTCGCGAGCGCCCACCCCTCACCCAGCTCCGACTAAGCCTTTGCTCTTGCAAAGGCCAAGTCTGCGCAACCTTCTCCCCTCTGCGAGGGACGAGGGAAGGGTAAGGCATCGCTGAATGTCGATCGGCCCTAGGCCGGTCTGGCGGTTTCAGCCCAAAAGGAAGTGCGATTTAGCTGGATCGCTGCGCGACACCCCCCGGGCATTCCAAGCGCCATAGCCCGGCGAGCCTCGGACATCAGGCAAAAAAATAGCGGCCCGAAGGCCGCTATTCCTTTCAGCCGTGAGGCTGAAGCAGCTTAGTTGCTGTCCGACGAGTCGGCGACAACCACGATGCCGGCGACGACGGCAGCAGCCGCCAGAACCGCAACGAGAACGCCACCACCGGCCAGGCCGTTCTTCTTGGCAGCCGGAGCCGAAGCGCGAACCGACTTCGAAACCGAGAGGCTGGCAGCCGGGTTCGCAGCCATCGCCGGAGCAACGGTCATCGAAACAGCGGCGGCGGCGACGAGAAACTTCCCAAGACGCATGTTAAACTCCCTTGATAAATGTCAGTGGGGTCATGACACGGCAGCCGTACCATGGCAACCCCACCAACGAGTGCGGGACAGTTATGCTCCCACACTGATGCGGCATTGCAACATTGCTTCACCGCTTGGCGGCTATACTGTGCTTTGCCGACAAACGGAATGCCTCGGCAAACCTTTCGCCTCGGTAAACCGACCTCAAGTGGTGAAAATCTCCTGGATGCCGTCTTCCAGCATCAGCGCCGACAGGCGATCGGTTTGATAGGCGCCGGTGTCTATGCCGATGCGATGCGGCAGGATTTCCACCTCGTCCGCGACCGTATGGCCATGCACCACGACCTTCTCCAGCACCCCGCGATGGTCGAGAAAGGGATCGCGGATCCAGCGGGTCTCGGCCAGCTTCTGGTCGGCGATGGCGATACCCGGCCGGACGCCCGCATGGACGAAGGCATAATCGCCCAGCACCATGATCTCTTTCAGATCGCTCAGGAACTCGCGATGCGTCGCGGGAATGACGGCCTTCAACCGCTCGGCGACCTCGGCATAGTCGAGCCGTTCATAGTCCTCGGCCGTCACACCATAGCTCAGCATGGTCTCCCGCCCGCCGACGCGGCAGAACAGCCGGAGCGCCTTGTCCTCGCCCTGGAGCGCGCGAATCAGGATCTCCTCGTGATTGCCCATCAGGCAATGCACCCGGTGGTCCGCCGCGCACAGTCCGCGCACCCGCTCCAGCACCCCGGCGGAATGGGGGCCACGGTCGATCAGGTCGCCGAGAAAGATGATATGCCGCTCGGCCGGACCGCGCGCCGCGTCATCGGCCTCGATCCGTGCCAGCAGCGTGTCGAGCAGGTCGAGCCGACCGTGAATGTCACCGATCGCATAGACCCGAAGGCCAGGCTGCATGAAGGGCACGAACTCGGGCGCGCGTTTGCGCAGATTCAATAATTTGGCAAGCATGGGTGGCTTTAAATCCGCAACAGGCGGTTGTCCTTAATCTCCCCCGGCCCCCCACGCAAACGCGAAGCGCGGTCTCAGGCCTGGTCGGGCCACAGCCCGCGCGTATCCAGCACCGTCTTGCCGCGTCGCTCTTCCAGGGGAACCGATCGGAAGATGTCGTGATCGACCAGAACGACCATGGCGTCGCAAGTTTCCAGCGCGGTGTCGATGTCGATCAGGGTGGCGCCGGTCCCGTCGAAGCCGGAGGGCAGCGATCGGGCATAAGGCTCGACGATCTGGATTCGCGCGCCGAAGCGTCGGGCCAGGGCGGCGGCGACCTTCAGCGCGGGGCTTTCGCGGAAATCGTCGATATTCGCCTTGAAGGCGAGGCCGAGACAGGCGACCGGGCAGTCCGGTCCCTGCGCCTCGATCATCGCGCTGGCGCGGGCGATGATATGCGCGGTCTTGCCGTCATTCACTTCGCGCGCGGTGCGGATCAGCGGCGTGTTCTGCGGGTCGGCGGCGACCAGGAACCAGGGGTCGACCGCGATGCAATGCCCGCCGACGCCGGGGCCGGGCGACAGGATGTTGACGCGCGGATGGCGGTTGGCGAGGCGGATCACCTCCCACACATCGACGCCCAGCGTGTCGGCGACGAGGCTGAGTTCGTTGGCGAAGGCGATGTTGACGTCGCGGAACGCGTTTTCGGTGAGCTTGGTCATCTCCGCCGCGCGTGCGGTCGTGGTGACGCAGGCGCCGCGCACGAAGCGCCGGTAGAAGGCCAGCGCCTTGCGCGCGCAGCGCGGGGTGATGCCGCCGATCACCCGGTCATTGTCGATGAGCTCGACCAGGATGCGCCCCGGCAGGACGCGTTCGGGGCAATAGGCGATGGCCAGATCGGCCTGTTCGCCCGCACGCGCCAGCCCCGGCATCTTCAGGTCGGGGCGCAGGGTGGCGATCAGGTCGCGCACCTGCTCGGTCGTGCCGACGGGCGAGGTCGATTCGAGGATCACCGTGTCGCCGGTCTTCAGCACCGGCGCGATCGCGCGCGCGGCGTCGAGGACATAGGTGATGTCGGGCTGCCGCGCCTCGGTAAAGGGCGTCGGCACCGCGATGACGAACACGTCGGCGGGCGCAACCGTCAGCGCCGCCCTGAGCAATCCGCGCGACACCACGCCCGAGACGAGACCGTCGAGATCGACCTCCTCGATATGCACGCGGCCCGAATTGATCGTCTCCACGACCGACGGCGTGACGTCGACGCCGGTCACCATCGCGCCGGTGCGCGCGATGATCGCGGCGGTGGGCAGGCCGATATAGCCCAGCCCCATGACCGTGACCGCGAATTCAGTGTCCAAGGGCATGTGTGATGATCCTGCTGATCCGGTCGGCGCTGTCGCCGTCGCCGAAGGGGTTGTGGGCGCGCGCCATCGCGGCATAGCGGTCGGGCTGGTCGAGCAGCGCGAACAGTTCGGCGACGATCCGGTCCTCGTCGGTGCCGACCAGCCGCGCGGTGCCCGCCGTCACGCCCTCGGGCCGCTCGGTCGTCTCGCGCATAACGAGCACCGGCTTGCCGAGCGCGGGGGCTTCCTCCTGCACACCGCCCGAATCGGTCAGGACGATATGCGCGGCGTCCAGCGCCCGGACGAAATGCGGATAGTCGAGCGGCGCGATGCGCGCGATACCGGGATGGTCGCCCAGCTCGCGGTCCATCACGCTGGCGACCTGCGGATTGGGATGGACGGGAAAGAGGATGCCGACATCCGCCCGCGCGGCGATCCGGCGCAGCGCACGGGCGATGGCGGCCATGCCGTCGCCGAAATTCTCCCGCCGATGGGTCGTGACCAGGACGATCCGTCGACCCGCCATCCGCGCGAGCACCGGATCGAGATCGGCGGCCAGCGCAGGGTCGGCGGCGATGCGCGAGCGGGTCCAGTGCAGCGCATCGATCACACTGTTGCCGGTGACATGCACGCGGTCGGCGGCGATTCCCTCGGCCCGCAGCGCGGCGGCGGCGGTTTCGGTCGGGGCGAAATGAAGCGCGGCGATCGGGGCGATCATCCGCCGGTTCACTTCCTCGGGCCAGGGTTGATAGATATCGCCCGAACGCAGTCCGGCCTCGACATGCGCGACCGGCACCTTGCGGTAATAGGCGGCCAGCGCGCCCGCCATGGCGGTGGCGGTATCGCCCTGCACGACGACCATCGCGGGGGCCTCGCGGTCCATCACCTCGCCCAGCCCGGTCAGCAGCCGCGCGGTCAGCCGATCGAGCGACTGGCCCGGTTCCATCAGGTCCAGATCATGGTCGGGCGTCAGCCCGGCGATCGCCAGCACCTGGTCCAGCATCCCGCGATGCTGCGCGGTGACGCAGGTCCGCACCGGCCGCCCCGTCGCCAGCGACAGGGCCCGGATCACGGGAAACAATTTGATCGCTTCGGGTCTTGTGCCGAAGACGACGAGGATGGGGGCCCGATTCATGCGGTTTACCTGTAGCTTGTCGCATTTAAAGACACCCTAATCGCGTTTTGTCATCACGGCACTTTGTTGCAGTGCATGATGCAGATAGGGCCGCTTCGTCCCAGGGAGGTTTCATGACGATCAAGAAAGTTCGCAAAGCGGTTTTCCCGGTGGCCGGGCTCGGTACGCGGTTCCTGCCGGCGACCAAGTCGATGCCCAAGGAAATGCTGACCGTCGTCGACAAGCCGCTGATCCAATATGCGGTCGAGGAAGCGCTGGAAGCGGGGATCGAGCAGATCATCTTCGTCACCGGTCGCGGCAAGGGCGCGCTGGAGGATCATTTCGACATCTCCTACGAACTGGAAGCCACGATGAAGGCGCGCGGCAAGTCGCTCGCCGTGATCGAGGGCATCCGCCAGAAGCCGGGCAGCCCGGTCTATGTCCGCCAGCAGGAGCCGCTGGGCCTGGGCCATGCCGTGTGGTGCGCGCGCGAGATCGTCGGCGACGAGCCGTTCGCGGTGCTGCTGCCCGACGAACTGATGGTCGGCGGCTTCATGAAGCAGATGGTCGAAGCCTATGACAAGGTCGGTGGCAACGTCATCGGCGCGCTGGAAGTGCCCGACAGCGAGACCGACAAATACGGCATCATCTCGCCCGGCAAGCAGGACGGTCGCCTGACCGAAGTGACCGCGCTGGTCGAGAAGCCCAAGGGCAAGGCGCCGTCGAACCTGATGATTCCCGGCCGCTACATCCTCCAGCCCGAGGTCATGCAGATCCTCGACGCGCAGGAGCCGGGCGCGGGCGGCGAGATCCAGCTGACCGACGCGATGGCCAAGCTGATCGGCAACCAGCCGTTCCATGGCTTCACCTTCGACGGCCAGCGTTACGACTGCGGCGACAAGGCGGGCTGGCTGACCGCCAACCTGGCGCTGGGCCTGGCACGCGAGGACATCGGCCCTGCGGTGCGCGAGTTCGCCAAGACGCTGCTCGGCTGATCGCCTTCCTTGTGTTTGGAGAAGGGGCGGGGCCGAAAGGCCGCCGCCCCTTTTTCATTCCCTCCCCCGAGCGCCGACTGGGGAGGGGGACCATCGCGTCAGCGATGGTGGCGGGGCTTTGCCGCCCCGGATCGGTCTTTCATCGCCCTCGCCGCGACAGCCAGGCGAAGGTCAGCAGGATCACCGTCGGCCACAGCATCGTCGCCCACATGTCCGACCAGCTGGCGGCCAGATTGCCCTCGTCGGTGGGGTAGAAGGGCTGGAGCAGGTCATAGGCTTCATTGACCGTCTCGATCGCCAGCACGGTCAGCCAGCACCGCCAGTCCCAAGGCTTGCGCCGCATCACCAGCGCGGCCAGCACCAGGATCGCCATGCCCGCATGCACATGCAGCGTGCTGTCGGGCAGGCCGGTGACCTGGCCGATCCACCCCTTGTCCCCCGTCCAGTCGAGCCAGCCCGAGGGCGGCCGGGGAGCCCCGCTCATGCCGCCGCCGCCACGCCTGCACAGCGGCAGCCGGGGTCCTTGGGCAAAGCGAGCGTGCGGAAGCGCAGCGACAGGAGATCGGCGATCAGCACGTTCCCCGCGCTGTCGCGACCGAAGGGGGCGATGGCGCGCAGCACCTCCAGCGCGGCCAGGCTGCCCATGATGCCCGTCACCGGCCCCAGCACACCGTCATCGGCACAGGTCAGCCCGGCCTGATCGACCGCGTCGCCGACGAAGCAGCGATAACAGGGCTTGTCGGCTTCCCAGCCGCGATAGGTCGCCAGCTGCCCCTCGAACTGCCCGACCGCCGCCGAGACCAGGGGGATGCGCCGCGACAGCGCGGCATCAGCCACCGTCAGCCGGGTGGCGAAATTGTCGCATCCGTCGAGCACGACATCGGCGCCGTCGATCAGCGACAGCACGGTGTCGGGCATCACCCGCGCGCGGTGCGTGTCCACCGCGACATGCGGGTTCAGGCGGCGCGCGAAGCGGGCGGCGGCCTCCACCTTGGGCGTGCCGCGATCCTCTGTCGTAAAGATCGTCTGGCGTTGCAGATTGGACGGCTCGACGACATCGTCATCGATCAGGACCAGCGACCCGACCCCGGCGGCGGCGAGATACTGGATGGCGGGGGAGCCGATCCCGCCCGCGCCGATCACCGCGACCCGCGCCTGTTTCAGCCGGAGCTGGCCCCCGCCGCCAAACTCGCGCAGCACGATGTGACGGGCATAGCGGGCCAGTTCGTCGTCGGTCAGGATCATCCCGGCCATGTATAGGTGATGACGGTCCGATACCAGCGGTCGCCCTGGCGCGTCATGCGGTACGGCATTTGCCGGATCATCCGCTGTGCCACGCCCGCGCTATATTGCTCGACCGTGGGGCAGCCGATGGCCAGCGGCACCACGCTCTGCGCGCTGCCATCGGCGTTGAGCCAGACCGCCATCGGCACGACCAGCACCACCTGCCCTTCCTCGGTCACGCGGTCGCGCGGGCAACGCCCGGCCTGGACCTCGGCGCGGACGAAGCGGACCATATCCGGCCCGGCGGGCGGCAGGGTGAGGGTGGGAAGCGTGGTCCAGTCGTGCGGTGGCTCGCTGGCAGAGGGTGCTGCCGCCGGGGGCGGGGGCTGGGGCGCCGTCACCTGCGGCGCGACCGACACGGTCTGGAGCGCGAACAGGGTGGCGAGCGCGATCATCGGCCGGTCGATCCGAAACCGCCGCTCCCGCGCTCGGTCGCGTCCAGTTCATCGACTTCGGCCAGCACGGCGCGCTGGACGGGGGCGGGGACGAGCTGCGCGATCCGCTCGCCGCGCACCACCGCAAAGGGCTCGTCGCCCAGATTGGCGAGGATCACCTTCACCTCGCCGCGATAATCCTCGTCGATGGTGCCGGGGGTGTTGAGGCAGGTGATGCCATGCTTGAGCGCCAGGCCCGAGCGGGGGCGCACCTGCACCTCGTAACCCGGCGGGATGGCGATGGCGAAGCCGGTCGCGACGGCGGCGCGCCGACCGGGCTCCAGCGTCAGCGTCTCGGCCGCGACCACGTCCATCCCGGCCGCGCCGGGCGTGGCATAGCCGGGCAGGGGAAGCCCCTCGCCATGGGGCAAGCGTTTGAGAGCAATCGAAATGGGTGCAATCGTCATGACCGCGCTTGTAGCGCATCGGCAATGCGTTGCGCGAGCCCCCTGGCGACGGCGTCCTTGCCCATCCGGTCCCAGCTCTCGACGCCGTCGGCGGTGACCAGGTGGATGCTGTTCGCCTCGCCCCCGAACACGTCCGAGGATACGTCATTGGCGACGATCCAGTCGGCGCGCTTGCGGGCGCGCTTGGCGACGGCATGGTCGATCACATGCTCGGTCTCGGCGGCGAAGCCGACGACCAGCACGGGACGGTTCGGCGCGGCGGCGACGCTTGCCAATATGTCGGGATTTTCGACCAGCGTCAGGGCAGGGGCCGCGCCGCCGTCCTTCTTGACCTTCTGCCCGGCCGCCTCGACCCGCCAGTCGGCGACCGCCGCGACCATCACCGCGGCATCGGCGGGCAGCGCGGCGGCGACGGCGTCGGCCATCTGGCGCGCGGTCTCGACATCGATCCGGTCCACCCCCGCAGGCGTCGGCAGCGTGACCGGCCCCGCGACCAGGGTCACGCGCGCACCCAGCCGGGCGAGCGCCTCGGCCATGGCGAAACCCTGCCGCCCCGAGGAGCGGTTGGCGATATAGCGCACGGGGTCGATCGGCTCATGCGTCGGCCCGGCAGTGACGAGGATATGGCGGCCGGTCAGCGGACCGGCCTTGGGGGCCAGCGCGGCCTCGATCGCGGCCAGGATGGCGGGCGGCTCGGGCAGGCGGCCGGGGCCGAACTCGCCGCAGGCCATGGCGCCTTCGTCGGGGGCCATGACGGTCAGCCCGTCCGCGCGCAGCCGCGCGACGTTGCGCTGTGTCGCGGGATGCTGCCACATGCGGACGTTCATCGCGGGCGCGACCAGCACCGGCGTATCGGTAGCGAGCAGCAGAGTCGTCGCCAGATCGTCGGCATGGCCGCCGGCCATCCGCGCCATCAGGTCGGCGGTGGCGGGCGCGACGACGATCAGGTCGGCCTGGCGGCTGAGCTGGATATGCCCCATCTCCGCTTCGTCCTTCAGGTCCCACAGGGTGGTGAAGACCTGATTCTCCGACAGCGCGGCCAGCGTCATCGGGGTGACGAAATGGCTGCCCCCCTCAGTCAGGACACAGCGCACGCCATGCCCGTTCCGGCGGAGCAGGCGGATCAGTTCGCACGCCTTGTATGCGGCGATGCCGCCGCCGACGATCAACAGGATTTGGCTCATCGCACGACTCGCGTCACGGTGATGCGTCGCCGGTCGCGCGCGGCCGCGATCAGCTCGCGAACCGCATCGGGGGCGAAGACGACGCCGAGGAAGAAGATTGGCGACAGGCCCAGCACCATGGCGGGCGACCCCGTCACCAGCGCCAGCGCCGCATAGACCGCCATGGTCGCGACCGCCCGCCGAGCGACGGGTTGCCGCCAATGCGCCCAGCCGAGCGCCGCCAGCACGGCCAGCGGCACGATCATGCTGATCGGCAGGCCGCCGACCGGCTGCGCCGCCGCGATCGATGCGATCAGCGTGCCGGGCGCGATCGGATGGACCGGGCCGTCCATCGCCGGGTCGATCGCGGTCACCATGCCGTGCAGCGCATGCGCATGCGCCGCCAGCACCAGCAGCGCGACCGCCAGCGCGGTCATCCATCCGATCGCCTCGCGCCGCGCGCCCGCCCGCGCCGCCAGCACCAGCATGATGACGGCATAGGGCAGCGCCATCGGAGTCAGGATCATCGCGACCAGCCCCAGCGCCACCGCGCTCAGCCCCGCCTCGGGCCGCCGCTGGACCAGCGACAGCGCGATCAGCACCCCCGCCCAGCCTTCGGGCGTGGTCACCATCGGCAGGTTGGGAAGCGGGAAGAAGCCCGCGATCAGCAGGACCGCCGCCAGCCCGATCGCGATCCGCCCCTCCAGCACCGGCACGATCCGCCGCAGCCAGCCCATGACCAGCCCGACGCCCAGCACCATCATGCCCGCATGCCAGACCAGCGGCGGCAGGGCGGCCAGCGTGACGAACAGCGCGGGCAGCGGAACCGCCAGCAGCGCGGGGCGAAGCGCCCGGCCATTCTCGCGCAAAGCGTCGAGTGCTGCCGGATAGAAGGACTGGCCGTGGCGCACATGGTCGAGGATCGCCATGGTCACCGGCGACAGCCGCTCGGCCACCGGCTCGAAGGCGCCCTGCGTGGCATAGCCGATCGCGACCAGCAGGATCAGCAGCGCCAGCACCGCGCGCGCCACCATGGGCGACACGCCCGTCATCCGCCCCGGCTGGCCCAGCCAGAGCGGCCGCGACAGGCGGCGCACGGGAACAGGCGGCGCGCTGCCCGGCATTCCTACCGAAGCACGGCCAGTGTTGCCGCGACCCCGACCGCCGCCGAGGCCATGGACAGCAGCGCATAGCGCCAGCCGCCGCCGATCCGCACGACCTCGATCTGCTTGAGCGGCGGGGCGGGCGGCTCGCCACCCGGCGCGGGGTAGCGCGCCTCGATCCGGCGGACCAGTTCGGGCAGACGGGCGAGCGTCTGCACGTCCTCGATCAGGCGATCGGCGATCTTGGCCTCGGGACCCAGTTCGGTGCGGATCCACTCGCGCACGAACGGTGCGGCCGAGTCCCACAGGTTGATATCGGGATCGAGGCTGGTCGCCACGCCCTCGACCATCACCATGGTCTTTTGCAGCAGCAGCAGATGCGGCTGCGTCACCATGTCGAAATCGCGGGTGATCGAGAACAGGCCGTCCAGCATCATGCCGATCGACATGTCCTTGACCGGCAGCCCGCGCATCGGCTCGCCCACCGCGCGCAGGGCGGTGGCGAACTCGGCGACATTGTGGTGCGCGGGCACATAGCCCGCCTCGAAATGAATCTCCGCGACGCGCTTATAGTTGCCGGTGATCAGGCCATAGAGGATCTCGGCCAGCCAGACCCGCGCGCGCCGGTCGATCCGGCCCATGATGCCGAAGTCGATCGCGGCGATCTTGTTGCCGGGCAGGGCGAAGAGATTGCCCTGGTGCATGTCGGCATGGAAGAAGCCCTCCGCGATCGCCTGGCGCAGGAACGCGCGGACCAGCGTCTGGGCGAGGTGCGGCAGGTCATACCCCGCCTCGACCAGCGCCTGCCGGTTGGACAGCTTGATCCCGTCGATCCATTCGACCGTCAGCACCTTGGCGGTCGAGCGCGCCCAGTCGATCTGCGGCACCATGAAATCGGGCTCGGCGGTCATCGCCTCGGCGAGCTCGGAGGCGGAGGCTGCCTCGCGCCGGAAGTTCAGTTCACGCAGCGTCCAGCGACGGAAATTCTCGACCGTCAGGCGCGGGCGAAGCCGGGCGGCCTCGCCGCTCATCCCCTCGACCTGCGCGGCGGCCCATTGATAGGTGTCGATGGCGCGGGTGAAGTCCTCCTCCACGCCGGGGCGCAGCACCTTGACCGCGACCGTCCGGCCATCGGTCGTCACCGCCCGGTGCACCTGCGCGATCGAGGCGGCCCCGACCGGCGTCTCCTCGATCGAGGTGAAGAAGTGCGAGGGCGGGCGGCCCATGCTGGCCTCCATCGCGGCGCAGATCGTCGCGAAGGGGACGGGGGGCAGCTGGTCCTGGAGCCGCAGCAGATCCTGCGCGGCTTCCTCGCCGACCAGATCGGGGCGGGTGGCCAGCGTCTGGCCCAGCTTGATCGCCGCCGGGCCGATCGCCTGGAAGGCATCGGCATAGGCGGGCTGGGCGGGCACGCGCGCGCCGAATCGCGCGACGCGCGCCAGACGCCGCACGGGGGCGGGCGTGTTGGGATCGCGCTCGATACCCCGCAGCGCGCCATGCCGCGCCAGCGTCCGCCCCCATTTGAGCAGACGCCAGAGATGCACCACCGGCTGGGTCACAGGGCGTACCCGCCCATGCCTGGCTGCATCAAACCTTCCAGCCCGAATGGATGGCGACCAGGCCGCCCATGATCGGTTCGACCTTGGTCTCGATAAAGCCTGCCTCGCGGATCATCCGCTCGAAGGTCGGCATGTCGGGGAAGCGGCGGATCGATTCGATCAGATAGCGATAGCTGTCGGCATCGCCCGCCAGCATCTGGCCCAGCTTGGGGACCAGCTTGTGCGAATAGGCGTCATAGACTTCCGAAAAGCCCGGCCAGACGGTGGTCGAGAATTCCAGGCAGAAGAAACGCCCGCCACGGCGCAGCACGCGGTGCGCTTCCTTGAGCGCGGCCGGGATGTCGGTGACGTTCCGGATGCCGAACGCGATCGTATAGGCATCGAAGAATTTGTCGGGGAAGGTCAGGATCTCGGCATTGGCCTCGGTCCAGACCAGGCCGTCGATGCCGCGATCCTGCGCACGCTTCATGCCGACTTCCAGCATCGCCGGATTGATGTCGGCGACCGTGATGCTGGCGCCCGATTCGGCCAGGCGGAAGGCGATGTCGCCCGTGCCGCCCGCCATGTCGAGGATCTGGTCGCTGGCGCGCGGCTTCACCCGGCGGACGAAGCGATCCTTCCACAGCCGGTGCATGCCGCCCGACATGGCGTCGTTCATCAGGTCGTATTTGGCGGCGACGTTGGTGAAGACCCCGCCGACACGGGCAGCCTTCTCGTCGCGGGGCACATCTTCATAGCCGAAGGAGACGGTATCGCTCATGGACTTGCCCTAGCCCGGCCTTGCGGGCGGGGCAAACGCTACCTAGCTGTTTGGGCGACGAAAGCCATTCAGAGGGACGATGCCCGAACTTCCCGAGGTCGAAACCACCGTGCGCGGCCTGACGCCGGTGCTGGCGGGCGAGCGGTTGACGCTGGTCGAGCCACGCCGCGCCGACCTGCGTCGCCCGTTCCCCGCCGAGCTGCGCCAGCGGATGACGGGCGCGACGGTCACGGCGCTGGGGCGGCGCGCCAAATACGGCCTGATCGACACCGATCGGGGCGATACCATGGTCTTCCACCTGGGCATGTCGGGCCGCTGGCGGATCGATCCGGGCGAGCCGCTGGTCCATGACCATCTGCTGCTGGAGACGGGGGCGGGGCGGCGGCTGGCGCTGAACGATCCGCGGCGATTCGGTTTCGTCGATCTGTGGCCGACCGCCCAGCTCGCGGGCTATCCGCCGTTCCTCGCCATGGGGCCCGAGCCGCTGGGGCCCGACTTCACCGCCGACTATCTGGCGACGGCGCTGGAGGGGCGCGCGGCCCCGATCAAGGCGATGCTGCTCGACCAGCGAATCGTCGCGGGCCTGGGCAATATCTATGTGTGCGAGGCGCTGCACATGGCGCGGATCACGCCGGGGCGCGCGGCCGGGCAGATTTCGCGGACGCGACTCGTGCGGCTGGTCGAGGCGATCCGGGCGGTGCTGGAGGCCGCGATCCTGGCGGGCGGGTCGTCGCTGCGCGATTATGTCCGCCCCGATGGCGAACTGGGCTATTTCTCGAAGGAGTGGCGGGTCTATGGTCGCGAGGGCGAGGCCTGCGAATGCGGGGCGATCGTCCGGCGCCGGACCGATTCGGGGCGGTCGACTTTCTGGTGTGCGACCTGCCAGCGGAGTTGACGACCGTCCCGCCAAGGTTTAAGGGGCGCGGCTTCAAAGCTGGTGCGTCGCGCCGCTATTCCTTTTGATCGAAATTTAGAGGTTTTCATGGCGAACACGCCGCAGGCCAAAAAGCGTATCCGTCGCAACGAACGTCGCGCCGTCATCAACGGCAACCGCGTCAGCCGCATCCGTACCTTCGTGAAGAAGGTCGAAGCCGCCCTGGCCGCCGGTGACAAGGAAACCGCGACGGTCGCTCTGGCCGCGGCGCAGCCCGAAATGGCGCGTGGCGTTGCCAAGGGTGTGCTGCACAAGAACACCGTGGCGCGCAAGTTCTCGCGCCTGACCAAGCGCATCGCCGCGCTGGCCTAAGCCTCTCGAAGCGACGAACGAAACCCGCCGGGGGCGGTCCCCCGGCGGGTTTTTTCGTGCGCCTGTCCCGGGTTAACGCATCGATTCCGTATCGGGCGGCGGGAACAAATCCGCGCTTTGCCGAACCCTAGGATTCTCCGCGATTCGACTAGATCGGGTCCGGGGAAGGCTTTCGTGTGACTTGGTTAATTTACAGCGATTTCAGTGGGTTACGAGATAATTGAACGGGTTTCTGCGGGCTTTTGCCTGTCAATCCGGTTTATTTCAGATTTATGGCCGGACACGGTCTTGATCAGACCCCACCATGGCTCATAATCGGTATCCCAGCAGCGGCGTTACGTCGCCGCGTCATGGAAATAGCAAGGTGACAGGACCGGGCCGAATCCCCTCGATTCGCTCCAGGGATGTCCTGTCGCCAAGTGAAACAGGGTCGGCCGTCAGCGGCGGCCGGTGAGTATGGAGTGCGCGGGTGACGAATTGGCAGGCAACGCGACCGACGTCGGACCAGGCTCGTGCCTGGGCGCGCGTCCGCGCGAACCTGCGCGAATCGGCAGGGGCGCGGCTGTTCGACCAGTGGCTCAAGCCCATGGAACTGATCGAGGGCGATGAGCCCGACACGGTCCGCCTGGCGCTTCCCTCGGCCTTTGCGACCAACTGGGTGCGCAGCCATTATGCGGACCGGCTCCATCTGGAATTCAAGGCGGTGCTGCCCGAGGTCCGCTCGGTCGTCATCGAAACCCGCGCGCCCAGCCGCACCGCACGGCTGACCAGCGCGGACACGCTCGACGTCGTGACCCCGTTGCGTGCGGTTGCGGCCCCGCGTGTCGAGGAGGCCGCGCCACCTGCCGAGCAGCCGTCGCTGTTCGCGGTTCCGGCCGAGCCGGTGGCCGCGCCCCCCGCACCGTCACGGGCCCGCGCGCCGCGTGCCGCCCCCGCCGCCGCGCCGCATCCGGTCGCGCAGGAGGCCGCTCCCGCGACCACTGCCGCGCCGGCGATTCGGGTGACGAGCGACCGCCCGCCGCTCGACCCCCGCCTGACCTTCGACCGATTCGTGGTCGATTCGTCGAACCGGGTCGCGTTCAATGCGGCGCTGTCGCTCGCCGAACCTGGCCCGCCGCGCTTCAGCCCGCTCTTCCTCCATGGCGGCACCGGGCAGGGCAAGACCCACCTGATGCATGCCATCGCGCATGCCTTTCTCGAATCGCATCCCGAGGCGGTCGTGCTGTGCATGTCGGCCGAGCGGTTCATGTTCGATTTCGTCGCCGCGATGCGCGCGCGCGACACGCACAGCTTCAAGTCGCGGCTGCGCTCGGCCGACCTGCTGCTGATCGACGATCTCCAGTTCATCGCGGGCAAGGATTCGACGCAGGAAGAATTCTTCCACACCGTCAACGAGCTGGTCGGCGCGGGCAAGCGGCTGGTCATCTCGGCCGATCGTTCGCCCCAGTCGCTCGACGGGGTGGAGCCGCGCATCATCGGTCGCCTGGGCGCCGGGCTGGTCGCCGACATCAAGGCGCCCGACCTGACGCTGCGCCGCACGATCCTGAACCGCAAGGTCGCCGACCTGCCCGAGAATGTCCCCAACGACGTGCTCGACCTGCTGGCCTCGCGAATTCGCGGCAATATCCGCGAGCTGGAGGGCGCGCTGAACCGCGTCGTCGCCTATGCGCAGCTGACCGGCGACAAGATCGACCTGGAATTCGCGGTGGCGACGCTGGGCGAGGTGCTGCGCGGCGCCCAGCGGCGAATCACCATCGACGAAATCCAGAAGCTGGTGAGCCGCCATTTCGAGCTCAAGCCGCTCGACCTGGTCTCGGCCCGCCGCGCCCGCGCGATCGCGCGTCCGCGCCAGATCGCCATGTATCTCGCCAAGCGCCTGACCACCCGCTCGCTGCCCGAGATCGGCCGCAAGTTCGGCGGGCGCGACCATTCGACCGTGATCTATGCGGTGCGCAAGATCGAGGAACTGCGCGATACCGACCGCGATATCGACAATGCGGTGCGGGTGCTGATGAAGGAACTGGAAGGCTGAGGTCCCGCCGGGCGGGGTGGGGGGGCGTGGCCTTCGACTTCGCTCAGGCTGAACGGAACAAGGGAAACAAACCCTGTTCCAACAGCCGTTCAGCCTGAGCGAAGTCGAAGGCCACGCCCGTCCATTCACCCCAGATCGGCCAGCACCCACTCGAGCGTCGGCGCCCGCTGCCCGGCGGCCCCATCACCATGATGCGGGTGACGGGGCCGGGGGTCATCAGATTTGCAGGCCCATGGTCCGCTGCACGTCGAGCAGCATCGGCGCGGCCAGATCGCGCGCCTTCTCGGCGCCACGCTCCAGGATGCGGCCCACCTCGCCGCGATCGTCGAGCAACCGGGTCAGCCGCTCGCGGATCGGGCCCAGCGTCGCGACCGCCAGATCGGCCAGCTCGGGCTTGAACGCGCCGAAGCCCTGGCCCGCGAACTGCGCCAGCACATCGGCGGGCGCGCGGTCCGCCATCGCGGCATAGATGGTGATCAGGTTGCGCGCCTCGGGGCGGCCCTCCAGCCCCTCCAGCGTCTCGGGCAGCACGTCGGGGTCGGTCTTGGCCTTGCGGAATTTCTCGGCGATCTGGTCGTCGCTGTCGATCAGCTTGACCAGCGACATCTCCGACGGGTTGGACTTGGACATCTTGGCCGATCCGTCGCGCAGGGACATGATGCGCGGCGCCGCGGCGCTGATCAGCGGTTCGGGCAGGGTGAAGACCTCGCGGCCATAGTCGTTGTTGAACTTGGTCGCGATGTCGCGGGCCAGCTCCAGATGCTGCTTCTGGTCCTCGCCCACCGGGACATGGGTTGCGTTGTAGAGCAGCACGTCGGCGGCCATCAGCACCGGATAGTCGTACAGGCCGACGCTGGCGCCCTCGCGGTTCTTGCCCGCCTTGTCCTTGAACTGGGTCATGCGGTTCAGCCAGCCGACCCGCGCGACATTGTTGAGCAGCCAGCCCAGCTCGCTATGCGCCGGCACCCGCGTCTGGTTGAACAGGATCGAGCGTTCGGGATCGATACCGGCCGCGATCAGGGTCGCGGTCATCTCGATGGTGTTGGCCGCCATCGCCTCGGGCGCGATCCACTCGGTCAGGCCGTGCAGGTCGGCGATGAAGTACATCGTCTCGCCGCCCTGGGCCTGGATCCGGTCCTGCATCGCCACCCACTGCTTCACGGCGCCCAGATAATTGCCGAGATGAAGGTTGCCCGTGGGCTTGATGCCGGAAACGACGCGCATGATGGTCCTCAACTGTTGCGGCGAACGAGCCGCTTGATGTCCGCGATCCGGAAAGCGCCGGTCGCGAAGGTGGCCATCGCATAGACCAGCATGCCGGTGGCGACCAGTAGGAGGAGCGCACCCCAGCGTTCGAGGTTGGAGCCGGTCACATAGGGCTGGAACTGCGTGTTGAGCAGCGCCATCGCCCCGCCCATCAGCAGCGCCGCGACCCCCATCCGCCACGCGCGGCGGCGCAGCTGCGCATCGGCGACGAAATGCCCACGCTTCGACAGGGTGCGATAGAGGAGCGCGACATTGACGGTCGAGGCGATCGCGGTGGCGAGCGGCGGGCCCATATGCTTGAGCGGCCAGATCAGGATCAGGTTCAGCACCAGATTGACCAGCATCGACTGGGTGGCGAACCGCACCGGCGTACGGGTGTCGGCGCGGGCATAGAAGCCCGGCGTCAGCACCTTGACCAGGATATAGCTGGGCAGCCCGATCGAGAAGGCGGCCAGCGCCTGCGAGGTGTAGAGGCTGTTGGTCGCGGTGAACTTGCCATGCTGGAACAGCGCGGCGGTGATCGGCTGGCCACAGACGATCAACGCGACCGTGGCGGGCAGGGTGAGCAGCAGCGCCAGCTCCATGCCCCGGTTCTGCGTCTCCATCGCCTCGGCCTCCTTGCCCGCGCCCAGCAGGCGCGAGATGGTGGGCAGGAGGACGGTGCCCAGGCCGATGCCGATCAGCCCCAGCGGCAACTGGTTCAGCCGGTCGGCGGCGTAGATATAGGACACCGAGCCCGCAGGCAGGAAACGCGCGGCCAGCCCGGTCGAGATCAGCAGGTTGATCTGCACCGCGCCCGCCCCGGCGGCGGCGGGCAGGATCAGCTTCAGCAGCCGCTTGACGTCGTCGTTGATCGTCGGCCGCTTCAGCCGCAACCGGACCCCGGCGCGGCGGCAGGCCCACCAGAGCCAGACGAATTGCAGGATGCCCGCGACCGACACCGCGATCGCCTGGTTGCGCGCGGTGGGGAGCGGATCATGCGCGTGGAACAGCAGGAGGGCCGCGATCAGCGTCAGGTTGAGCAGGATGGGGGCGGCCGCATTGACCCAGAAACGGTGCAGCGAATTGAGGATGCCGCCCAGCAGAGACACCAAGCTGATGAACAGCAGATAGGGAAAGGTCAGCCGGTTGAGCAGCACGATATAATCGAACTGCGCGGCCGTCCCGTCGCCATAGCCGAAGGTCTGGAGCCAGGTGACGGGCCAGGCCGCGACCTCGACGATCGCGGTCATCACGATCAGGACGGGCAACAGCACCGACAGCGCGTTTTCGGCAAAGGCCAGCCCCAGCGCCAGGCCGGAGCCTTCCGCCGCCTTGTCCCCCTCCGCCACCTTGCGGTTGAACATCGGGATGAAGGCGGCGGAAAAGGCGCCCTCGGCGAAGAGGGCGCGGAAAAGATTGGGCAGGCGAAACGCGATCTGGAATGCGTCGGAGGCGAAGTTCGCGCCCACGAAGCGGAAGAACAGCGAGTCGCGAACCAGACCAAGCACGCGGCTGGCCAGAGTCAGCCCGCCGACCGAGCCCAGCGCCTTGGTCAGATTCATCGATCAGTCCGGATCAGGCGTGGCCGGTTTCCGGGGTGTTCGGCTGGGCCGTGCCCTGCGCCTCGGACTGCTGGACATAGAGCTGCGCGAAGTCGATCGGCTCCAGCATCAGCGGCGGGAAGCCGCCGTCGCGGACGGCATCGGCCAGCACGCGGCGCGCGAAGGGGAAGAGCAGGCGGGGCGCTTCGCCCAGCATGAAGGGCTGGATCTGGTCGACCGGCACGTTGCGGAAACCGAACAGGCCCGCATAGCTGAGGTCGACGATGAAGGCGGTCTTGCCCTCGGACTCGGCGCGCACCTCGATCTTCAGGACCAGTTCGTGCACTTCCTCGCCGACCTGCGACGCCGAGATATTGAACTGCACGTCGATGCCGGGGGCGGCCTGCGCCTGGTAGATGCCCGGCGCGTTCGGGTTCTCGAACGACAGGTCCTTCACATATTGCGAGATCAGACCGGCGGCGGGGCCGCCATCCTCACCCTCGGCGGTCGGCGCTTCGAAGCCCTGCGGCAAACCCTGTTCGTCCATCGTCAATACCTTCTAGCGTAGCATAAAGGGGAAAAGGGAACCGAAAGGGCGGGTTCGCGCGTTCGGCCCAATGGCCGCTTCGCGTAGCAGCGGGTCGACGGGGATTCAACCTTGGCCTCTTGCATGGGCCGTGCGGGTTTCCATTGTCGGGCCGCGCGCCTATATCGGCCCTACTAGTGAAAGGCGCCTGCGTTGTTATTCTACGTCGTTCTTCTCGCGATGGTCGCGCTCTTCCTCGCGCTGAGGCTGTACAGCGTGCTGGGCAAGCGTACCGGTCATGAACAGCAGCCGCTGGCGCGCAGCGCCGACGATCGGGCCCTGCCGGTCACGCTGCCCCGCGCGCCCGAACCGGCGCAGGCGGCGATGCCGGTGATGAACCGCAACATCGATCCGCGCGCCGAACAGGGCCTGCGCGCGGTGATCGCGGGCGAGTCCGGTTTCGACGTGGCGCAGTTCCTGAACGGCGCGCAGGCGGCCTATCGCATGACGCTGGAAGCCTTTTGGAAGGGCGACGAGGACGCGCTGGCCGATCTGGTCGAGGCCGATGTGCTGGGCGCCTTTGCCGAGGCGATCGAACAGCGGCGCGCGGCGGGCCAGACGCTCGACAACCGCCTGATCCGTATCGAGAGCGCCAAGATCGTCGACGCGCAGGTGCAGGGCCGCGATGCGCGCATCACCGTCCGCTTCGACGCCGACATCGCCGCGATCACGCGCGATGCCGACGGCAACGTCATTGCCGGTTCGCTGAGCGACGCGGTCGAGACGCACGACGTGTGGACCTTTGCCCGGACGCTCAAGAGCGGCGATCCGAACTGGAAGCTCATCGACACCGACGAAGCCTGACGCGGCCATATGGGGGACAGGAAAGCGGTGAGGGGGCTGAGGCTCGCGGCGACGGTCGCGCTATCGTTGAGCTTGGCGGCCTGTGCCGGACGGATCGTGCCGCCGGGCGCGGCGGGTAAGGCGCCATCGCGCGGACATGGGGTTCGGCCCGAGCCCGTCCGGCCCCGTGCCGGTGGCGCGGCGGTTCAGCCGGGCGGTCCCAGCGTGTCGCGCGTGCCCAATGGTCCGGCCCGGATCGTGGGGGCGACGCCGCTGCCCGCCACCCCGGTCGTGCCCGTTGCGGGCGCGCTGAACGCGGCGCAATCGGGTATCCTGGCCGGACCGCCCGTTGCCTCGCTTCCCATCACCGAGCCGCAGGCGGAGGCCGCGCGCGCCGCCTTCGCGCTGTCCTGCCCTGGACTGATGCGGCGCACCGATGCCAGTGGTCTGACGCAGGGCGCCGACTGGCAACCCGCCTGCCAGGCCGCCGCCAGCGTACCGCCTGGGCAGGCCCGCGACTTCTTCGCGCGCTATTTCGAGGCGGTGCAGGTCAGCGACGGCCGCTCGCTCGCCACCGGTTATTATGAGCCCGAGATTGCGGGCTCACGCGACCGGCGCGCAGGGTATGACGTGCCGATCTATGCCCGGCCGCGCGACCTGATCGATGTCGATCTGGGGGCCTTCTCGACCGATCTGAAGGGCAAGAAGGTGCGCGGCAAGGTGCAGGGCAGCAACCTTGTCCCCTATGACGACCGCACCGCGATCGAACAGGGATCGCTGGCGGGGCGTGCGCCGATCCTCGCCTGGGGTGCCGATCCGGTCGAGGTGTTCTTCCTCCAGATCCAGGGATCGGGGCGGCTGCGCCAGCCCGACGGGTCGGTCATGCGGATCGGCTATGACAGCCAGAATGGCCGCGACTATACCGGCATCGGCGCGCTGATGAAGGCGCGCGGGCTGCTGGGGCCGGGGCAGACCTCGATGCAGGGCATCGTCGCATGGCTGCACGAGCATCCCGAAGAAGGCCGCGCGATCATGCGCGAGAATAAGAGCTTCGTCTTCTTTCGCGAGCTGAACGGCGCACCCCAGGGGGCGATGGGCTATGCGGTGACCGGGCAGGTCAGCGCCGCCGCCGATCCGAAATTCGTGCCGCTGGGCGCGCCGGTTTTCCTGTCGATGGACCGGCAGGACGTGACCGGCCTGTGGGTCGTGCAGGACACCGGGGGGGCGATCAAGGGCTCCAACCGCTTCGATACCTTCTGGGGGGCGGGCGATACGGCGCGCAGCGTCGCGGGCGGCATGTCGGCGCGCGGCACCGCGTTCCTGCTGCTGCCGGTGGGCACGCTGGCGCGGGCGGGTTTGGCGAGCGCGAGCGGAACGCCCGGTGCGCCCCCTCAACGCTGACGAAGCGCAGCTCTGGGCGCGGGTGATGGAGACGGTGCGCCCGTTGCGCGCCGCCATCGTCCCCGCACGCCCCGCGCCGCCGCCGCCCAGCATGGAGGCGGTGTTCCACGAAACGCCCGGCGCACCCAAGGTTCGCGTGAAGGGACGGGTGCCGCCGCTGCGCCAGCCCGCGCCGCCGCCCGCCGCGCCTAAAAAGGGGCCGGGCGAGACGCTGGACGGCGGTTGGGACAAGCGGCTGGCGCGGGGCAGCGTGATGCCCGACAGCTCGCTCGACCTGCATGGCCATACGCTGGCCTCGGCGCATGCGCTGCTCGATCAGGGGCTGGGCCGGGCGATTGCGCGGGGCGACCGGGTGCTGTTGCTCGTCACCGGCAAGCCGCCGCGTCCCGAAAGCGAACGGCCCCATGCGCGCGGCGCGATCCGTGCGGCGATCAGCGACTGGCTGGGGGCGTCACGCCATGCCGATGCGATCGCGGCGATCCGGGGCGCCCATCCGCGCCATGGCGGGCTGGGCGCGCTCTATATCGTGTTCAGGCGCCCGCGCGAGCGATGACACCGGCATAGATACGGGTCAGCGCGCGCAGGTCGTCGACCGCCACCGCTTCGTCGACCTTGTGCATCGTGGCGTTCAGCAGGCCGAACTCGACCGTCGGGCACAGCTTCGACAGGAAGCGCGCGTCGGAGGTGCCGCCGGTGGTCGACAGTTCCGGCTCGATCCCGGTCTCGGCACGGATGGCCTCGGCGATCATCGCGGAGAAGGCACCGGGCTGGGTCAGGAAGGCCTCGCCCGAGATGCGGCCTGTGACCTGCGCCGATGGGGCATGGGCGTGCGCGATTTCGGTGATGCGCGTCACCAACGCCTCGCCGCTCTGTTCGTCGTTGAAGCGGATCGACAGCCGCGCCTGGGCCGAGCCGGGAATGACGTTGGTCGCCGGATTGCCGACATGCAGGTCGGTGATCTCGATATTCGACGGCTGGAACCAGGCATTGCCGGTGTCGAGCGTGATCCCCTCGATCGCCGCCAGCATCGCGACCAGCGGGGTGATCGGATTGTCGGCAAGATGGGGATAGGCGACATGGCCCTGCCGGCCGGGCACGGTGATCCAGATATTGACCGACCCGCGCCGTCCGATCTTCATCATGTCGCCCAGCCGCTGGGTCGAGGTCGGCTCGCCGACCAGGCACAGATCGGGTGCGATGCCGCGCGCCGCCATCCGGTCGATCAGCGCGCGGGTGCCGTAGATGGCGGGGCCTTCCTCGTCGCCGGTGATGATCAGCGACAAAGGGATGGTCGCGGGGCAGGCGGCGACCGCCGCGACGAAGGCGGCGACCGCGCCCTTCATGTCGACCGCGCCGCGCCCGAACAACAGCCCGTCGCGCACGTCCCCCGAAAAGGGTGAGCCCCGCCAGCCATCGCCCGCGGGCACGACATCGACATGGCCCGCAAACGCCAGATGGGTGCCGCTGCCGCCGCGTGTCGCCAGCAGATTCTCGACCGGACCGTCGGGGGCCTCGCCCGCCACGAAGCGATCCACCGCAAAGCCGAGCGGGGTCAGCGCCGCTTCCAGCACGTCGAACACGCTTCCCATCGCGGGCGTGACGCTGTCGGCGCGGATCAGCGCCTGGGCGAGGTCGAGAACATCGGTCATGCCCGGCGGCATAGGCACCGCATGGCCGCTCGGCAATTCCCCGTTTGACGCAAAGCCCAAGGGCGGCGGCTTGGACCCCTGCGCCGCCCGGCTTCGTTCTGTCCTCCGGATAACAGGAGCGATGCGATGAACGATCCCGATCATAAGGGGCACAAGGCGGGCGGACGATTGCTGATGTGGCTGGTGATCGCACTGGGGATTGCAGGAATCCTGCTCTACACCTTCAGCACGCGCGTCGCCGAACCGGCGGACGAACAGCGCGCGCCGCTGAACGAGGTGCGGCAGACCGCGCGCTAGGTCGGATCGACATTCACGATTGCTTCTTTTCCCTCTCCCCTGGACAGGGGAGAGGGTTAGCGAAGCTTGCCAGCGTGCTGGCTAGCGCAGCTTGGGTGAGGGGTTGAGCGAGCCGAAAGGCTCGCGCGCTCGCCAAGCGAGCGCCCACCCCTCACCCAGCTCCGACTAAGCCTTTGCTCTCGCAAAGGCCAAGTCTGCGCAACCCTCTCCCCTCTGCGAGGGGCGAGGGAAAGAAAGGCAGCGCTGAATGGCGATCGGCCCTAGATTCCCCCTCCCTTCGCGCCGCGTCGAGCAGCGAGCGGAGGGGCGGCGGTCACGCCACGGGCTGCTCGAACCGCTCGATCACCCATTCCTCTTCCTGCGCGGCGGCGATCCAGTCCTGCATGAAGGGATGGCGCAGCACCGCGTCCATATAGGGCACGGCGAAGCGCGCGACGGGCAGCTGATAGGTCACGATGCGGGTGACGACCGGCGCGAACATGATGTCAACCGCGCCGAACGCCCCGAACAGGAAGTCGCCCCCGCCGCCGAAGCGCGCGCGGGCCTGCGCCCACAGCTCCATGATGCGCTTAAGATCGACGATGACGTCCTCATCGGGTGTTTGCGCCGGATAGACCTGGCGGATGTTCATGCTGTGCTTGCGGCGAAGCGCGACGAAGCTGGAATGCATCTCGGCCGCCATCGACCGCGCCATGGCGCGCGCGGCATCGTCCTGGGGCCAGAAACGGTCGCGGCCTACCTTGTCGGCCAGATAGTCGATGATCGCCAGGCTGTCCCACACGACCGCCTCACCGTCCCACAGGATCGGCACCTTGCCCGAGGAGGGGGCGAACTCGGCACCCTCGCGGCGGCGGTCCCAATCCTCGTCATAGAGCGGCACGACCACTTCCTCGAACGCGATGCCCGACTGCTTACAGGCGAGCCAGCCGCGCAGCGACCAGGAGGAATAGGCCTTGTTACCGATGATCAGCTTCATGGGCCAAGGCGTAACCGGCCCGACGCGACGCCGCAACCACACAAAAAAGCCCGCCCGGAGGGAACCGGACGGGCCTTTTCGTTTCGGCCGGGGCCGATCAGAAGCGGGCGGTGGCCGCCACGCGGAAGAAGCGCCCGATGATGCCCGAATAATAGGGCTGCACGCCCGTGGTGCCGACCGGCAGCGGGTAGGGCGGCCGGGCGTTGAACACATTGTCGACGATGAAGCGCAGGTTGAACTGCTCGTTCACCTTCATGCCGACCGTGGTGTTGAACACCATCCAGTCGCTGGCGCCCTTCACGTCGCGGGCATTGGCGGCCTCGTCCATGTCGAAGCGGACCTTGCCGGTATATTGCCCCTGGAACAGGACGTTGAAGTTCCGGCCCTCATAGGTGAGGTTCGCGGTGCCCGAATGGCGCGGATAGCCGATCTCGCCCGCATTATGGTTGATGTCGCCGGTGCCGACCTGGGTCTGCAGCTTGTCGCGGTAGAAATAGTTGACCGACAGGCCGACGGTTCCCGCATCGGTCAACCCGACCCGGTCGAGCGGCAGGCGATAGGCGATGGTCGATTGCAGCCCGGCCGTCTCCAGCACGGCGGCATTGTAATAGCCTTCGCGGATGGTCGTGATCTGCCCGTCGGCGCCGCGATCCAGCAGGCCGCAGAACTGGTTGGGATAGCTCGACGAGTCGTAGCAGGCGTTCAGAATGTCCGTCCCGCCTAGCGAGGCGATGGCATCGTTCAGCTTGATGTTCACCCAATCGACCGCGATCGACAGGCCGGGGATGAAGCGCGGCTGCGCGATGGCGCCGACGGTCCAGCTGTCCGCCTTTTCGTTGCGCAGACTCGGGTTGCCCGCGACCGTGACCGGCACGGTGAAGTCGCTGAAGTTCGACGTGAAGCTGTCCGGATTGATCCCGGCGGCGACGCAGTTTGCGCGACGGACGGCGGGATTGGGACCATTGCCGACATAGCGGGCGTCACACGGGTCGTTGCCCGAATCGAACGCGCGCGAGGTCGGGTTGAACACCTCCGTGATCGCGGGCGAGCGGATCGAGCGGGTGAAGTTGCCGCGGAAGGTCAGCCCCTGGAAGAAGCCGACCCGGCCGCCGGCGGTCCAGGTCAGGTCGCCGCCCGACAGCGAATTGTCGACATAGCGCGCCGCCCCGTCGAATTCGAGCGTCTTGAGCCAGCGCAGCTCATTCTTGCTCGACACGAAGGGGACGACCAGTTCGCCGAACACCTCGTTGGTGTGGAACTTGCCACGGATCGGGTCGATCGGGATGATCCGGCCATATTGGACGCGGCTGCCGTCCGCCTGCGGCTCGCCATAATAATAGGTGCCGGGATCGAAGCGGGTCTTTTCCTCACGATGCTCGTAACCCAGCGACAGCGAGACGTCGTTGCCGAACAGCTGGAAGACCGGGCCGTTGATGTTCGCGTTGAGCACGATCTGCTCGTTGACCGAACGCGGCGTGGCGACCGCGAAGATATAGTCGCGCGCCGCCTGGCTGGCCTGGCCGATGCCGAAGATGTTGAGGGGCGTGCAGCTCTGGTTCGCGGTCGGGATGGTCGCGTTCACGACGCCGGGGCGGCAGGTGATGTTGCCCGACGCATCGCGCACCGCGTCGATCGCATTGGCGAAATTCTGCTGCACCAGTTCGTAATTGCGGCCGTCGGTCTGCGAACGGCCATAAACGCCCGAGGCTTCCCATTTGAAGTCGCGGCCGAGCAGCGGCACCGTGCCGTCGAACCCGCCGACGAAGCGATAGGTCTCTACCTTCGCCTCGGCGCGGCCCGTGGTCAGGTCGGCGAGCGCGCGGCCCAGATAGAATTGGTTCTGTCCCGCAGGCAGGTTGGCGGCGATCGTCGCGCGGTCGGCGGCGGACAGGAACGGATTGTCCAGATTGACGATGATGTTGCCGTCGGCGGTGCCCGCAGCGTCGAACAGCGCGGTGTTGTAATTCGGCTGGTCGATCAGGTTCACGCCCTTGCTGTGCGTGTACCAGGCCTCGCCGAAGAAGCGGATGCGGTCGCTGATCTGATAGCTGGCCTGCGCGCTGGCGATATAGCGTTCGGAATTGGTCAGCAGATTGTTCTGGAGCGGCAGGTTGAAGCCGTTGCCGCCGCTGCTGATGTAACCCTGGCGCATCGGCGTGCCGAGGTCGAGCGGAACGAGCGTGCCGTCCGCGCCGAACTGGAGCAGCTGGCCCGCCGCGTTGCGGATGCCCGACCGGCGGGCGAGATAGTCGTCCGCGCTGAACGGCACGCCGCCCACGGTGAACGCGCTGTAACGCTGCGACGGATAGAGGATGCGCTGGAACGGCGAACTGGTATCGGTCGGCGTACCGAAGAAGCGGCCCTCGGCGGTCACTTCGCGATCGGCATAGGTCAGGCCGGTGACGCGGTTATACTCGCCCGAGATAGTGATGTTGCCGCGCCCGTCGGCGAAATTCTTGCCCGCCAGCACGCTCAGCCGCTGATCGGGGGCGTCGCCGCGCTGCGAGACGCCCGCCTGACCCTCGAGCTGAAGCCCCTCGTAATTGCGCTTCAGGATGATGTTGACGGTGCCCGCGATCGCGTCCGAACCATAGATCGGCGCGCCGCCGATGGCGACGGTCTCGACCCGATCGACCAGCGTGGTCGGGATGTTGTTCAGATCGACCTGCGTACCGGCCGACACGGGGCCGAAGATGCTGGCGGTGTTCGACGAAACGAAGCGGCGGCCATTGATCAGCACCAGCGTGCGCTGGGTGCCCAGGCCGAAAAAGTCGACAAAGGTCTGCGCGGGGCCGAAGGACGACTGGGCGCCGACGCCGCTATTGCCCGGAGGGCCGAAGGCGGGGATTTCGCTCAGCACCTGGCCGACATTGGTATAGCCGCGATTTTCGATCTGCGCCGCGCCCACGACCTGGGTCGGCTGCAAGGTTTCGAACTCGGGACGGGCGATGCGCGATCCGGTGACGACCACGTCCTGGCTGCCCGCCGCGTCCTGATCCGCCGGGCTATCCTGCGCGGTGGTGGTTTCCGGCGCGCTGGGGGGGCAGGGTCTGCGCGGCGGCGGGGGCCGCAAGCAGAGTGAGCAGCGCGACGGCGCTGACGTCGCGCAAGGCGCGCGAGCGGATATTCCGGGACATGATACGCTTTCCCCATGTTATGGTCTTGTTTTCATGGGGCTATTCCTGCGTATGACAGGAGGTCAATAAAAGCGTCATATTTGCTGACATTTGTCGGCCGTCGCTGCATTTTTGCAACAACATCAGTTAGTTCGTCGGGGGCGATCGACATTCAGGGGCCTCCTTCCCTCGCCCCTCGCAGAGGGGAAAGGGTTGCGCAGACTTGGTCTTTGCGAAAGCAAAGGCTTAGTCTGAGCTGGGTGAGGGGTGGGCGCTCGCTTGGCGAGCGCGCGAGCCTTTGGGCTCGCTGTACCCCTCACCCAAGCTGCGCTAGCCAGCAGGCTGGCAAGCTTCGCTAACCCTCTCCCCTGTCCAGGGGAGAGGGAAGAAGGCGCAATGCTGAATGCCGATCCGACCTAGGCCCCGGCATGTGGCCGGAATGTCATGGCGAGAGACGGGAGCCCGCCGCCACGCGGCCGGGCTCCCACGCCTGGTTCAGCCGATCGCTTCGAGTACGGCGGCGCGCAGCTCGGGAATGCCCAGCCCGCCCTCGCTGGAGGTGGCGAGGATCTCGGGATGCGCCGCGGCCCGCTTGCGGGCCTCCGCTTCGGTCCGCTCGACGACGGCGGCCAGTTCGCTCGCCTTCACCTTGTCCGCCTTGGTCAGGACGATGCGATAGCTGACTGCCGCGCGGTCGAGCATCTCCAGGATCTCGCGATCGACCTCCTTGATGCCGTGGCGTGAGTCGATCAGCACCAGCGCGCGCTTCAGCGCCTGCCGTCCGCGCAGGAAGTCGTTCACCAGGAACCGCCACTGCTTGACCATGTCCTTGGGCGCCTTGGCGAAGCCATAGCCCGGCATGTCGACCAGCCGCAGCGTCGGCGGCGTGCCGACGTCGAAGAAGTTCAGCTCCTGCGTCCGACCCGGCGTGTTCGAGGTGCGGGCCAGGCTGTTGCGGTTGGTCATCGCGTTGAGCAGCGACGACTTGCCGACATTGGACCGGCCCGCCACCGCGACTTCCGGCACGATCGGATCGGGCAGGAATTTCAGCGCGGGTGCCGATTTCAGGAAGGTGACCGGCCCGGCGAACAGCTTGCGCGCCGATTCGACCAGTTCCTCCGAAAAACCGGTCGGTTCTTCGAAGGGGAGGGGGGTGGGAAGCTCGCTCACTTGGCGACCGGCTGCTTCAGGCCCGGATGGCGGGCATAGAGCAGGCGCTGCTGCAGGATCGAGATGCAGTTGGTCGTGATCCAGTAGACCTGAAGGCCGACCGCGAACGGTGCCATCACGAACATCAACACCCAGGGCAGGATCGCGAAGACCTGCTTCTGCGCGTCGTCCATCGGCTGCGGGTTCATCTTGAACTGGAAGTACATCGAGATGCCCAGCAGGATCGGCACCACGCCGATCGCGATGAAGTGCGGCGGCACGAAGGGCAGCAGGCCGAACAGGTTGACCGGGGTCAGCGGGTCGGGCGCGGACAGGTCCTTGATCCAGGCGACGAACGGCTGGTGCCGCATCTCGATCGTCAGCATCAGCACCTTGTAGAGCGCATAGAAGATCGGAATCTGGATCAGCGTGGGCAGGCAGCCCGCCAGCGGATTGACCTTCTCCTGCTTGTAGAGGGCCATGACCTCCTGCTGCATCCGGACCTTGTCGTCCTTGAACCGTTCCTGCAGCGCCTTCATCTTGGGCTGCACCGCGCGCATCGCCGCCATCGAGGCGAACTGGCGCTGCGCGATCGGGAACATCAGCGCGCGGATGGTGACGGTCAGCAGGATGATCGCGACGCCGAAATTGCCGACGAGTTTGAACAGCCAGTCGAGATAATAGAAGATCGGCTTTTCGAGGACGCGCAGATAGCCCCAGTCGAGCGCGTAATCGAGCTTCGTCGCGCCTTCCTTGTCGGTATAGCGGTCGAGCAGCGCGACTTCCTTGGCGCCCGCGAAGAAACGGGTCGTCTGGGTGATCTGCTTGCCCGGCGCCAGCGTCTGCGGCTGGAGCGTATAGTCGGCCTGATAGGTCTGGCCCGCACCCGCGCGGAACTGGCCGTCAAAGGCCTTGGACTGGTCGGGGATCAGCGTCGCCAGCCAATATTTGTCGGTAAAGCCCAGCCAGCCGCCGGTCGTGGTGAAGCGGGTCGGGGCCTTGTCCAGATCCTTCCAGTTGGGGCCGTAATGCGCGGTGCCGTCATTGACCGACATCGGGCCGACATGGATCGTCCAGGTGTCCGGGTCGGCCGAGATGCCGCGATTGACATAGCCGTATGCCGCGACCGGCACGGCCGCGTTGCCGCCGTTCGCCACCGTCTGCTGGACGGTGAACATATAATCCTTGTCGACCGACAGGGTGATCTGGAAACGCTGGCCGGTCGCGTTGGCGGCGGTCAGCGTGACCGGCTGGCCGGGGCGCAGTACGGGCGCGCTGGCGGTCCAGACGGCATCGGCGGCGGGCGGGTTCAGCCCGTCGGTGCGCCAGCCGAACCCGGCGAAATAGGCACCCTGCGCGCCGGCGGGCGACAACAGGCGGATCGGCGGCGAATCCTTGGCGACCGTTTCCTTATAGTCGAGCAGGACGAGGTCATCGATCCGCGCGCCCTTCAGGTTGATCGAGCCCTTCAGGCGCGGCGTCTCGATCGCCACGCGCGGGGTTTCGGCCAGCACGACGCGGCGGTCGCGAATCGCGGAGGGCGTCGTCGCGGTCGGATTGGCCGTCGAGTTGGCCACCGGCACCTGCTTGCCGTCGACGATCTTCGTCGCGGGCGGGTTGCTCGGGAAGAACTTGTTCTGGATGAGCGGCCATCCGAACAGGATCAGCGCCGCGATCACCGCGAACACGACGAAATTCTTGCGGTCTTGGTTCACGTGGAAACCCCAGTTGTGACGCCAGTTACGTCAGGGGACCGGGTCGGGTCCGTGCCCGCCCCAGGGATGACACCGCGCAATGCGCTTGAGCGCCAACCAGCCCCCTTTGACCGCGCCATAGCGGCCAATGGCCTGTATTGCATAGGCCGAACAGGATGGTTGATAGCGGCAAGTGGGCGGTAAAATGAGCGACGGGCCGAGTTGCCAGCCCCGCGCGATCAGAATCAAGGCCCGCGCGAACAGGGTCACGCGGGCTCCTGAGACGGTGTGGCGGGCTGGCGATACGCGCCGCCGCGGGGGCTGCGCCCCTTGCCGCGACCATGATGCACGCGCGGTTCGCGCGGTTTCTGGTCGCCGCCGGTGTCGGGCGAGGCGGCGCGGGTCAGCGCCTTGGCCAGCTCGGCGGTGAGGGCGGCATAATCGCGCTCGATCCCGCCTTGCCGTCCGATCAGGACATGATCGGCGCCCGCAATGCCCTTTACCGGCAAAAGATCGCGCGCGAGCGCCCGCAACCGGCGTTTCATCCGGTTGCGAACGACCGCGTTGCCGATCTTCTTGGTGACGGTGAAGCCGACGCGAATCGTGGCCTCACCATCGTCACGCGGGCGAACCTGCAGCACGAAGCCGGGCATCGCCACGCGTCGCCCGCCATTGGCCGCGAGGAAATCGCGGCGGCGGGTCAGCGTCGTGATTACGCCGACAGCTTCTTGCGGCCGCGCGCGCGACGCGCCCGGATCACCGCACGGCCACCGGGGGTCGCCATCCGCGCACGGAAGCCGTGACGGCGAGCGCGCACCAGGTTGCTGGGCTGAAAGGTCCGCTTCATCGTTCATTCCTTGGATACGTCTGAATAAAAACGGCCGCCACGAGGACGGCCTTGGTGGCAAGCGGCTTACGCAAAGCGGGGTTTCAAGTCAATCCGCCGCACGCGATCCCCGTGCACCCGTCGCCCCTTGCGGTCGGGCGGTATCCTTTGCAGGAAGCATAAGCGGGCAGGGGAGCGCCCGTACAGGGGGATTTGCATGGCGACGATCGTGTCCACGGTGGCCTATCTGGGGCTGGAGGCGCGTGCGGTCGAGGTGCAGGTCCAGCTGATCGCCGGGCTGCCCGCCTTCAACCTGGTGGGCCTGGCCGACAAGGCGGTGGGCGAAAGCCGCGAGCGCGTACGCGCCGCTATCGCCGCGATGGGCCTGGCCCTGCCGCCCAAGCGGATCGCGGTGAACCTGTCGCCCGCCGACCTGCCCAAGGAAGGATCGCATTTCGACCTGCCGATCGCGCTCGCCCTGCTGGCGGCGATGGGAGTGATCGATGCCGAGTTGCTGGCCGATCATGTCGTGGTCGGCGAGCTGGCGCTGGACGGACGGATCGGGCCGTCGCCGGGGGTGTTGCTGGCCGCGCTCCATGCGGGGGCGCTCGACAAGGGGCTGATCTGTCCCGTCGCGCAAGGCGCCGAGGCGAGCTGGGCCGGGGGCGGGGCGGTGATCGCCGCGCCCGACCTGCTGTCGCTTATCAATCATTTGAAGGGACATTCGCTGCTGCCCATGCCGCAGGGCGGGGTGGTCGAGGACGGCGTGCCCGGCCCCGATCTGTCGCAGGTGAAGGGCCAGGAAAATGCCCGCCGCGCGCTGGAGATCGCGGCGGCGGGTGGCCACAACCTGCTGATGAGCGGCCCGCCGGGGTCGGGCAAGTCGCTGATGGCGGCGTGCCTGCCCGGCATCCTGCCACCGCTCGACGCCGCCGAGGCGCTGGAGGTTTCCATGGTCCAGTCGGTCGCCGGGACCTTGGTCGGAGGACGGCTGACCCGTACGCGTCCGTTCCGCGCGCCGCATCACTCGGCCTCGATGGCGGCGCTGACCGGCGGCGGGTTGAAGGCGAGGCCGGGCGAGGTGAGCCTGGCGCATCTGGGCGTCCTGTTCCTCGACGAACTGCCCGAATTCCAGCGCGCCGTGCTCGATTCGCTCCGCCAGCCGCTCGAGACGGGCACGGTCAGTATCGCGCGCGCCAACGCCCATGTGACCTTCCCGGCGCGGGTGCAGTTGGTCGCGGCGATGAACCCGTGTCGCTGCGGCCATCTGGGCGACGCGGCGCTCGCTTGTGCCAGGGCGCCGCGCTGTGCGGCGGATTATCAGGCCAAGATTTCCGGGCCGCTGCTCGACCGCATCGACCTGTCGGTCGAGGTCCAGCCGGTCCGCGCCATCGACCTGTTCGCCCCCGCCGCCGCCGAATCGTCCGCGATCGTCGCCCAAAGGGTCGCCGCCGCCCGCGCGCGCCAGACGCAGCGCTATCTCGACGCCCCGGTCACAGTCCGCACCAATGCCGAGGCCGATGGCGCCTGGCTCGAACGCTGGGCCACGCCGGACGAGTCGGGCCGCGCCCTGTTAATCGAGGCGGCGGAGCGGATGCGCCTGACCGCGCGCGGCTACACCCGCGTCCTGCGCGTCGCTCGGACCATCGCCGACCTGGCGGGGGTGGAACAGGTGGGGCGCATCCATGTCGCCGAAGCGCTCAGCTATCGCCAGCGACCGCCGGTGAACTGATCGGCCTGCGGCATAAGGGTGACATTGCCGACAATCCCCGCTTGCGCGACGCATCACCCTCGTCTAGCAGCACCCCTTCGCTGCCCCTGTGGCGAAATTGGTAGACGCATTCGACTCAAAATCGAACGCCGCAAGGCATGCTGGTTCGAGTCCGGCCAGGGGCACCATTTCCCAAGCTTCTGAAAAAGCTGGGTATTTCACGGAAATTGCTGCTTGTGACGAGTGCCTGCTACAATCGTGGCGAGGCAAGGGCGAGCTCGTACCTGCTCAAGCGTGATGACGGCTCCTGTTATTTCCGGCGGTCGATACCGTTAAGGTCAGGACTCGATCACAGCCAGAAGACGACGGTGGCAGGGAAGGCGATGGAGAAAAAGGGGGCGGTGCCAGCGGTCCGGGCTGGCGGCGACGTTGGGAAGATGCCGATCAAGACAGCCGCCGCATTCCCGCAAGGATGGTGAAGCGGGAAAGGCGATGAACTCGTCCATCGTGCCGCGGTCCGGCCACCGGCAGATCGTCGAACGTCACCGCCGCATTCCCGCCCGCGCTGGTTCGGCGAAGGGCGGGAGAGGGCAAGCTTGAAACGCCAGTCAGAACCGCGGGGTGAGGCCCGGCATCGTCAGCGTTCCCGCCCCGCCGGACGGTTCTGCACGGATGCGGCCAACGTCTCGTCATAGAAGTTCGCCAGATCGGTATGGAGCTGGTGCAAGGCGTCCGGGTTGAGATAGATCATGTGCCCCGAGGGATAGTATTTGAAGCTGACATTGCCGCGCAATTTCTTGTCCAGGAGCATGTGCGAAATGTCGTATTCGGTGGCGAAGAACGGCGTCGCCATGTCGTACCATCCGTTCAATGACAGGACTTTGAGATAGGGATTGGTGCGGATCGCGGCGGCCAGATCGACGGCGACATCGGGGTTGTTCATCGGATATCCCGATCCCGGCGCCTTATGCTTCCAGTTCCAGTCGAAGTCCTTGAGGCCATAGGTGCCGATGCGATAATCCAGCCCCGGCTTGTACTTCAGGTCGCGCTGCACATAGTCGCTGAACGTCGTGATGAACGCGCCGGAAATCGCGGTGTCCGAGGCGTCGAAATCGGGATTCTCGCCAGCGGAGTCCGCATCGACCCCCGTATAGCGGCTGTCGAACCGCCCCACCGTCAGCGCCTGGTCGCGCAGCAGTTCCTTTTGGAAACGGCCGAGATCGACGCGCAGCTTGGCGCGCTTGATGAAGGTCGCGGACAGGCCGGTATAGGCGGCCATCCGGGTGGCGATCGCATCCTCCTCCGCATCGGACAGATCCTGTCCCTTGCTGAGCGCCTGCGCATAGGGACCGGCGGCGAAGGCGCGTACCTCCTTCAGAAAGGCCGGAAGATCGGCGGGCTTGTTCGCGAGGCGATCATGATACCATGCGGTCGCGGCATAGCTTGGCAGATAGCTGATATAGCTCTGGTCATAACCCTGCTGCTCGATGCCGTAGTTGAGGATCGACGAGAGCAGCACCACGCCGTTCAGCGCCATGCCCCGATCCTGCAACTGATAGGCAAGGGCCGCCGAGCGTGTCGTGCCATAGCTTTCGCCGAACAGGAATTTGGGGCTGGTCCAGCGGCCGTTCTTCGTCGTCCAGCGAAGGATCGTCTTGGCGAAGGCGTCGGCATCCTCGTCGACGCCCCAGAACTGCTTGCCCTTCGCATCGCCGAGCGGGCGTGAATATCCTGCGCCGACCATGTCGATGAAGACGAGATCGGTCTTGTCCAGCAGCGTGTCCGGGTTGGGGCCAAAGCCATAGGGGGCGGGGCGGATATATTCGGGATTGGCGGTCTTCACCCGCACCGGCGCGAAAGACCCCATGTGCAGCCACACCGACGAGGAGCCGGGGCCGCCATTGTAGAAGAAGGTCACCGGCCGCGTGCCGGGCGCGGCGCCGTCGAGCGTATAGGCGACGTAGAAGACGCTGGCGGTCGGCTTGGCGTCGTCGTCCTTGATCGTGACCGTACCGGCGGTCGCATGATATTTGAGCGTGCGGCCATCGACGACGACGCTGTGCGCGGTCACGCTTTCCTGCTCCTTCGCGGGGGGCGCCACCCATGCGTCGGCCAGATCCTGCGCCACCTTCTCGTCATGGATCGCAGCGGGAGACTTCCCGCCGGGCTGCGCGTCCTTGGGCGCGTCCTGCGCCATGGCGGGGGCTGCGATCGTCAGGGCGGTCAGGAGGGGGATCGTCAGAAGGCGCATGAGGCTATGAGTTCCTTTGATGAGGCTCAGGAAAGACGTGGAAGGCTAGCCGGCGAAATGAACCACTCCAGCCATGGCGGCGATGCCGCACAGGCTCGCCAGCCCGCTTGCCGCGCCGGACCGTCCACACCGGCTGCGGGGCAGCAGTTCCGACGCGCCAATATAGAGGAAGCCACCGGCGAAGAGCGCGAGCAGCAGCGAGAAGCGTTCGAGATCGACGGGCACGGCCTGACCGATCGCGACACCGGCCAGCGGCGCGGCGGCATTGACGATGAGCCACCGATGCGTGCGTTCGGTCTTGCCCGCCAGCCTGCTCAAGCCGACCATGTTGGAGCCATCGGCCATGTCATGCGCGAGCACCGCGATCGCGACCAGCCAGCCGGTTGCGCTCGAAAGCTGAAAGGCGATGCCGATGCCGAGGCCGTCCATCACGCTGTGCAGGATCAGGCTGATCCGCCCCGCCGCATCGGCGGCCGGCATCCGATGAAGCAGGATATAGAGGGCCACGCCGGCCACCGTCGCACCGAAGACGATGTCGGCGCCGTGCACGCTTTCGCCACTTTCCAAGGCCTCGGGCAACAGATCGAGAAGGGCCAGCCCGATGACCATGCCGCCGGTCAGCCCAAACAACAGGTCGCGCCGCTGCCCCCAGCGCATCGCCAGCCTACCGCCGACATAGGTCGACAGGCTTGCCATCGCGCCGAGCAGGAAGGGTAGGGTCGTCACGGTTTCGGTTCAGACCAGAGCGGTGCGGAGCCTACATGCACGAGGATGTGGCGGGGCGAGAATGTCTGACGCCCGTTCGGATAACCGGGCAGGGGCGCTATGGGCACGGGCATAGGGTTGTAGGGCCACGTTATTAAATTATACGATGTAATAAGGTAACATTACTATACGAGATGTGATCGTCAACGTAAATAGGCTGGCGTTGATCCTGGCTGGCGGAACTGGCGCGCCACAGCCCGGCGGGCACCGCCAAGCCGCCCGATCGAAACCTGGCCCGACGGATACGCCAGCGCCAGCCTTCGTCCGTGGTCGGCGGGGGACCGCAATGGCCCCCCGCCGATGCCGGTCGTCAGAACCGGAAATTCGCGCCGAAGCGGAACGTCCGGCCGACCGCGCCGATTTGCGTATAGGTCGGATTATAGTTGGTCGCGGCATAGTTGCCCGCGTTCAACGGCGCCTTCTCGTCGGTCAGGTTGATGACGTTCATGTAGAAGGTGAACTTATCGTTGACCCGCACGCTGCCGACCAGGTCGACGTCGATGAAGCGGCGGACATGGCAGTTGAAGTTGGGGTCGGAACCGCCATAGGTGCTGCCGCCGTTGCAATCCATCGTCCCGAACTGGTCGAACCCGACCGCCTTGTAACCCGATACGTAATAGGTGGTCGCGGTCAGCGAATAGGGGCCGTAGTCGACGCTGTTTTGCCAGTTGCCGCGCCATTGCGGCGTGCCCGCACCCGACGAGGTCACATAGGGCGACTGGGTGCCGACAAAGTCGGTATAGGGCTGGTCCGCGCTCGGCTTGAACAGATAGTGCAGGATGTAGGTCGCCTCGGCGCGGCTGGTGAAGCGCAGATCATCGCGATGCAACTGCACCTGCGCCGACACGTCGATGCCCGAGGTTTTGAGCGCCGCCGCATTGGCGAAGGGCGCATTGACGAACAGCGCGCGGGTCGGGGCGTTGGGGAAGGCGGGGTCGATGACGTCGGGCGTCACCGAATAGCCTGCGGGCATCGTGCCATTGCCGTAAAAGGCCGCCAGCGCCTGGTTGGACAGCGGACCGCCGGTGATCACGTCGGTCTTCTTGATGTTGTAATAGTCGGCGGTGAAGCTCAGCCAGGGCGTCGGCTGGACGACGGCCCCCGCCGTGAAGCTCTGCGACAATTCGGGCTTGATGTTGGGATTGCCGACCGTGTTGAACCCGATCGAATAGCTCTGGTTATAGGCGCTGCCGCCGGTGCAGCCGGTGGCCGTCGCGGTCGCGCCATGCTGCAGCTGGATCGAGCAGGGGGCCTTGGTCGAGGTGAAGCCGATGACCGTGCCCGCGCTTTCGGCGAAGCTCGGCGCGCGGAAGCCCTTGGAGAAGGTGCCGCGCAGGGCCAGTTGCTTGAACGGCGTGAACTTGACCCCGACCTTGGGCGAGAAGCGGTTATAGCCTTCCTCATAATGGTCGTAGCGGCCCGATCCGTCGATCTCCAGGCTGGTGAGGATCGGCGCGTTGATTTCGAAATAACCCGATTCCACCGTGCGATGGCCGATCGCCGAGAACTGGTTCAGGCCCAGCGTGGTCAGGTTCGGATTCTGGTTGGGATCGTTCTGCGCCTCGTAGCGGAAGGACCCGCCGACGCCGACCTGCAACGGGCCGCCGGGGAGCTGCACGACCTCCTTGGTGATCACGCCCTGGATCATGTCCAGGTCGGTCGTCGCCTGGGTATGGACCGCCGGGGACAGGGCATTGCGGACTGCGGCGCTGTTCTGTGTCGGGTCGACGAAGTTGTAGGTGCCGTTGTTGATCGCGTTGGTCAGTGCGGCCAGGTTCAGATAGCCGTTCTGGGTGATGTCGAGCCAGCTATGCGCGATCGTGCCCGACACGGAATAGGTCCAGCCGTCACCGAATGCGCCGTCGATCCCGGCGGCGGCGCGCAGCACATGGTTCTTATAGTCGGACGAGGCGGGGATGTCGCCGAACAGATAGCGGATCGCGGCGGGCTGGCCCGACGCCGCATAGGGATTGTTCGGGTTCAACTGCCCATTGGCCAGCACCGCGGGCAGGACGATGTTCTGGGTGTTGATCGGATTGATCGAGCGGATATTGGCCGGGCCGCCCGCCGCCAGAACCTCGTTCTGGTAATAAGAGGCCATCAGATAGGCCTGGGTCTGCGCATTGACCTGCACCGTCGCATGGCCGGTCACGCCGAACCGGGTCTGTTCGGGGGCAATCTGGCCGTAATCGGCGACGGTGTTCTGGGTGCAGCCATTGCCCAGCGCGCCGCTGACCGGCGAGGTGGTGCCGGTGCAGCCATTGGGGTTGAGCACCTGGAAGGGGCCGTTGGCCACGCCCGAACCCGACAGGATGTTGCCGGGCGTCAGCTGCGTCGTCGGGGCGACCAGCGCGCTGGTCGTCGAACCGGGCACGACCGAGCCGGCCTGGTTGTTGTCGCCGCCAATGCGGGTCAGATCGGCGGTGTTGAACGGAAAGCCGCGATTGCGCGACCAGATCGGGTCGTCATGCTGATATTCGCCGCTGATATAGACGTTGAAGCCCTGCTCCTTCAGCTTGCCGGTGCCCAGCGTCAGGGTCGCGCGCTGCTCGCCGCCATCGCCACGCTGGGTCACGCCGCCCTCCAGCGTGCCGGCGACGCCGGTGATTTCCTTCTTCATGATGATGTTGACCACGCCGCCGATCGCGTCGGCGCCATAGCTGGACGAGGCCCCATCCTTCAGCACCTCGACCCGGTCGACGATCGCGTCGGGAATGGTGTTCAGGTCGACGAAGGAGCGCTGGCCGTCATCCGACAGCGGATAATTGGCGGTGCGCATTCCGTCGATGAGGGTCAGCGTCGAGTTGACGGTCAGGCCGCGCAGCGACACTGCCGAAGAGCCCGCGCCGAAGCCATTGGCAAAGGCGGTCGGGATCGACCCGCTGCTGTCGGCCGAGATCGAACGGATCGCGTCCGAGACGTTGTTGATCCCGGCCTTCTTCAGATTGTCGGCCGACAGGATGGTGACCGGCGAGGGGGTTTCGGTATTGGTACGACGAAACAGCGTGCCGGTGACGACGATGTCCTTGCCATTGGTGTCGGACGAGACAGCGGCGGGGGCGGTGCTGGCGGACGGCGCGCCCTGAGCCGGGGTGGCGTTATCCTGCGCCAGCGCCGGGCTGGCCATCAGAAGGCTGCCAATCAGCACGGCGGGTGCGGCGGTTCCCCGCAACAGGGTTGCGCGGATGACGGATACGCTGGTCATGTCTCGATACTCCACCCTTTTCCGTGACCTGTGGCCGCGGCAATATTTCGTAGGTGGGCCTAGTATTGGTGGCGCATTCCGGCTGTAAATGACGCCAATATTTCATGATCCAAAAGTCGCGCGGATGTTGCGCCGCTGACACGGAATGTGAAATCTGCGTTATATTGCGAATACCATTACGGGTTGAGCATATGTAGGTGGAAATACGACGCCTCCCTCTTGTGGCGCGTCTATGCTGCGGAGGCCGAGAGCGTCATCATGGCGATCGGTTCATAAAACTATTAGATTGGCGATGCTGGCAAGGCCGGTTTTTCCGTCCGCATGCCAGGAGGCCCGGAACGGCCCTTCACGTGCGAACTCTTCCGGGGTCTCACTTCGGGCTCTTCAAATGGTCGATAAGCGACCGGAGGGCGGCGGACACGTGCCGGTGCCCCGAATAATAAAGGAACAATTCGCTGAACTGCGCGCGATAGTCGGGCAGGCATCGGATCAGCCGTCCGCTGTCCAGATGGGCCCGCGCCCCCTCTTCGAAGACGAAGGCGAGTCCGGCGCCTTGCAGGGCGGCTTCGATCATGAGCGATTGATCGTTGAGGATCAGCGATCCCGTGACGTTCGTCTTGCTGATCTGGCCATTCCGTTCGAACATCCAGGGTGTCAAAACGCCGCTCGGCAGCCGGTACAGGATGCAGCGGTGGTGCGCGAGGTCGTCGGGGCTCATCGGCAGGTCTCGCCCGGCCAGATAGGCGGGTGAAGCGAGGACCGCGAAGTGGAATGCCTGGTTCAGTCGCACCGCGATCATGTCCTGCTGCATGGCGATGCCGAACCGGATACCGGCATCGTAACCCTCGGCGACGATGTCGACCATCTGGTCGTTCGCGTCGATCTCCACCGACAAGCCGGGATAGGTCGTGGCCAGCGCGGTGACCGCCCCGATGATGCTGGCGCTGACCGAACGGGGTACGGTGATACGAAGCGATCCATGCGGCTGGTCGCGAAAATCGTCGATCGCATCGACGGCGTGGTCGAGGTCGCCCAATGCCTGCTTCGCACGGGAATGCAGCACGCGACCCGCCTCGGTGAGCGACACGCTGCGCGTGGTCCTGTTGAGCAGCCGAACCCCCAGCCGTTCCTCCAGCGTCCGGACCGCGTGGCTGAGCGTGGACCGGGTGACCCCGCGATCCAGCGCGGCTCGCTGAAAGCTGAGCCTGTCGGCGACGGCCACGAACGCGGCGATTTCCTGAAGATGTCGGCCCATTGTTCGATCTCATTCACCAGCTCATTCGGGATTGTCCATCTAATCGTCGCAAGTTTTTGCGGATAGAGATCGAATGTCAGGGGCAAGCAAGCGCCGGACGGGGTGATCGAGCGGATCAGGAGTCGTCTATGACTGGCAGGAGATCGTTGAGACGCGCTTGGCTTCCGCTGGTCGGCATCGCGACGATCGCCGGATCGCTGGGCGCGGCATTTGCCTGGAGCGCGGGACTGGTCGGCGACCGGATCACCACCTCGACCTTCCTGGCCGATACGCCAAAATCCTTTCCGGCGGGCTATCGCCGCGCGCATGGCAAGGGCATCTGCTTCGACGGGGTCTTCCGCGCGAGCGGGGCCGCCGCGTCGATTTCGACATCGCGCGTGTTTTCCCAGGCGCAGACACCGGCGATCGGTCGTTTCTCGATCGGGACGGCCGATCCCTATGCACCGGACAATTCGACGCGCACTGTCAGCATGGCCATGCTGATCATCGCCGATGACGGTGAGCAATGGCGCATGAAAATGAACAATGAGCCGCTCTTCCCGACCCATGATGCGCAAGGCTTCCTCGCCCGCATCGCGGCCTTTGCGCCCGATCCGGCGACCGGCCAGCCCGATCCGGCGAAGGTCGCCGCGTTCTACCGGGTCTATCCCGAAGCGCGCCGCGTCATCGAAGCGAAGGCCAAGGCGCCATGGCCCAGCAGCTTCGCGGGCGTGCATTATTATGCGATCCACGCCTATCTGTTCGTCGGCCCGGACGGGCGCCGCCAGCCGGTGCGATGGTGGTGGCGTCCGCATGCCGATTTTACCGGCTGGAGCGTCGAGGAGCGCGCCAAGGCCAATCGCGATCACCTGTTCAGGGATATTGCCGAGCGTTTGACGCACGGCCCGCTGCGCTGGGACCTCGTGCTGCAACTGGCCGAGCCGGGTGATCCCGTCGACGATCCGTCGCAGCCATGGCCCGCGACACGCAGGCAGATCGTCGGCGGCACCCTGGAGGTGACGCGCGTAGTCGATCAGGCCAAGGGGGCATGCCGGGACGTCAATTTCGATCCGACCCTGGTGCCGAAGGGCATGGCGCTCACCAACGACCCGGTGCTGGCCGCGCGCGGCGGGATCTACGCGCATTCCTATAACGCCCGCCTGCGCGAGATCGGCTATGGCCGGGCCACCGATGCGGTCGGCAGGAAGGACGGCCGATGACGGATAGGAGGCATTTCAATCGGCTGGCGCGGGTGCTGCATTGGGCGATGGCGGCGGCGATCTTCGCCATGCTGTTCATCGGTGTCAGCATGACGACGTCGCTGACCTGGCGTCCGGCCCTGCTCGACCTTCACCAGCCGCTAGGGCTCGCCATCCTGCTGCTGGTTGTCGTCCGGCTGGCCAACCGGTTGCGTCACGGCGTACCGGCGCTACCGGCCGAGACACCCCGTTGGCAGGCGCTGGCGGCGCTGGGCAGCCACTGGATTCTGTATGGCCTGATGGTCCTGATCCCGCTCCTCGGCTGGGGAATGCGGTCGGCCGGGGGCTGGCCGGTCAGGATGACCAAGGGATGGAATGTGCCGCCGATCGCCCCGGTCGACCCGACGCTCTATGCCCTATTGCGCGATGCCCATGGCATTCTGGCCTGGTTGCTGTTCGCCGTGGTGATCGCTCATCTTTCGGCGGCTCTGCTGCACGGCTGGGTTTACCGCGACGGCGTGTTCTCGTCGATGACACGGTCCCGTTAGGCGATCGGCCCGACGCCGTCGCGTGCGCATCCACAGCCTTCCTCCAACACCTTCCGGCCACTGCGCCAAGCACCGACACAGTCGGAGAAAGAGAAGCGACCAATGGCAATTCTATTGACAGGAAGCACCGGCCATACGGGCATGTACGTCGCCCGCATGCTCGCGTCGCAAGATGTTCCGGTAAGGGCTTTGACGCGCTCGCCCGATAAGGCCCGCTTCCCGGCCGGTGTGACGCCGGTGCGGGGCGATCTGTCCGATATCGAGGTCATGCGGAGCGCGCTCGAAGGGGTCGAGACGCTTTTGCTGGTGGCGCCCAATGTTCCGGACGAACTGAACCAGACGCTGACGGCGCTCGCTCTGGCCCGGGACGCGGGCGTGCGCGGGATCGTCTATCTCTCGGTCTTCGAATGCGATCGTCATGCCGACGTTCCGCATTTCGCCTGCAAGGTCGCAGCGGAACGGATGATCGAGCGATGCGATCTGCCCGCGACGATCCTGCGCTCCGCCTATTTCATGCAGAACGACCTGGGGCAGAAGGCGCCGCTGCTGGATCATGGGGTCTATGGCATGCCGCTGGGCCATGTCGGCATTGCGGCCGTCGATACCCGCGACCTTGCCGAGATCGCGGCCAGGCAGCTCCTACGGCGCCACGCGGCCCCGACCCCGCTGCCCAGGGACGGCTATAATGTCGTCGGTCCGGACGATCTGACGCCGGAGACGATCACGCGGATCTGGAGCGAAGCCCTCGGCCGTGCCGTAACTTACGCCGGTGACGATCTGGATGTGTTCCAGGATCGACTCAAGCCGTTCGTGCCAGCGGGGTTCGCCTATGATCTGGCGCTGATGCTTCGCGCCTTCCAGCGTCATGGCGCCCGCGCCAGCGCGGAAGACCTCTCGACCATGACGGCATTGCTGGGCCGCCCGCCGAGGCGCTATGCGGCGTTTGCTGCGGAGACCGCGGAGGCTTGGAAAAGCGCACCGGCTCAGGATCGACCCGATTGAACGGGATGGTCGCCGATGCCCGGGATATGGCTTTCCTCCGTCACCAGCGGGCGCTGACCATCATGTCGTCGAACAGATGCGCGCCCAGCATCGCCAGGGCGCTCCCCGCGCTGGCGCTCAGGAAGCCGGCGGTGGCCAGTTCGGCCGGCAGGAGATGCGCCGCCATCGCGGAGGCGGGGAGGGCGCAAAGCGTCCGGATCGCCAGATAGGCGAGCCCGCAGAGAATGGCTCCGAGAGCACGCAGGCCCAGATCGGCGCGTCGGGAGCGATGCCATTTTGCCATGCCACAATCCTTGTTGTGGCTGTCCACCTATCGGGCGCGGCATAGCATTTCGAGCGCGGTTTCGCCCTTTCGCATAGTGCGCGCATAGGGTTGGGGCTATGCCTCCACCGCAGCGCGGCGGGGAAGCGCGATGCCGCCGTCCGCTAGCCGCCCGGCCCCCACCGCCTCGCCGATCAACAGCAACGCGGGGTCCCGGTCGCCGATCGTGCGGGTCAGGAAGCCGAGCGCGTCGAGGCGGCCGGTGATCAGTCGCTCCGAGGGGAGCGAGACGTTGACCGCGATCATCACCGGCGTCTCCGGCGCCATGCCCGCCGCCATCAGCTGTCGGGCGATCTCCGGCGCGGCGGCGCGGCCCATATAGACCGCCAGCGTCGCATCGGGCGCGGCCAGCGCCTGCCAGTCGAGCGAAAGCGGCTCGCCCTCGCGCAGATGCGCGGTCACCAGGGTCAGGCGGCGCGACAGGCCGCGCAGCGTCAGCGAGATCATGCCCGATGCCGCCGCCGCGCTGGCCGCGGTGATGCCGGGGCAAATCCGCACCGGGATACCGGCGGCGCGGCACGCGTCGATCTCCTCGGTCGAGCGGCCGAAGATCGACGGATCGCCGCCCTTCAACCGGACCACGCGCCGCCCTGCGCGCGCCGCCGCGACGATCATCGTGTCGATCGTCCCCTGATCCTTGGAATGACGGCCCGAGCGTTTGCCGACGCTCGCCCGTTCGGCGGTGTCGGGGACGAGCGCCAGGATATCGGGTCCCACCAGCGCGTCGTAGAAGACGATGTCGGCGGCGGCGATCAGGCGTTCGGCCTTGCGGGTCAACAGGTCGGGATCACCAGGACCCGCACCGACCAGCCAGACCGAACCGGCGGGAAAATCATCCATGCGCATGGGCGGGCTCCTGGGCTTCGGTGAGCAGGCGGGCAAGGGCGGGGCGGCACGATCCGCAATTGGTGCCCGCACCCAGCGCCGCGCCGATCGCGGCGACATCGGCCAGTTGCTGGTCGCGGATCGCGGCGACGATGGTCCGCAGGCCGATATCGAAACAGGCGCAGACGATCGCGCCGCGATCGACCGGGGCACCGGGCGCGCGACCCGCAAGGACGGTGGGCGCGACCTCGCTGGCGCTCAACTGCGCGATCAGCCAATCGCGTGTGGGCAATTCGCCGCGTTCGGTCAGGAACAGGGCGGCAGCAAGCCGACCGTCGGCGATCACCGCGACCCGTCGCGATCCCCGCGCGGGATCGGTGGCCTCGATCCGCTGGCCCTTGGGGAGCATCGTCTCCAGCGCCACCGGGTCGCCATCGCCCGCCACTTCCCACAACCATCCGCCGGGAATGGCGACCCGCGTCGCCCAGAGGCAATCGGGCGTCGCGCGGGCCTCCCCCGACAGGATGACGAAGCCGCGCCAACGGGTCGCGACGGGGGTGATGGCGGCGGGGGTGCGCTTGAAGCCTGGCTGGCCTGAATAGGGATCGGTCAGCGGGCGGGGAAGCAGTCCGGTGCGGCCCCCGGTCGCGGTCTGGTCGGTCCAGTGGATCGGGACGAACAGCTCGCCCGGCCGTTGCCCGGCGCTGACCGAGACGCGGTAGAGGCTCGTTCCCTGTGGTGTGCTGACCCGCGCCAGCCCGCCATCGGTCAGGTCCAGCCGCGCGGCATCGTCGGGATGGACCTCGACCAGCGGTTCCTCGCGGTGGCGCGCCAGCTTGGGGGCCAGGCCGGTGCGGGTCATCGTGTGCCAATGATCGCGGTAGCGGCCCGTGTTGAGCGTCATCGGCCAGTCGCGCAGCGGCTCGGGGAGCGTCTTCTGCGCGACGGGAACCAGCCGGGCGCGGCCGTCCGGCGTGGGGAAACGGCCATCGGCAAAGGGCACTCCGCCCCAGCGGAACGGCTGCATCGCGTCATAATCGGCATTGCCGCCGCTCGACCGGCCGGGCAGCGCGAACAGGCGTGAACCGTCGTTTTCATAATGTGATAGGCGGCAATGCTCGCGCCAGATCTCGGCCGGTCGGTCATAGGCGAAGGCGGTCTTCCACCCCATGCGGCGGCCGACTTCCTTGACGATCCACCAGTCGGGCCGGGCCTCGCCGGGCAGGGGAAACAGCGCCCGCTGGCGGCTGACCGTGCGGTCGCTATTGGTGACGGTGCCGTCCTTTTCGCCCCAGGCGGCGGCGGGCAGGCGGACATGCGCGTTCACCGAGCTGTCGGTCTCGGCGATCACGTCGCTGACCACCACGAAGGGGCAGGCGGCCAGCGCCTCGCGCACCGATCCGGCGTCGGGCATCGACACGGCGGGGTTGGTCGCCATGATCCAGAGCGCCTTGATTCGGCCCTGGCCCAGTTCGCGGAACAGGTCGACCGCCTTCAGGCCCGGCTTGGGTGCGATGGCGGGGGAGGCCCAGAAACGCTGCACGCGGGCGCGGTTCTCGGGCGCGAAGTCCATATGCGCGGCCAGCGTCGAGGCGAGCCCGCCGACTTCCCGACCGCCCATCGCATTGGGCTGGCCGGTGATCGAGAAGGGGGCCGCGCCAGGCTTGCCGATTCGTCCCGTCGCGAGGTGCAGGTTGAGGATCGCGTTCACCTGATCGGTGCCCGTGACCGACTGGTTGATGCCCTGGCTGAACATCGTCACCGTGCGCGGCGTGGCGGCGAACAGCTCGTAGAAGCGGCGCAGGTCGGCGGGCGCGACGTCGCAGGTCCTGGCGACCGACCACAGGTCGCTGCCCGCTTCCAGCGCCGCCCAGAAATCCTCCGGCACCGCGACCGAGGCGGCGAGGAAGTCCGCGTCCACCACGCCCGCCGCGCGCGCCCAGGCGAGGGCGCCGTTCATCAGCGCCACGTCGCTGCCCGGCCGGATGGCGAGGTGAAGGTCGGCCTGCTCCGCCGTCTCGGTGCGGCGCGGGTCGATGACGACGAGCTTCGCGCCCGCATCGCACCGGGCGCGGATGCGCTGATAGACGATTGGGTGGCACCAGGCGGTGTTGCTGCCGACCAGCACGATCAGGTCGGCCTCGTCGAGATCGTCATAGCTGGCGGGCACGATATCCTCGCCAAATGCGCGATTATGGCCCGCCACCGCGCTCGACATGCACAGCCGCGAATTGGTGTCGATATTGGCCGAGCCGATGAACCCCTTCATCAGCTTGTTGGCGACGTAATAATCCTCGGTCAGCAACTGGCCCGAGACGTAGAAGGCGACGCTATCGGGGCCATGCTGCGCGATGGTGTCGCGAAAGCGTTTCGCGACGAGGTCCAGCGCCTTGTCCCAACTCGCGCGGCGCTTGCCGATCATCGGGTGGAGCAGGCGCCCCTCCAGGCCGACCGTCTCGCCCAGATGGGTGCCCTTGGAGCAGAGCCTGCCCTGATTGGCGGGGTGGTCGGGATCGCCCTCGATCCGCACCTGACGGTCGCCGGTCACGGTCGCGCGGATGCCGCAGCCGACGCCGCAATAGGCGCAGGTGGTCTTGATGGTCATTAGCCCTCTCCCCCTCGGGGAGAGGGTTGGGTGAGGGGCAGGGGCCTCGCAGAGGGGTTCGGCTCGGTGAGACACCCGCCCCTCACCCCGACCCTCTCCCCGGAGGGGAGGTGGATGCTGCTCACGCCGCCGCCTTCAGGGTGGAGGCGCGGCAGATCAGCACGCGGCCGCCGCTGATCTTCACCGGCACGGTCGGTGTGCAGCCCTTGTCCTCGCCCAGCGCCTCGCCGGTCGTCAGGCTGATCCGCCAATTGTGCAGCGGGCACGCCACCGCGCCGCCATGGACGATGCCCTGGCTCAGCCGCCCATGCTTGTGCGGACAGCGGTCGAGCAGCGCGAAGACGCTGTCGTCTCCGGTGCGGAAGACGGCAATGTCGTCGCCGCCCTCGACCTGCACCGTGCGGCTGCCGCGCAGGGGGATTTCCTCGACCCAGCCGATATCCAGCCACTCGCCCATCATGCCATTTCTCCCATCATTTCCCTGGCGGGCTGAAAGCGCGCCATCGGCGCATGGATCTCGCGTTCGGCCCCGGCGACCCGCGCCGCCCAGGGATCGTCCTGCGAGAAGCTCTGCGAGAAGAAGAAGCGGCGGGCGAGTTCGGCCCGCGCCTCCTCGTCGGGCAGCAGGCGCGACTGGATATAGGCCAGCCCAACCCGCTCGATCCACGGCGCGGTGCGCTCCAGATAGCGCGCCTCCTCGCGATAGAGCTGGATGAAGGCCGCGCACATCTCCATCGCCTCCGCCTCGGTCGCCACCTTGCAGAGCAGGTCGGTGGCGCGGACCTTGATCCCGCCATTGCCGCCGACATGCAGCTCATAGCCGCTGTCGACGCAGACCACGCCGAAATCCTTGATCGTCGCCTCGGCACAGTTGCGCGGACAGCCCGACACCGCGATCTTGAACTTGTGCGGCATCCACGAGCCCCAGGTCGCCCGCTCCAGCTTGACGCCGAGGCCGGTCGAATCCTGCGTGCCGAAGCGGCACCATTCGGAACCGACGCACGTCTTCACGGTGCGCAGCGACTTGCCATAGGCATGGCCCGACACCATCCCCGCCGCGTTCAGATCGGCCCAGACGGCGGGCAGATCCTCCTTCTTGATGCCGAAGATGTCGAGCCGCTGGCCGCCGGTCACCTTGACCATCGGCGCGTTGAACTTCTCGACCACATCGGCGATCGCGCGCAGCTCCTTGGGGCTGGTGATGCCGCCCCACATGCGCGGCACGACCGAATAGGTGCCGTCCTTCTGGATGTTGGCGTGCATCCGCTCGTTGACGAAGCGGCTCTGCTGATCGTCGACATATTCGCCGGGCAGCGCGCAGAGCAGATAGTAATTGAGCGCGGGGCGGCACGACGAACAGCCATCGGGGGTCGACCAGTGCAGCTTCTGCATCACCTCGGGGATCGAGCGCATATTCTGCGCGACGATCTCGCGGCGGACATCGTCGTGACCGAAGCTGGTGCATTTGCACATCGTCTTCGGCCCCGCCTCGACCTCGCCGCCCAGGCGGATCGCCAACAGGCTCTCGACGATGCCGGTGCACGAGCCGCAGCTCGCCGACGCCTTGCAGCCCGAGCGGACCGCATCCAGGCTGTGCGCGCCGCCGTCGATACAGGCGAAGACCTTGCCCTTGGTCACGCCGTTGCAGCCGCAGATTTCCGCATCGTCGGAAAGCGCCGCAACGGCCGCCTTAGGGTCCGCGGAGGCGCCCCCCTGGGCAAAGGCCTGGCCGAAGATCAGCGCGTCGCGAATGTCGCCGACGCTCTCGCCCTTCTTGAGCAGGTCGAAATACCAGTTGCCGTCGGCGGTGTCGCCGTACAGCACCGCGCCGACGATCCGGTCGTCCTTGACCACCACCCGCTTGTAGATGCCGCGCGCCGCGTCGCGCAGGACGATGTCCTCCGCCCCGTCGCCGCCGCCGAAATCGCCCGCCGAAAAGACATCGAGCCCGGCGACCTTCAGCTTGGTCGCGGTGGCGGTGGGACGATAGCCGCTGGGGCTGCCGGTCAGCGCATCGGCCAGGCTGCGGCACATGTCCCAGAGCGGCGCGACCAGGCCGTAAACCTGTCCGTCATGCTCGACACACTCGCCGACCGCCAGGATGCGGGGGTCGGAGGTGACCATATGGTCGTCCACCTTGATCCCGCGCCCGACGTCCAGCCCGGCGGCACGGGCGAGCGCGACCGAGGGGCGGATGCCGACCGCCATGACCACGAGGTCAGCGGGGATTTCGCGCCCGTCCTTCAGGCGGATCGCCTCGACCTTGCCGTCGCCGACGATCTCGGCGGTGTCGGCGCCGGTCAGCACGGTCTGGCCGCGTGCCTCCAGCGCCTGTTTGAGCAGCCAGCCCGCTGCCTCGTCCAGCTGCCGCTCCATCAGGGTCGGCATCAAATGGAGGACGGTGACGGTCATGCCCCGAAGCGACAGGCCGTGTGCGGCCTCCAGCCCCAACAGGCCGCCGCCGATCACCACCGCGCTGCCACCCCGCTCGGCGGCGGCCAGCATATGCTCGACATCCTTCATGTCGCGGAAGCTGATGACGCCGGGCAGATCGTGGCCGGGCACCGGGATGATGAACGGGTCGGAGCCGGTCGCGATCAGCAGCCGGTCATAGTCCAGCACCATGCCGCTCTTGGCGGTGACAGTCCGGGCCTCGCGATCGATCGCGGTGACCGGATCGCCGCTGACCAGGGTGATGCCGTTGCCGGCATACCAGTCGAGCCCGTTGATGACGATCTCGTCGAACGTCTTTTCTCCCGCCAGCACCGGCGACAGCATGATCCGGTTGTAATTCACCAGCGGCTCGGCGCCGAAGATGGTGATGCGGTAGCGACTGGGATCGCGCGCCAGCAATTCCTCGACCGCACGGCATCCGGCCATGCCGTTACCAATGACGATGAGGTGCTCGCGGGTATCGGTCGCCGCGACGACGGGGGTGTGTTCCATCAGATGGTCCAGTCCAGTTGGAGCCAGAATTTCTTGGTGTCCGTGCCGAAGCGATCCGCCTGGTAATCGGCGTAGCGCAGCGACGCGGTGGTGCGGCCGACCTTGCCTTGCGCCAGCAGATCGATCTCATTGCCGTAATGGCGGACCAGACGGTCGCTCTCGAAACGGTGCCAGACGGCGGACAGGCTGACCGCCTTGACCGCGCCGACCTGTTTCCAGCCCCAGCCGGTGCTGGCGTACAGGTCGCGAATGCCATCGGGCGGGGTGGTTGTGAACTTGTCGGCCCAGCCCTGGAACTTGAAGATCGAGGACAACGGTGTCTGGAAGCTGGTCAGCGCCTGACCCTTATCCGCGCCCAGCACCTCATAGCCGCCGCCCAGACGCGGGCCGTTCAGGTCCAGCGCGAGATCGGCCAGCCAGTAATCGGCCGCATAGCGGTTGGGATTGCGGTGATAGTCCGACTGGCGCGCCCAGCTCGCCTGATAGGCCAGCTTCGCCTTGCCGATCGGCCGCACGTCCGAAAGGCGCGTGCCATAGGTCTGGCTGGACAGGCGAAAGCCCTGCACCGCCGCCTCGTCCTCGTCGATCAGATAGGCAAAACCGGTCAGCGTACCGATCGGCGAGGCCCAGCCCAGATTGGCGAGGACGGTGTTGCCGCCGACCGAGCGGGGCCGCACGCCCGTGCCGTCGATGCCCCAGACGGTGCGGACGCCCCAGACATAGCTGACATCCGCCTTCACACCCTTCACCGGCACGATCTCGGCACGCACCGCGTCGAAGGTCTGGCCGTTGTTGCGGATCGCGGCCTGGCCGACGAAACGCTCGTCGTCCAGCGTGATGCGCTGCCGCCCGACGGTCAGGGTCAGTGGGGCGGACTTGTACTGCACCTGGGCGCGGTACAGGCCGATGCTCTGCGGATCGCCGATCAGCGGGCGGCTGGCATCGGAGTGCACGCCGTCGAAATAATCCGGGACGATCGCCAGATTGCCCTGCGCCTCCGCCAGGGCCGACCAGCGGCCCGAGGTGGCGGCCACCCCGGTACGGATGCGGGCGGTGACCGCATCCGACGTGAGGGGCAGGCCGTCCTGGTCCACCTGCTCCCAGCGCAGCCGGGCATCGACGAGCGGCTTCAGCGTCACCGTCTGCGCGGCGGCCGGGGCCGCGACCAGGGCGGAGGTCGACAGGAAGAAGAGGGCGGGGCTGCGCATCGTCATCAGATCCGCACGCCTTCGGCCGCGCCCCAGGTCCGGCGCCACCGGCCCTTGACCGTCAGCAGCCCGGTCAGCGCGACCAGCGCCAGCGCGGCGAAGATCAGGAAGCCGCCGGAAAAGCTGCCGGTCCACTGCTTGGCCAGACCCAGCGAGGAGGCGAGGTAGAAGCCGCCAATGCCCCCCGCCATGCCGACCAACCCGGTCATCACGCCGATCTCGGCCGAGAAGCGCTGCGGCACGAGCTGGAAGACCGAGCCGTTGCCGACGCCCAGCGCCAGCATCGACAGCACGAACAGCGCCAGCGAGGCGGCGAACCCGTCGACCATCGCCACGCCCGTCAGCGTAACGGCGGCGGCGGCGAACACCGCCATCAGCGCCTTCACGCCGCCGATCGCATCGGCCAGCGCCCCGCCCATCGGCCGCACCAGCGAGCCCGCAAAGACGCAGGCGGCGGTGGCATAGCCCGCCTGCACCGGGGTCAGGCCGAAGCGATCGGTGAAATAGATGGGCAGGCTGGCGGCGAGCCCGACGAACCCGCCGAAGGTGACGGCGTAGAAGCCCATCAGCCACCAGGCATCGGCCTGACGCAGCGGCGCCAGATATTCGACGAACCGGCGCGGCGGCGGCGCGCCGGGCGCGTCCTTGGCCATCAGCATATAGACCAGGAAGACGATGCCCAGCGGAATGCAGGCCAGACCCAGCACCGCGTTCCAGCCGAACAGCTTGGCGAGCGCCGGGGCGAACAGCGCGGCGAGCACCGTGCCCGAATTGCCCATGCCCGCCAGGCCCATGGCCTTGCCCTGATGCTCGGGCGGATACCAGCGGCTGGCGAGCGGCAGGGCGATCGCGAAGCTGGCGCCCGCAAAGCCCAGGATGACGCCCAGCGCCAGTGTGCCGCCGAAGCTGCTGACGCCCAGCGCCCAGGCGGAGAACAGCCCGGCGATCACGATGATCTGGCTGATCGCGCCTGCGCGCTTCGGCCCGATCCGGTCGACCAGCAGGCCGTTGACGACGCGCAGGATCGCGCCCGCCAGCGTCGGCACCGCGACCATCACGCCCTTTTGCGCCGGGGTGAGAGCGAGGGTGGCCGAAATCTGCGGCGCGAGCGGCCCGAGCAGCACCCAGACCATGAAGGCCAGATCGAAATACAGAAAGGCCGCGATCAGGGTCGGCGTATGTCCGCTTGACCAGAAGCCGCCGTCATCCGCTGCCTTTCCTGTCTTGCTGTCGTCCCAGAATGCCGTCGCCATCGTGCTTTCTCCCCCTGATCCGGGCCCAAACGGAAAAAGCCGCCAGGACGTGGACCCGTGGGTCACATCCTGGCGGCTTCGTTGCCTCCAAGCAGAACGCGCGCCTCAGCCCGCTTCCGCCAGCGTGCTACCCCGTCGTTGGAGCGGCATTCGCTGCTATCTCGTGCCCGACGCCATTGCCGGGCGAATGGAAAATTGCCTGATTCGCGGTCCCGGCGCAAGTCCCTTTCGCAATCGCAGCAATCGATCCTCCCTCGCGCCGGGAAGGGGCGTCAGGGCAATCCCGCCAGATACCCCGGAATGTCATCCGGATCGAAGGCACGGCCGTCGAAGAAGCGGTCGCTGCCCAGCACCAGCCGTCCCTGCGTCGAGCCCGCGCCGATGGGTTCGACCAGCGCGCCCTCCAGCTTGGAGCTGGCGCCGGGCAGCGGCGCGCCCGATCCGGCCAGCGCGGCGCGGTAGAGATCGGGGCGGAACACGCCCTGCGCGGTCGCGGCATCCTGCGGGGAGAAGGGCAGCCCCTCCCACCGCACCATCTGGGCATAGAGCCAGGCCGCCTGGCTGCGCCACGGGAAGTTCGCCGCCTCGCGATATTGGAACATGAAGTCGGGATAATGGACCGGCTCGCCGCCGGGCACGACGCGGATGCGGTCGGTGATCGCCCGCAGGACCGCATCGACCGGCGCGTCCAGATATTCGCGGCGCGACAGGATCGTCGCGCTCTGTTCCACCGTCGCGGGATCGACGAAATGCGCGGCCGCCGCGTGGAGCGCGCGGATCAGCCGGAGAACGCCGTCGCGGCGCTCCTCCGCCCGGTCGCCGCGCAGCGCCAGCACCTTCTCCACCCCGCGTCGCCAGATCTGCGCGGTGGCGAGGGCGATCCGGCCGACGCCGCGATCGACCGCGATCGAGTTCCACGGCTCGCCGACGCAGATGCCGTCCACCTCTCCGGCCGCCAGCGCGTCGGCGGCGAAGGGCGGGCTGGTGACCAGGATCTCGACATCGGCGTCGGGCCGGATGCCGACCCCCGCCAGCCAGTAGCGCAGCATGTAATTATGGCTGGAATAGCGATGCACCACGCCGAAGCGAAGCGGCCTGCCCGCATCCCGGCGCTGGTCGGCCACACCCTTCAGCGCCGCGCCGATCGCCACCGGATCGCCCAGCGTCTCGCCCAGGCCCACCGCCTCGCCCAGCGCGGTCGAAAAGGTGATCGCATTGCCGTTCAGGCCCAGCGCGAAGGGCACCGCCATCGGCACCGCCGGACGGTCGCGCCCCAAGGCGGTGGAGATGGCGAGCGGCGCGACCAGATGCGCGGCATCGGTATGGCCATAGAGCAACCGGTCGCGCACCGCCGCCCAGGTCACGTCGCGGACCAGTTCGATCTCGACCGCCTCGGCCTCGGCAAAGCCCAGTTCGCGCGCCAGGATGGGCAGGGCGGCATCGACCAGCGGCAGAAAGCCGATACGGAACGTCTCGGCGGTCATGGCAGGTCTCCCATCAACTGCTCGCTGGTCACGATCGCCTCGGCCACGTCGGCGATGCGGCGGTTGGTGGTCATGGCATGGCTGCGCAGCAAGGCATAGGCGGCGGGTTCGTCCAGCCCGCGCCGCCGCATCAGGATCGCCTTGGCCCGGTCGATCACCTGCCGGTCGGCGAGCGCGGTCCGCGCCTCGGCCAATTCGGTCTGGAGCCGGGAAAAGGCCTGGAAACGGCGAACGGCCAGGTCGAGGATCGGCTTGATCCGCTGCTTGGCCAGGCCGTCGACGACATAGGCGGACACGCCCGCATCGACCGCCGCCATCGTCGCCTCGGGCTCCGACTGGTCGACGAACATCGCGATCGGCCGGTCGAGCGCGCGCGACATGGCGAAGAAATCCTCCAGCACGTCGCGGCTGGGATTTTCCAGATTGATCAGGACCACCTCGGGCGCGGCGCGTTCGACCTGCGCGGCCAGCGGCCCGCCGGGGTCGATCACCACCAGATCGGTCAGCCCCGCCTCGCGCAGCCCGTCCGAGATAATCGCCGCGCGCGTGCTGCTGGTATCGATAATCGCGATCCGCATGACGGCTTAGTGCCGCGTCGCCGGGCGTGCGACAAGAGGGGCCGGACGCGATCCTCTGCCAGCGGGCGAAAGCCGCTTGCCATCGCATATGTCCGACTATATCGCTGTCATCAATAGCCGGACAAAATCACGGCTTTATCATGGGAGGACGCCAAGCATCATGCGCCAGCCGCGCCGATTCCGGAGCCTGTGCGCCTTGCGTCCTGCGCTGCTGGGCATGGTCCTGCTTTCGATGCCCATCGATCCCGTTGCCGCACAGGACATGGCCCTGTCGGGCGATGTGGTGCCCGCCCATGATCCGGTCCTGATCCGCGAAGGCTTGGATTATTATAGCTATTCGACCGGGCAGCGGGGCCGGGTGCCGCTGGTCGCGCGGCGGTCCCGCGATTTGCGGCACTGGACCGCCTTGCCGTCGCCTTTGGCTGCCATCCCCGACTGGGCGCTGGCGGCGGTGCCCGGCGCGCGCGAGATGTGGTCGCCCGACATTGCGCGGGTCGGGGAGCGCTATCGGCTTTATTACTCGGTGTCGCGCTTCGGTCGGCAGCAATCGGTGATCGGGCTGGCGACTTCTGCCACGCTCGATCCGGCGAGCCCGGCCTATGGCTGGCGCGACGAGGGATTGGTCGTCGCGTCGAAGGCGGGCGACGCCTATAACGCGATCGATCCCGCCTTCGCCCGCGACCGGCAGGGCGGCGAGTGGCTGGCCTTTGGCAGCTTCTGGGGCGGCATCCAACTGATCCGGCTCGACCCGCGCACCGGCAAGGCCATGCCCGGCGCCGTCCCGAAACCCATCGCGCGACGCGGGCCGGGCGAAGGGGCGGGCGGCGCAAATGCGATCGAGGCGCCGTTCATCGTCGATCATGGCGGCTGGTACTGGCTGATCGTTTCGTTCGACCTATGCTGTCGCGGCGTGAAGAGCAGCTATCATCTGGCCGTCGGGCGGTCGCGCGTGATCGAGGGGCCCTATGTCGACCGTGCGGGGCGCGCGATGCTGGATGGCGGCGGAACGGTGCTGTTGCAGGCGGATGCGGCGGGGCGCGACCGGTTTCGCGGGCCGGGCCATGCCGGTGTCCTGCACGATCGCGGCGGCCGCGACTATCTGATCCATCATGCCTATGACGCGGCGGCGGGGGGAGCCCCCACGCTGCGCATCGCCCGGTTGCGCTGGGACGCGGCGGGCTGGCCCTTCATCGGAAAGGAAAACCCATGACCCAGATCGAGATGACCCGGCGCGCTCTGGTCGCGGGGGGCGCCGCGCTGGCCGCCGCGCCGCTTTTGGCTAGAACGGGTGGCGAGCGGGTGCGCAATCCGCTGATCCGCCAGCGCGCCGATGCGCAGATCGCGCTTCAGGCCGATGGGCTCTATACCTTCATGGCATCGGTCCCCGAATATGACCGGGTGGTGCTGCGTCGGGCAAAGACCATCGCCGGGCTGGCGACCGCGCCCGAGACGGTGCTGTGGCGGCGGCCCGCATCGGGCCGGATGGCGGGGCATATCTGGGCGCCCGAGATCCATCGGATCGATGGCCGCTGGTATGTCTATGTCGCGGCGGGCGATGGCGGCGACGTGTTCCATATCCGCACCTATGTCCTGCAATGCGACGGCGCGGATCCGGTGACCGGCCGCTGGTCGGTGCTCGGCCAGCTGGAGACGCCGTGGGATACGTTCACGCTTGATTCGACCAGCTTTGTCCATCGCGGCACCCGCTATCTGGCCTGGGCGCAGAAGGAGCCGGGCATCGACACCAACTCCAACCTGTATCTGGCGCCGATGGCGACGCCGACCACGCTGGCGGCGCGGCCGACCCGGCTGACCGTGCCGACGCTGCCCTGGGAGATACGGGGGTTCAAGGTGGCCGAGGGCCCCGCGCCGCTGATCCGCAACGGCCGCATCTTCATGACCTATTCGGCCAGCGCCACCGATGCGCGCTATTGCATGGGCATGCTGACCGCGCGCGACGATGCCGACCTGATGGACCCCGCCGCCTGGACCAAGTCGCCCGAGCCGGTGTTCCGCACCGACGCCGCGCGCCACATCTACGGCCCCGGCCACAACAGCTTCACCGTCGACCGGGCGGGGGGCGATGTGCTCGTCTATCACGCGCGCGATTATGAGAAGATCAGCGGCGATCCCCTCTACGACCCCAATCGCGATACGCGCGTCCAGCGTTTCGGCTATCGCGCCGATGGGGCGCCTGATTTCGGGCGGCCGCTGGCCAATGGACCGACCTTGGTATGATTCGGGTCATTAAGACCGACAAGTCAGCCCAGCGACCGCCTCTCCGGGTTTCGCTCGGGCGGACTCGAACTTGTGGCGACGGATCAATCGCATGAACGATTGTTCGCGCTAACATGCCGTTGCCCTCCTTGCGCCCTGGTGTTGCGGAAAATCAACGGACCACATCGTCTTTCATAATTCGTTCATCAACGGCTTGACGATCACGAAGGATAGTCAGACAAATGCTCCCGAAGGTGACACCGAAAACTCGGGTCCGATGAGGGGAGAGGTTATGAAGCATCACATTCTGCTGCTGTCGGTCGCACCGATCGCGCTGCTGGCGGCGCCCGCCCAGGCGCAGACCGCCGCACCCGCGACCAAGGCCCAGACGACCGATCCCAACGCCCCGGTTGAGGCGCAGACCGCCGTCGGGATCGAGCAGGATCTTTCCGAAGTCCCCAATCGCAGCCCGGTCCAGGCCTCGACCACCGGCCTGGAGGACGATCAGGCCGATCCCCGCGACATCGTCGTCACCGGCTACCGCGCCAGCCTGGGCAGCGCGCAGGCGATCAAGCGCAACTCGGATGCGATCCTCGACGCCATCGTGGCGCAGGACATCGGCAAGTTGCCCGACAATACGGCGGCCGAATCGCTGGCGCGCGTGACCGGCATCCAGGTCAGCCGGTACAGCGACGAAGTGACCCAGGTGCTCGTCCGCGGCCTGCCCGACGTGGCGACGACCTTCAACGGCCGCGACATCTTCACCGCCGAAGGCAGGCGGGTTGCGCTCCAGGATTTCCCGGCGGGCGCGCTGGCGGGTCTGGAAGTCTATAAGTCGGGGACGGCCGATCTGATCGAGCCGGGGCTGGCGGGCCTCATCAATGTGCGGTCGCGTCGCCCCTTCGACTTCGAAAAGGGGCTGACCGTCGCGGGCGGCGTGCGCGGAACCTATAACGACCAGACCAAGAAGTTCGACCCGCTGGGGAATCTGCAGATCAGCCAGCGTGCGGATACCGCGATCGGCGAGATCGGCTGGCTCATCAACGCCGCCTATACCCAGGCCCAGTATCGCAACGCGGTGCGCTGGGGCGAGAACAACTCGGCAAAACCGTCGGACGGCGTGACCGTCCTTCCGAGTTCGGTCGGGCGCAATTTCGAGATTCCGACGGCGATCGGGGTGTATAACGACAGCGGCAAACGCTGGCGCCCCGCTGTCAACGCCAGTGTGCAGTGGCGTCCGGCCCACAATCTCGAACTTTATTATGATTTCCTTTACCAAAGCTATCGTGGCGAGATCGCGAATGACTGGCTCCGCGTCCCGCTGCTCGACAGCAATCCGACGCTCAGCAACGTCGTGCTTCGCCCTGGCCAGTCGGCACAGGTTGACAGCCTGACGAAGACCGGGGGCTTCCGTCCCGAAGCCTATCGCAGCACGGTCAAGGGATATACCGATACCTATCAGGTCGCAGGCGGAGCGAAATGGGATATTGGCCGGGCGCATTTGTCGACCGATCTGGCCTATACGACGTCGCAATACGGCTCGGATGAGTGGAGCTTCGACACGGCATTTGCCAAGTCGCCGACCGCAGATGTCCGCTTCTTCGTCAATGACGGCATTTCGTTCGATCTGCCGGGCTTCGACGCCACCAATCCCGCCAACTATATCTGGCGCGGATATTTCGAAGCCACTTACCGGGTGAAGGGGAAGGGGTGGCAATGGCGCACGGATCTGGACCTGGAAACGGATGTGTCGCTGTTCCCCCGGCTGCAATTCGGTTTCCGTTGGACGGATCGCGATGCATCGCTGCGTCGGGGCAATCGTTATGCCTCGACCGAACCGCTCGCCATCGGGCTGGCCGACACCCCGACAGGCGATCTGGCGTTGACCCAGAACGCCTTTCGTGGGGACCAGGGTTTCACCAGTTGGCTGATGCCGACGCGCGAGGGGATCGCCGGCAATGCGGCCCGGTTACGGCAATTCTCCTTTGAAGCCCTTCAACGGCTGGTCGCCGGAAACCCCGATAATACCGGCTATCGCGATGCGTTGAACCGCTTTGCGACGCCGGAAGTCCAACTCGATCCGTTGCAGGCCTTTCTGGCGGATGAGCAGACCTATAGCTTCTATGGGCAGGCCAAATATGAATTCTATCTGGGTTCGGTCCGCTTCGACGGCCTGATCGGCACGCGCATCGTCAATACGGTGGGGTCCTATCGCGGTGTGTCCAGCGTCGAGTTCAATGGCGTTCGGCGCAGCGAACCGCGTTCGACCCGTGCCAACTATGTCGACGTCCTACCCAATGTCTCGCTGCGCATTCGTCCCGACGACAAGCTGCAAATCCGTTTCGGCATCACCAAGACGCGGACCAAGCCCGAATTCGGACAACTGAACCCGGCGATCAACATCACGCAGAATACGGCTGCGGTGGTGCCGGGCGCGGTGGAGGATACGCGGTTCGGTCCGGGCTTGCGCGGACGGCCCGATGCCTATGGCAGTGGCGGCAATCCCGGCCTGCAGCCCCTGACGTCGACCAATTACGACATGTCGGTCGAATATTATTTCTCGCCGACCGCGTCGGTTACGGCAGCGGTCTTCTATCGCGATCTCAACGGCTTCATCAGCAATTATACCAATCGCGTGATCGATCCGGTCTATGGCCTGCTGGAAATCTCGCGTCCGGAAAATGCAGGCGCGGGCCGGATCAAGGGCATCGAAGTGGGCGGCCAGACCTTCTTCGACTTCCTGCCGGGACTGTGGAGCGGGTTCGGCATCCAGGCCAATATGACGTATCTCGACGGAAAGCAGCGTTATCCCGCCAATCTGTTCGTCTCGACGGGCGGGACGACGCAGCCGCCTTTCGTCGCCATCCCCAATCTGTCCAAATGGACCTACAACATCGCTCTCTTCTATGAGAAGGGGGATGTCTCCACCCGCTTGTCCTTTAACAATCGGGACGCGTTCCTGAACGGGAATTTCTTCACCGCGGACGGTATCTATCAGGGGGAAGGGACGACGCGAATTCAGCGCCTGGACTTCGGGTTCAACTATAACATCACCAAGGAAATCACGATCGCGTTCGATGTCGCGAACCTACTGGCCAAACCCTTCAACAATTATCGCCAATATGGCGAGGGACTGGTCTATCCGCGCGATGTGCGCGACGAAGGCCGCTATTATGGTGTAGGCGTCCGCTTCCGCTTCTGACGGTCGCCCCCTGGCCGACAGGCATGGAAAACCCCGCCGATCGGCCGATCGGCGGGGTTTTTTGTCATGTGGGTAGGATCAGACCAGCGCGTTGCGGCGGATCAGTTCCTTGTACCAGCGCGCGGACAGCTTGGGGGTGCGCTTCTGGGTGGCGAAGTCGACATAATGGATGCCGAACCGCTTGCCATAGCCATCGGCCCATTCGAAATTGTCCATCAGGCTCCAGAGGAAATAGCCCTTGAGCGGGAATCCCTCGGCCGCCGCGCGGCGGAACTGGCCCAGATAGTTGCGCAGATACATGATCCGGTCGCCGTCATCGACCGTCCCCGCCGGGTTGAGCGTATCGTCGGCCGAGGTGCCGTTTTCGGAGATGTAGATCGCCTTGGGCTTCCACAGCTCGCTGGCCGCGCGGACGCCCCAATAGGCGGCCTCGGGGCCGACATAGAGCCAGGGCGAGGCCATGCGCGGCGACTGGGGCAGATGGGGCAGGGGGACATAGCCGCGCGGATCGCTCGCATCGGCCTTCACGAAGGTCGGCGTGTAGATGTTGAGCGCGACGAAATCGAGCGGGCTGCCGATCGCGGCCATGTCGCCCGCCTGCACCTTGGGCGCATCCGCCCCGGCCGAGGCGAGATAGCTGTCGATATAGCGGCCTTCCATGACGGCGGTCAGGAACATCGCATTCTCGTCGCGCATCGCCTTCTTGGTCGCCTCGATATGCTCGGGCGTCTCGATGACGGGGACGAAGATGCTGGCATTGTCGGCGATGCCGACCTCGGTCCCCGCCTTGGCATGGGCGCGGATCGCCTGCACGCCCAAGCCGTGCGCCAGGACGCCGTGATGGCGGACCTGGTTCACCTGTGCGGGGGGTAGCTTCAAGCCCGGCGCGTGGATCCCGACCATATGGCCCAGATCGGTGAAGCAGCGCAGCTCGTTGACCGTCATGAAGCGGTGGACGCGGTCGGACAGCTTGCCCGCCATGAAGCCCGCATAATCGGCGAACGCCTTGGCCGTGTCGCGATTCTGCCAGCCGCCGGGCAGCGCCTGGGGCAGGTCCCAGTGGAACATGGTGACATTGGGCTGGATTCCCGCCGCCAGCAGCGCGTCGATGACGCGGTTATAGTAATCCAGGCCCTTCTGGTTGACCTTGCCGCGCCCCTCGGGGAAGATACGCGACCAGGCGATCGACATGCGATAGGCCTTCACGCCCAGATCGCTGAGCAGCGCGATATCGTCCTTGTAGCGGTGATAGCTGTCGCAGGCGACGTCGCCGGTGTCGCCATTGGCGACCTTGCCCGGCGTGTGCGAGAACACGTCCCAGTTGGTCAGCCCGCGCCCATCCTCCTTGACCGCACCCTCGATCTGATAGGCGGCGGTGGCGCAACCCCAGAGGAAGTCCTTGGGAAAGCTCAGGCCGGCGGTCTGCGCGGCGGCGCGTGCGGCGGCCAGCGTGCCGCCGCCGGTGGCGAGCGCGGCACCGCCCATCGCCATGCCGGTCTTCATGAAATCACGACGATCCATCGAATGTCCTTTTGTCCTGAAATCGAATTTTGCAGAAACTTGGTGAACCCGGGCTGTCAGCGTGCCGGGGCGGCTGGCCGGGTCAGGTCGCTGGCCAGCCAAACCAGCGGCGCGTTCCAGTTGATCGCGACCTCGTTATGCGCATAGGCGCGCGCATCGTCGATCCAGCAGCGCTGGCCCACGCAATGCCCCTTCATCGGCGCGGAGGCGGGTTCGGGAAAGACGGTGCTGTTGGCCCCGCCACTCAGCACGCCGGGCGGCGGTCCGGGCATGCGGGCATCCATCTGATGCGCCCAGAAACGGTGATGCGGGTTCTTCATGGGCTTCCACCCGAAGCCGCTGACATAGCTTTGGTCGAGCGGATTGCGGCCCAGCACATAATCCATCGTATCGACCGCCGCGTCGCGGTAGCGGGCCTGCCCGGTGAAGCGCGCGGCCAGCGCCAGGATCATGCCCCGGCCCAGAATGCCGCTGTTCGACCCCCAGTGATAGGCGGTGTCGGCAAAGGGAATGTGATAGCCCGACCGTGCCTCCTCGGCCAGGAAATGGTCGGCCAGCGCCACCAGTTTGGCGCGCGCGGCGGCGCGTTCGGCGGGCGCCACCCCGGTCGCGGTCGCCAGCGTGATGGTGCCCAGCGCGGCGGTGCTGCCCCAGCTCGGCTCGGCGGTCAGCGGTGCGGCATGGAGCGGCATGGCGTGCAGGGCCTCGGCCAGTTCGGGCATCCCGGTCGTGGCATAGAGTTCGGCGGTCGCCCAATAGAGTTCGTCGGACAGCTCGCCATCGCCGTAACCGCCGCTGCCGTTGAAGTCCTGCGCGGCATAGATGTCGGGATTGCGCCGCGCCGCGCGATACGCCTTGCCCGCCGCGACCAGACAGCGTTTGGCGAAGGCGTCGTCGATCCCGCGCCAGATGCGCGCGCATTGCGCCGCCGTCGCCGCCAGGTTCAGCGTCGCGGCGGTGCTGGGCGGATAGAGCAGCCGCTCCTCATGATCGTCGGCGGGCGCGGTGGGCAGCGCCGTCCAGTTGCGGTCGGCGATCTTGTGATGCGCCATCCCGCCCGCATCGACCGGCGTCAGCTGCTTGACGCGCCCGGCCTGCCGCCCGACCGGCAGCGCCAGCGTCTGGCCGTCGGGCACCTGCATCGCCAGCAGGAAGCGCATCTCCCATGCCGTCTCGTCCAGCAGGTCGTTGATCCGGTTCCCGGCCTCGGGCAGCGCGGCGGCGCCATCGGGGAAGGGCGGCGAGGCGGCATCGACCTCATAGAGATTTTGCAGCATCCACAGCGCGATGCCGCCATTGACGACATATTTGCCCTGGTCGCCCGCATCATACCATCCGCCGGTGACATCCAGCCTATAGGGGCAGCCCGGCCAGACCGTGCCCGCCAGATCCGCCCCCTTGAAGCAGGTGACGACTTCCTTCGCATGACCGGCGGCCCGCGCCCATTGCGGCCCGCCGGCGAAACGCGCCTCGATCGGCACGCCTGCGCGCTGCTGGTAGAAGAAGTTCAGCGCGGCGCGCGCCAGCGGGGCATAGACGCCTGCGTCGATGGTGAAGACGGGGCTGGTCCGCCCGTCCACCTGAAGCCGGTAGCGGCCCGGCGTGGCGAAGCGGCCGAAATCGATCTGATGGACCGTGTCGCCCGAGGCGGCATCGGGGCCGAAGGGCGTGGTCCGCCCCTCCGCCACCGTCGCGCCGCTTTCGTTCAATAGCCGCCAGGGCAAGGGCTGCATGCCGTCATGCGCCAGGATGGCGCGCTTGGCGGTGTCGGGGCGAAAGCCGATCTGGTTGAGATGGGGCCCCGGCGCGTCGGTCGCACCGATCGCGGCCAGCGCCAGCAGGGGAAGAACGAACCGCTTCACAAGATCACTCCCTGCGCCCGCCCGGCATCGGGGGCGGTGCGCGCAAAATCATAGCCGGTGTCGTCGGCCTTCGCCGCCCCCGTCATGCCCGTCATCGCGGGGGCGAGCGGCGAGGGCGCGACGGCGCGCAGGAAATCGCCATGGCTGGGCAGCCGCGCCCCCGTGTCGGCATAGCCCTGATGCATCTGCGCCAGCGCCTGCGCCACCAGATTTTCGTCGAGCGCATCGGCGGCGGGCTCCCACCCCTGCGGAACCATCCCCTGGCCCAGGCAGACCGCGATCCAGCTGGGGTTGCCGAACAGGTCATAGCCTTCGCGGAACAACCGCCCCTTGCCCGACCATAGCGCCATCTTGCGCGCCAGGCTGTCGGGCACGTCCATGGTGCGCACCCGGTCCCAGAAGGGCGTGTCGCTGCGCCGCGTCGCCTTGTAGTGGAGGATGATGAAGTCGCGCACATCCTCGTACAGGTCGTGCATCTGGCGGTTGAACTCGTCCCGCTCGGCCGGGTCGAAGCGGGCGTCGGGGAACAGCGCGATCAGCCGCTGGATCGCGGCCTGCACCAGATGGATGCTGGTCGATTCCAGCGGTTCCAGAAAGCCGCTCGACAGGCCCAGCGCCACGACGTTGCGGTTCCAGCTTTGCCGACGCCGCCCGGCGGTGAAGCGTAGCTGGCGCGGATCGCCCAGCAACTCGCCCTCCAGGCTGCCGAGCAGCTGCGCGCGCGCGGCATCGTCGTCCAGATACTCGCTGCAATAGACCAGGCCATTGCCCATCCGGTGCTGGAGCGGGATGCGCCATTGCCAGCCCGCCTCTCGCGCGGTCGAGCGGGTGAAGGGATCGGGTTCGCGCGGGTCGGGCAGCGCGCACGGGGCGGCAACCGCACGGTCGCAGGGCAGCCACCGGGCATAGCTTTCATAGCCGGTGCCCAGCGCCTCCTCGATCAGCAGGCCGCGAAAGCCCGAGCAGTCGATGAACAGGTCGCCCTCGACCCGGCGGCCATCGGCCAGCGTCACCGCCTCGACATAGCCGTCCTCGGGGCGCAGCCCGACCGCCTCGATCCGCCCCTCGATCCGCGTCACCCCGCCACGCTCGGCATAGGCGCGCAGATAGCGGGCATAGAGCGAGGCATCGAAGTGGAAGGCGTAGAACAGCTCGCGGATCGGCGAGCGCGCATCGGGTTTGGCGCGCCCGAACTTGCCCCCACGCGCCGCGACCGCGCTCATTGCCCAGTCGGCGATGTCGGGCAGGGCGGGCGTGCGGCTCTTCTCGCGCAGCCAGAGCTGGTGGAAATGGACGCCCTGCAAATCCTGGCCATAGCGTCCGAAAGGGTGGAAATAGCGTTCGCCGCGCTCGCCCCAGTCGACGAACTCGATCCCCAGCTTGAACGTGCCGCCGGTCGCGGCGAGAAATTCATTCTCGTCCAGCCCCAGCATCTGGTTGAAGGTGATGATCGGCGGGATCGTCGCCTCGCCGACGCCGACCGTGCCGATCTCCTCGGACTCGACCAGCGTGACCTGGGTATAGCCGTTGTTGAGGAGGCGCGCGAAGGCGGCGGCGGCCATCCATCCGGCAGTGCCGCCGCCGACGATGACGACCCGACGGATGCTGTGCTCGTGGGATGTCGTCATCGGGCAAGGCGTCTCATCTGGGCCGCCCGCCATTCGGCATGGGCGGGAAGGCGGGGCAGGGCGGCGGCGATGGCGTTGGTGAAGCGGTCCATCATGCCCCGCAGTTCGGCGAAGCTCATGGTCTCGGCCAGCGGATCGACGCGGCGCGGCAGCACACCCTGACCCAGCAGGATCGCGGCCCAGCTGTCGCGCGCGAACGTCTCTTCCTCATAGAAGGGCAGGCGGCCACGCTCGGCGAATTGCGCCAGCGTGTGCGCCAGGCTGGCGGGCGGTGCGGCATGCGCCATCGCCTGCCACATCGGCTCGGGGCGGCGCGCGGTGCGGTAATGCGCGGCGAGGAAGTCGCGCACCCGCTCGGCCTCGGCCAGGGTCTGGCGGTTGAAATCCGCGCGCTCGACCGGGGCCATGTCCGCGTCGGGCAGCATCGCGACCAGCCGGTCGATCGCGCTCAGCGCCAGATGGAGGTTGCACCATTCCAGCGGCTCGACCTGGGTGGCGGCATCGCCGATCGCGACGCAATTGCCGCGCCAGGGCTGGGGGCGGGTGCCGGGGTGGATGGTGACGGGCCGATCCGGTGTCGCGTCGTCCGCCGCCAGCATCGCGGCGGCCTGCGCATCGGGCAGATGGGCCGCGGCATAGGCGATCCCGACCTGCTCGCCGCTCGACCAGTGCCATCCCGCCGCATGGGCGGTGACGGGGGTGAGCACCGGCGGCCCTTCGCCCCCCTGGCGGCTGCCGAGCAACACCCGGTCGCAGGGCAGCCAGGCGCTCCAGTCCTGCCGCTCCGCGTCGATCACGCCGCGCATCCGCGCCGCCGGGCCGGTCGCATCGACATAGAGGTCTGCGGCCAGCGTCTCGCCGCCGGTCAGCCGGATGCCGGAGAGGAAACCGCGCGCGTCGCAGGCGGCCTCGGCGATCTCGCCGACCGTCTCGCGCACTCCGACATGCAGGGCGAAGGCGCGCATCATCGCGCGGTGCCGGTCCAGGTCGAGCGTCAGGCCATAATCGTGCGCGGCGAACAGCGTGTCGGGCGTCGGCGGTACGAAGCGCCCCGCGCGCGCGGCTTGGGCGGCGGGGGAAAAGCCGTCGAACGGGGTGGTGCTGCCCTCGCGTGCCGCCCGCACCCAGTGGAGGTGGAAGGCGGCCGGACCGATGGCATGGCCATAGGAGCCATAGGCATGGACGTAATCGGGCAGCCCCTCGGCCCAGCCCGCAAAGCGCGTGCCCAGCCGATAGCCCGCCCCGGCGCGCGTCACCCCGTCATCCTCGCCCAGCCCCAGATCGGCCTGGAAACCGGGAAGCGAGGGCAGGGTGCAGGCGATCCGGTCGGCCAGCGCATCGGGCGCGATCGCGGTGGCGAGCAGCGTGACGTCGAGGAACGGCGCGCGCCGCTTGAGCGCGGCGGCGGCGCACCAGCCGGTCAGCCCGCCGCCCGCGACCAGGACCCGCGTGATGGCGCGCGCCGTCATGCCGCCTCCACCATCGGGCAATAGCGTTGCAGGAAGGCGCGGTGATCGGGCCGCGCGCCGACATCGGCGTCGATCTCCGCCTGCAGGTCCGCGACCGCGCGGGTCAGCGTGTCGGCCCTTGCGACATCCGCGCGCGGGTCCCAGCCTTCGGGCAGGATGCCCTGGCCCAGATAGACCGCGATCCAGCTGGCATCCAGGAACACGCCCTCGCGATACTTCACCACCCGCGCCCGCCTGCGCCACAATTCCATCTTCTCGGCCAGGCTGTCCGGGATGGGCATGGTGCGGACATAGTTCCAGAAGGGGGAATCGTCGCGGGTCGTGGCGTGATAATGCAGGATCAGGAAATCGCGGATCCGGTCATATTCCAGGTCGATGATCCGGTTGAACTCGTCGCGGTCCGACGCGGCCATCCCGCGTTCGGGAAACAGCTCGATCAGCGCGGTGATCGCCTGCTGCACCAGATAGATGCTGGTCGACTCCAGCGGCTCCAGAAAGCCGCTGGCCAGCCCTATGGCCACGCAATTGCCGACCCAGCTGCGCCGCCGCCGCCCCGCCTTGAAGCGCAGGAGGCGCGGGCTGGCGAGCGGTTCGCCCTCTACCGCCTGCTCCAGCGCGCGGGCCGCCTCGTCGTCGCCGATGAAGTCGCTGGCATAGACATAGCCATTGCCGGTGCGGTGCTGGAGCGGGATGCGCCAGCGCCATCCGGCGGGCATCGCGATCGCGCTGGTATAGGGGGTGACGGCGGTCTCGGTCCGGCACGGCATCGCCACCGCGCGGTCGGTCGGCAGCCATTTCGACCAGTCCTCGAACGGCTCCTCCAGCGTCTGCCCGAGCAGGAGCGAGCGGAAGCCCGAACAGTCGATGAAGAGGTCGCCCTCCACCCGCTCGCCATCCGCCAGCGTGACCGCGCGGATCAGGCCGCTCTCGCCGTCGCGCTCGACATCGACGACCATCCCTTCGGTCCGCACCGCGCCGGCCTCCTCGGCCAGTTGCCGCAGATAGGGGGCGAAGAGCAGCGCATCGAACTGATAGGCATAGCCGAAGGTCGAGGAGAGGTCCTCGCGATCCCGCCCCGGATGGTCGAACCGCCCCGCGCGCGCCAGGGCACAGGCATAGGACAGCCGGTCGAGCGGCGGCGGCGCGTGCCCCTCCCGCGCCAGCCGGGTCCAGTAATGGTGGAAGTCGATCGGGCCCGAACCGCGTCCGAAGGTGCCGAAGGGATGGATATAGCTGTCCCCGATCCGGCCCCAGTCGCGAAACTCGATCCCCAGTTTGAACGTCGCGCGGGTGCGCGCCATGAAATCGGCCTCGGCGATGCCCAGCCGTTCGTTGAAGGCACGGATATGGGGCAGGGTGGCCTCGCCGACGCCGACCACGCCGATCGCCTCGGATTCGATCAGCCGTACCGAACAGCGTCCTGAAACGAGACGCGTCAGCGCGGCGCCGGCCATCCACCCGGCGGTCCCGCCGCCCACGATGACGACCCGCAGCCGATCCGTTGTCACGCTACCATCCCCCCCTTTGGCCTCGATTCCCGTGCCAATTTTCCAAGTCATGCCGCGCCTTGGTCCTTGCCGCAATCCGTCGCGATGCGAAGCGTGGCAGGAATGTCGCACCTTGTCCCGGATCGGCCATTTTTAGGATCAGTATCTTGTTGTTTCGCGACTGGTAGCGCAATCATGTTGCGGTGAATCGCGGTAACAGTCGCGATCGCGACCTAGTCTGCGACGTCAATAGTGGCGCGCACAAAAGGGGGGGATGACCGTTATGCGCAGCTTTGCGCCGCTCACGTCCAATACCAATCGTTTTTCGCGCCTTCTGTTCGGGGCCTCCGCCGGCGCGCTGTGCATCGCCTCGCTGAGCGCGCCCGCCTTCGCGCAGGCCGCCGATCCGCAGGCTGCGGCCGGAGCGGACCAGTCCACCTCCTCGCCGACCGGATCGGTCGCGGGCCAGGGGACGGCCGGATCGGCGACGCCGCCGACCAGCGCGGCTGTCGGCACCGCCGGATCGCAGCCCGCCGCGGGCGACGAGCTCGGCAGCGAAAAGGAAGTCGTCGTCACCGGCATCCGCCAGAGCCTGGCGAACGCCCAGTCGATCAAGCGCAATTCCGACACCGTGGTCGACGCGATCACCGCCAGCGACATCGGCGCGCTGCCCGACCGTTCGGTGACTGAGGCGTTGCAGCGCGTGCCCGGCGTGTCGATCAGCCGTTTCGCTGCCGCCAACGATCCCGATCACTTCTCGGTCGAGGGTTCGGGCGTCGCGGTGCGCGGCCTGACCTTCGTCCGGTCCGAGTTCAACGGCCGCGACACCTTCTCGGCGGGTATCGGCGGGCAGGCGATCAACTTCTCCGACGTGCCCGCCGAACTGCTCGGCTCGGTCGAGGTGTACAAGAACGCCACCGCCGATCTGATCGAGGGCGGCCTGGCCGGTACGGTCAATCTGAACACCCGCAAGCCGTTCGACAACAAGGGTTTCCATATCGGCTTCACCGCCGAGGGCAATTATGGCGACTTCAAGAAGAAATGGTCGCCGACGGGCTCGCTGCTGGTCAGCAACACCTGGGATACCGGCATCGGCCGCTTCGGCCTGCTCGGCAACATCTCCTATTCGCGCGTCCGCAGCCGGGCGGACAGCATCCGCATCACCAATATCCAGACCCGCGACAACACGCTGGCGCTGGCGGCCAATTCGACCACCGCGCAGAATTGCCGCAACCCCTTGCCCGGCACGGTCGACCAGACGACGCTGCCGGTGGGCGGCACGACCGGGTTCGCGTGCGGCGCGGCCAGCACGCCGGGCGCGGACGGCTATCTCGACCCGGCATCGCTGCGCTACGCACCGATCGGCGGCCAGTTCGCGACGCAGGAATTCGATCGCAAGCGTGACGGCATCGCGCTGGCGGGCCAGTGGCAGAGCAATGACGAGCGCACCGTCCTGACCGCGCAGTTCCTGCGGACCCACACGGTCAACAACACGTCGGAGCGAACCTTCGAGACCGCGCCCGACCTGGCCGAATACAACACCTATCCGGTGGGCTGCCTCCAGAACAATCTGGGCCCCAACAACGCGACGATCGCCCAGTGCCCGACCGGCACGACCAAGAACTATGTCTATGACGCCAACGGCCTGTTCCAGTCGGGGTACATCACCGCGCCGGGCAACGGGTATCGCGCCAGTTGCAGCGGTCAGGCGACCTGCTGGGTTCCCACCGGCGGTACGCAGCAGTCGCTGGCACGCGGCATGACGCGGGACGAGAACACCGTCACCGACTTCGGCGTCAACCTGAAGACCCAGCTCGACGACCATTGGTCGGTCAATCTCGACGGTGACTATACCCGTGCGAAGAAGACCAACACCGATCTGCGCGTGTTCGGCTCGACCTTCGCCGACTCCGAGCTCGACCTGTCGGGCAATCTGCCGGCCGTCATCCCGCACAAGCCGACGACGCTCCAGGCGAGCTGGGCGACGCCCAACCCGACCTTGAACCAGCAGAGCGATTCGCAATATTTCGCCAACCGCAACGTCCAGTTCTGGCGCGCGGCGATGGACCATCTCGAAGAGAGCGTGGGCCGCGAATATGCGTTCAAGGCCGATGTCGACTATAAGTTCGACGAAGGCAGCTTCTTCACCCGCGCGCGGTTCGGCGCACGCTATGCCGACCGCGCGTCGGAAGTCCGCTACACCACCTATAACTGGGGCGCGCTGTCGGAAGTCTGGTCGGGCAGCAACCCCGTGTCCTTCGCGCAGCAGCCGGGCCAGACCGAGCTCTATACCTTCCCGAACTTCTTCCGTGGTGCGACCAACGGTTCGCCGTCCGCCTATTATTATACCGGCAACATGACGGACGATTATCAGCAGGCGGCGGCCTATTTCCAGTCGATCGGCAATTTGTGGAAGTCGGCCAATGGTTCGACCGCCACGACCTGGTCGCCGCTGGCGCAGCGGGCGGGCGTCGTGTCGGGCACGCCGTACCTGCCGTCGGAAATCCAGCTGGTTAACCAGCAGGACAAGAACGCCTTTGCGCAGCTGAACTTCGCGACGCCGGGCGATCTGTTCCCGGGCGTTCGGATGAGCGGCAATATCGGCGTCCGCTATGTCCTGACCGACGTGACCTCGGCAGGCTCGATCGGTGCGCCGACCCGGCAGCAGACGGGCACGACCGACGAGTTCGAGGTCCGGTGCGCGCCGCAGACCACGACGCAGAATGGCGTCAGCGTCACCGCCGTCCCGACGGGCATCTGCCAGCTCGGCAGGCCAGCCTATGACGCGATCCGGCAATTCTCGACCGGGGTCACGACGCCCGATACGGCGCGCAGCCAATATCATTACTGGCTGCCGAGCATGAACCTGAAGTTCGGGATCGGTCGCGACGTGGTGCTGCGTCTGGCGGCGTCGAAGGTGATGACGCGTCCGGACTTCGCCAATATCCGCAACTTCCTGCAACTCGGCTTTGATGCCAATGGCGGCCAGATCACCGCGACGGCGGGCAATCCCTATCTGAAGCCCGCCACCGCGTGGCAGTTCGACGCCACGGTCGAATGGTATTTCGCCCGTGTCGGCCAGCTGTCGTTGGACGTCTTCTACAAGTCGGTGAAGGACTTCTTCTACCAGTCGGTCACCACCCGCAACATCACCAGCAACGGCATCACCCAGTCGGTGCTGGTGCGCGGGCCCTCCAACTATGACGGCACGGGCAAGATCAAGGGCTTCGAGGCGGCGTATCAGCAGACCTTCGACTTCCTGCCGGGGCTGCTCGGCGGCCTGGGGGCGAGCGGCAGCTATACCTATATCGACAGTTCGGGCCTGCCCAACTCGTTCCTGAACGGCGGTGCTCCGGCGAACAATTCCAACATCAAGCCGGGCAATATTCCGCTGGAGGGGCTGTCGCGGCATACGGTCAACGCCGCGCTCTTCTATGAAAAGGGTCCGGTGTCGCTGCGGGCGGCGTATAACTGGCGTTCGAAATATCTGCTGACCCCGGCGGACGTGATCTTCCCCTATACCTCCATCTATCAGGATGCGGGCGGGCAGCTCGACGCGTCGGCGTTCATCAACCTGAACAAATATCTGAAGATCGGCGTGCAGGGCGTGAACCTGGCCAATCAGGTCATCAAGACCGAGCAGGCCTATATCAGCGGTTCGACCGCCACGGCGCCGCGCTCGTACATCGTCAACGACCGCCGCTTCACCTTCGCGCTTCGCGGCACCTTCTGATCCGGAGGGTTCGGCCGGGGCCTTCGGGCTCCGGCCGGAGCGTTACGTGACGTGCGACCGCCCGTTTCCCGTGGGGAGGCGGGCGGTCCTTTTTGGATGGCGGGTGGATTCCCGACCCCCGTTCAATCCATCAGTTATGCGGCAATTTCGACCGATCGAACCCCGGCCCCAGATCGAGCAGAAAGGCCGGTCCGACCTCGATCACCTGCTTGGCGCCCGCCAGCTGGACCGAGATATTGGCCTTGCCCGCGGCATAGGCCTGGTTCGCGACGCCGGTGACATAATAGCGTTTCCAGGTCGATCCGACCCGAACCGGCTCGGTCGCGATCGGGGTGTAAGGCGGCTCCGATCCGCCCATGCCCACTGGGATCGTCACCGGCGCGGCGTCGGTCGCATCGGGCGCGCGCAGAAAGACCATGACCAGCATCGTGTCGCCCGCCGCGATCGGCTTGACCGTCGGATAGGTGACGCCGCTGTCCCAGGGATTGGCCCCGGCGCGTGCGACCTTGATCTGGACTGCGGCCCCGCCCGGAACGTCCGTTGCGGCCACCTGCCTGGCGGTCTGGTTGGGGCCATAGGGATTCCACCCGATGCCCGGTGCGTTGACCGCCTTGTCGAAGATGCTGGGCTGCGCGGCGGCACTGGGCGCGGCCTGTCCCGGCGCGGCGGGCAGCGTGGCCAACAGCATGGCAATAATTCCGATCATGCTCCTTCTCCCCATTTTGGAACGGCCGGTCGTTCCGGTCCGTCGCCAAAATCGTATCGTGCCCGGTCCGTTTTCCTCAAGGGGAAACTCGCCGGGCGCGATCCCGTTACCGGCCGACGATCCTGACCAGCGGCGCCAGCGTCTGGCCGGTCGGCAGGCGGCCCCCGGCGGTCAGCTGGCGGGTGGCGTCGTTCCAGCGCAGCGTGGCGCTGCGCCCGCCGCCGGTCCGATAGGCATTGGTGGTGCCGTCATCGTCATAAAGGATGAAGCTGGCATCACGGCCGGGATAGACGCGGATGCTCTCCAGGGATTGCGCGGTCGCGGTGCTGGGTACCTGGACGCCCATCGGCACGATCGACCCGGCGCGGACGAACAGCGGGATATGATCGATCGGCGCCGCCGCCTCGATCCACTGGCCGCCCGTATAGCGCTTGTCGGTCCACCAGTCATACCAGTCGGTCCCGGCGGGCAGATAGACGCGGCGCGCCGTCTGCCCCTGTTCGGTGACGGGCGCGACCAGGAAGGCGGGGCCGAACATATATTCGTCGCCCAGCGTCTTCACGACCGGATCGTTGGGAAAGTCCATGAACAGCGCGCGCATGAACGGCGCGCCGCTCTGGTTCGTCTTTCGCCCCAGCGCGTAGATATAGGGCATCAGCGCATAACGAAGCCGCAGGCTGTTCGCCAGGATCGGCTCGGCCGCCTTGCCATAGTCCCACAGCGCGGTGCCCGGCCGCTGGCCATGGATGCGCAGCGTCGGGGTGAAGGCGTTATACTGGAACCAGCGGACGAACAGCTCGGGATAATCGCGGTACGACGGCGCCATCGCGGTCGCGCCCGCCGGATCGACCAGCACCGGGGCCTGCGGCTCCGGCCCGTTCGGCCATTGCCAGCCGCCCGTATCGCTCGACCAATAGGCGATGCCGCTGGCGGTCATGCCGAGCCCGGCGGGCACCTGTCGCTTCAGCGCCTCCCAGTTGGATTGCACGTCGGACGACCAGAACAGGCAGCCATTGGCCTGCGTCCCCAGATAGGCGGCGCGGCACAGGATGACGTTGCGCATGGTCGGCCGGTCGCGCGCCGACCCGTCCGCGACGCTGGCGGTGTGGAGCAGCGGATAGACGTTGCGATAACGGTCGCCAGAGCCGATCGCGAAGAAATGCCCCTCGGGCACCAGATCGGGTTCGGTCTCGTCCAGCCAGGCATAGTCGAAGCCGTTGGAAAAGATATTGTCGCGGATCTTGCCCCAGAACCACTCGCGCGCCTCTGGATTGGTGCTGTCGATCAGCGCGCCCGCCCGGTCGGAACGGATGGGCAGGCCGTCGACCGGCTTGCCGTCCTTGTCCTTCATCAGCCAGCCCTTGGCCGCCAGCGTGTCGAACCAGCGGCTCTCGCGCTCGAAACGCGGCCAGATGCTGATGATGCTGCGCATGCCCATCGACTTCAGATGCGCGTTCATCCCCGCCGGATCGGGAAAGGCGGTGCGGTCGATGTCGAGCTGCCCCATCCGGGTCCAGTAGAACCAGTCGAGCACCATGATGTCGAGCGGCAGGCCCCGGCTGCGATAGCCGTCGGCGATCTCGGTCAGCTGGCCCTGCGTCTCGTAACGCGCCTTGCTCTGGATCAGGCCGAACGCGGCCTTGGGCGGCAGCGGCGTCGCGCCGGTCAGCCGGGCGTAACCGGCATAGAGCTCGTCCGCCGTCTTGCCAGCGATCACGAAGAACGACACCCGCTCGCCGACATTGGACTGGAACTTCGTCGCGTTCATCAGGCCGGGCGAGACGGTCGCGGCCGAGGGATTGTCCCACAGGATCGCATAGCCCTTGTCCGTCACCATGAAGGGCACGCAGACGGACTCGCCGCCGGGCCGGTCATAGTCGTGGCGGCAGTCGATCGTCCGGCCGCGCAGGTCGAGCAAGCCGTCCTGATATTGGCCCAGCCCGTAATAATGGGTGTCGGGCGTGTCGGCGAAGTTCGCCCCGACCTTGAACGTCGCCTCGCCCGAGACGGTGTGCGGCGCCATCTCCCACCCGTTCAGCCGGGTCAGCGGCTTGCCGTCCGGCCCCGCGAAGCTGATCGCGACGGGGGGCAGCGAGGGGGCGAAGTAACGCTCCATCTGGCTGGGCGGCTTGGGCCAGGGCTGGGCGGCGACGGTGACGTTCAGCCCGGCCGAGGTGAAGATATCGCCGCTGGCATCGGTGCGATGGGTCCAGCCGGTCGCATCGCTCCGGGCGGTGATGCCATAGCCGGGCTTGGCCTCCGCCAGCGCGCGGTCCATCGCGATGGTGACGCGGACGATGCCGGGGGCATAGGGTTCGACCGAGACCTGCGCGCCGTTGCGCTCGATCGTCGCCAGCGGATCGGCGGAGAGGGCGAGGGGGGCGCTGCCGCAGAGCAGCGCGGCGGCGGCGATCAGTCGCTTCGCCATTCGTCCGCGTCGGTCGCCCGGCGCCGTGGCGCGCGCTATGCTTCGCATGATCCTCATCCCCTTTTGAAACCCGATTATGTGACCGCTAACCCCTATCGCCCCGTCATGCGGCGGGGAAGTGGTTGATTTGCCCGGTCAGGCCATGAACGGGTCGCTCACCGTGGCGCGGTTCGCCTGGTCCTGCCGCCCGGCCAGGCGACGGCGATAATCGGGTTGAGTCGCACGGGTCAGCATCATGTCGTACCAGCCCAGATCGGCGGCCAGCGACCAGCGATGCGCGCCGGGGGCCAGCGCCACGGTCCGCGTCTCGCCGCCGCCCGCCGTGGCGCGCACCATGCGAAGATCGGCGATCGCGGCGGGGACGATCAGGTGCAGCATGTCCTCGGCGATCCGCCATTGCAGCGGCTGTGGCATCGCGCCCCGTCCCGCCAGATGCCGGTGGAACCCGCCCGGTCCCAGGATCCACAAATCGTAGCGTCCCTCGGCATCGAAGTTCCAGCGATCCTCGATCGCGGTGCCGGCGTCGAGCGTATAGCGGCGCGGCACGCGGTCGAGCGCCAGTCGGTCATAGACATGGAAGACCGCACCCGCGCCCTCCGCCTGGAACCGCAGGCCAAGGCCATCGACTTCGGCCATCTCCTGCACCTCGAGCCGATAGGGCAGGGGGCGGGCGCGGCGGAGGCCGGGCTCCTGACGGGGCATGCCGGGCGACACGGGGGCCTGCGGGCTGACCTGTCCCTTGATCGCGGCGGCCCGGATCGCCTCGCCGCGCGGATCGGGCAGGCTGGGGGCCGCATCATCCTTCGCGGAGAAGTCGAACGCGCCGGTCAGGTCGCCGCAGATCGCGCGCCGCCAGGGGGAGATATTGGGTTCGTGAAAGCCGAACCGCGTCTCCAGAAAGCGGATGACGCTGGTGTGGTCGAAGACCTGCGAGTTCACCCAGCCGCCCCGGCTCCACGGCGACACGACATACATGGGCACGCGCGGTCCCAGGCCATAGGGGCGGCCGCGATAGGCGGGCTTGTCGACATCGGCATCGCCGGTCGAGGGCACGTCATGATATTCGCCCGCCAGGTCGACGGTCGAGCCGCCGAGCGGACGGCCATCGGCACCCCGCGACGGCGGCGCGGGCGGCGGGACATGGTCGAAAAAGCCGTCATTCTCGTCGAACATCACGAACAGAGCGGTCCGCGCCCACACCCTGGGATCGGCGGTCAGCGCGTCGAGCAGTTCGGCGGTATAGGCCGCGCCTTGTGCCGGGCTGGAGGGATTGGGATGTTCCGACCCGGCGGCGGTGGCAATGACATAGGACACTTGCGGCAGTCGTCCGGCGAGCACATCGGCCTTCAGCGCGTCCAGCCCGCGCGTGGTCAGCGCCCGGTCCTTCAGCGCCGGATCGCCGCGCCCGTGATGCGCCTCGCGAAAGGCGGCGAAACCGACCAGCGGATTGTCGGTGAAATTGTCCGCCATGTCCTGATAGATGCGCCAGTCCACGCCCGCCGCCTGCATCCGCTCGACCGTGCTGGTCCAGCGATAAGGATCGGCCGCGCCGCCATCCTCGGCAAAGCTGTCATGCGAATTGCTGATCGCCGGGCCGCCCGCTTTGCCCGAAGGATCGTTGGTGCCGGTCCACAGGAACAGCCGGTTGGTGTTGGTCCCGGTCTGGATCGCGCAGTGATAGGCGTCGCAGATCGTAAAGGCCTCGGCCAGCGCGAACTGGAAGGGGATGTCGGCGCGGGCATAATGGCCCATGGCGCGCTGCTTCTTGGCCTCGGGCCAATGCGCCATGCGCCCCTCGTCCCAGGCGGATTGCGCATCGGGCCAGGTGTGCGGCGTGCCCTCCATCCGCATCAGATCGAAATGGGCACGCGTATCGAGCCGGAAGGGCGACACCAGACGCGGGCCGTCGGGGGCGGTGCGGTCCATCTGCTGCCAGACGGTGCGTGGCTCGCCGCCGGGCGTGGCCGGGGCGAGCGGGATGGGGAAGCGGTCGCCGAACCCGCGCACCCCGCGCATGGTGCCGAAATAATGATCGAAGCCGCGATTTTCCTGCATCAGGATGACGACATGCTCGACATCGCGGATCGTGCCGGTCCGCCGGTCGGGCGCGATCGCGGCGGCGCGGGCGATCGCCGGAGGCAGGGCGCCGGCTCCGGCAAGGGCGGCACCGGCGGAAAGGAGTGAGCGGCGGGAGAGTGAAACCATGTCCCGTCATGGCGGAAATCGTTGACGTTTCCATGACGCCATTTTCTTCCTCCCCTGCAAGGGGAGGTGGCGCGCGCAGCGCGTCGGAGGGGTGTCCCGCTACCGAGAGGGTGACACCCCTCCGTCAGGCCTGACGGCCTGCCACCTCCCCTGGAAGGGGGACTGTTTACACCGGCCGCATTGTGGATTCTTGTCTGTTCCTGTGATTTGAGGCGGGGGGATGGAATGCGTTGCCCAAGGTGTGATGGGACTGACCTGATCAAGCGGGGCCGGAAGGCGGGGCATCAACGCTATGTGTGCCGGGCGTG
>NZ_JBEPKL010000007.1:0-157331 GCF_040544655.1 Sphingomonas sp. 1185
CGAGCGCCCACCCCTCACCCAGCTCCGACTAAGCCTTTGCTTTCGCAAAGGCCAAGTCTGCGCAACCCTCTCCCCTCTGCGAGGGGCGAGGGAAGAACAAGGCAGCGCTGAATGTCGATCGGTCCCAGGCGAGCATGTCGGCCGTTTCGGCCTGTTTCGTGGCGAATCGTTCTATCCCGTCATCGAATCGGGTCGCGCGCGAATCCCGGACGTCGCCGTGCGCTTCCCGCCGTCGATCATTTGCCGGGGTGGCCTTCGCAAATTCGTTCGTGCGCCCGGCGTAGGTGCCGTCGCGTATCGTCGCGATGCGTGATGGCGGCAGGGGGCTACCGTTCGAGGCCGCTTCCTCCGAGATAATCGTCCCCAAGGGGTGAATATCGGCAAGCAAAGCCTCGGCGGCATCGTCGTGGCGGCCGGAATCGAAAAAGACGGCGCGATGATTCCGCGCGATATGCCAAAGCATCGGGGCAAACACGTGTCGGCGGCTGTCTTTCGACAGCCGCCTCACATTTTCCACCAATGTTGGAAAGTGGTGCCCCACAAAGGCCGAAGGTGGGCACTCAGAACATTGGGAAATTTCGGTGCCAACGGGCTAATCTGAATGATGCGTCCGTTCTGAGCTGATCGACGAAGGAAGGCAATTAGGCCGCTTTGAACCACCACGCCGTTCTTTTGGTCGTTCATATTGATACGCTACTCGTGCTGTTCGCCGGTCGGTGGACCCAGCATAGCAGATTTGGCGTCGCCTTTGCGTCCTGCTTTAACGCATCGTTGCCAAACAAGGGCCAGCTCGACTGAAATGAGCTGGCAAATAGCATTATACAATTTTTACTCCGTGGAGGGTATTTTGAACGCGGAGGTAAATATGCAAGTTTTCAAAGCCCTTATCGGAAACAGGTTTCATACTAGCGAGGTGTACGTCGCCGCTGCCGACAAAGAGAAGGCATGCGCCGCCATTGAGCGACATCTCCTGTCTGAAAGCTGGCAAGCTGTTGAACGTCGCGAGTTGGAGTGGTCGGATCAGCTGGAAGGTAGTTGTAAGGCTACCGCTGAGGATCATTGCTACGAGGTTATGCGAGACAACGTCGAAGCTGAAACGGAACCGGCGGAAGCCGATGAATTGAAAAATCACTCACTCTACGGGCCTTTACTGCAAGATCCGGAATCGGTGAACACCTCAAGTGGACAGACGTGGGCGAACGGCTAGAATTGAGGATGATATACCCGCATATATCAATCGCCGGTCAACGGGATGGTGCCTCAAGAACGGGCCGAACATCTGGGAAATTGAACAAACAGGCATAGGTAGGTCGGGTATCAACGCCGGTTCAGTTTAATCTTGGTTGGTCCCCGGCCAATCGGTAAGAGATCTGCCGGGGGCGACTATGAGGCAGTTGGCATTGATGGCGCTCGCGACCTTCGGTTTCGCGGGCGAGGCAGCGGCGCAGCGCGCCGATCAGAACGCCGCGCGCGGCCGAGGATGCGTTCGGCGTGAGCTACGCCAATGAATCCGTGGGGCTTTACGACGAAGACGATGTTCGCGGCTTCTCCCCGATCGATGCCGGCAACGTCCGCATCGAGGGGCTGTATATCGATCAGCAGGCGGACCTCAGCTACCGCATCGTCGATAGCTCGATCATCCGCGTCGGCATGACGGCGATCGACTATCCATTCCCGGCGCCGACCGGGATCGCCGATTTTCGGCTGCCCGATGCGCCCGAGGCATTGGTCCTCAGCCCGCGGCTGAACGCCGGCACCTTCGGCGATGCCAGCGTGGAGTTCGACGTGCGCGCTCCGATCGCCGGTGACGCCTTGTCGGCGGCCGGCGGGTTCGGCCTCTACCGGGACAATGAGTGGTTTGGAGGCACGCCGAAGATATTTTCCGGCGGGATCAGCTTCAGGTGGCGCCCCGCCCCTGGTACCGAGATCATCCCGTTCTGGAGCCTCGACACGATCTGGAGCGAGGAGGCGTTGCCGACCTACTTCACCAGCGGGGCGTTCGTCCCCCCGCGCGTGCGCGAGCGTCACCGCTACACCGGGCAGGATTGGGCGACCAATACCAGTCGCGGCAGCAATGCCGGCGTGATCGCCCGCACGAAGCTGGGCGACTGGTCGCTGGCGGGCGGCCTGTTCCGGTCAGTGTTCGCCGTCAGCCGCGATCGGACGACGCTGTGGCTCGATGTGGACGAAGAAGGCACCGGCACGGAAAGCGTCTATGCGGCTCCATCGTCGCGCTATGCGTCCACGTCGGGAGAGGTCCGTGTGTCCCGCACCTTCGCGGAAGGTCCACGGCTGCATCATTTCCATGCGTCGGTGCGCGCCCGCAGTCAGGACCGGCTCTACGGCGAGGCGGAAGCGGTCGAGCTGTCCCGTCGCAACATCGCGACGCGCGCGCCGTTCGCCGAGCCGCCGTTCGCCTTCGTGGAGCGCACGCCTGATGACGTTCGGCAGGTGACGGGCGGCATCGCTTACGAAGGACGCTGGAAGGGGCGCGGCAGCCTCAACATCGGCATCCAGAAGACCGATTACCGCAAGCATGTCCGCCCGCCCGGGCGCGAGGCCATTACGTCGCGCGATCGGCCGTGGCTGTTCAACCTGATGGCCTCGCTCGACGTGGTGTCCGGTCTGTCGGCCTATGCCGGGGTGACGCGAGGGCTGGAGGAAAGCCAGGTCGCGCCGGACATTGCCGTGAACCGCAACGCCGCACCGCCCGCCCTCCGGACGCGGCAAGTCGATGCCGGCATGCGCGCCTCGCTGGGGAAGCTGCAAGCGGCGGTGGGCGTGTTCGATGTCCGCAAGCCCTATTTCAACCTCGACGGTGCGGACTTCTACCGCCGGCTCGGCGAGGTCCGTCATCGCGGCATTGAGGGTTCGTTGAGCGGAGACGTGACGCAGTTCGCCAGCCTCATCGCGGGGGCGGTTCTGCTCGATCCGCGCGTCACCGGGGAGTTGGTCGACAACGGCACGATCGGCGCGCGTCCTGTCGGCACAAGCCGCAGCCGCGTCGTGCTGGCTCTCGACGTGCATCCGGAGAGTTGGAGCGGATCGTCCTTCGACATTCAGGTGACGCGACATGGCGGATCGTTCGCCGACCAGGCCAACGCCGTCCGTCTGCCGTCGCGCCCGACCGTCGCCCTGGGTGCGCGTCACCGACTTCGGTTGGCGCGCCGCGATGTGATCGCGCGCGTGCAGGTGACGAACCTGTTCAACACCTATTGATGGATCGCAGACTCATCGGAGGGTCTGACCTACAGTTCCGGCCGCTACGTCGGGTTCTCTATCGCTAGCGATCTGAAGAATTAAGCGGCCAGGTTGCCCGGCTTTCTAGCGGTTGATGGACGATCGAGGATACGCAGGCCTTCAGGCCATAGTTCAATTGGGATATGGAGCAGCGCACGGCTTCAAAAGTCCGAGCAATTTGTAGGCAGTATCGTATCCGCGATGGCGTTTACCATAGCATACGTTGCTACATTCAATTTGTGGTGGTTGATACTGATATACATCGGCGATCATGCTGATCGGCGCCGCCGCTAGCAAGGCCATCAGCGACAATTCAGAAACCGATTGATTTCATAACCGCCCTTCCCGATTGGAAGCGCCCTGCAATGCGCCTATGACGTTCCCATCGGGATCGGCTCCGAGAGCGCTCACATCATTTTGGTGTTCATTCCTATTTTGGGAGGGCTGCATTGCCGGGTGTCCCAACCTCAACCCAGCGACTTCCTCTGCAGGCGTTCAAGCGCTGGGTCGCCTCACCGGCATATACCAAACGACATTACCGGCGCACCATCGCTGGACAGAGATGTCCAATATACGGCAAACTACCACCGCGAGGGGGCGGCGGATTATGGCAACTGGTGATTTCGGCAAAGTCGAGTTTGGGTTCGCAAGCGCGGAAAAGGAAAAAGCGCTTCGCCCCCAGCTTCTCGTCAATGGTTATGTTGACATTGACAATGCAGCAGCATCAGCAAAGGCTGGCCACCAGTTTCTATTTCTTGGATACAAGGGATCCGGGAAGAGTGGTATTGGCCAAAGGTTATTGATTAATGCGGAAAATGATCCGCTTACATTTGTGAAGAATGTATTGATTGGAGACTTTCCTTTCACGCCTTTTTCAAAAATTATTCGAGGTAATGCGGAGCCGGAGTCCAAGTACCCAGTTGCATGGTCTTGGCTAATGTTAGTTTACATTATAGAGTCTTTTTCGAAAGATTCAGGTTTAGTGCATCAGAGCCCCGCCCTCTTTGAAGAAGCGATGGGTGCATTTAAACAACTAGGCTTGGCTCCAAATCAAGACATTGCCTCGATTGTTAGAAAAACCACTAAATCTGGGTTTAAGCTGCAAATTCCAAAAGTTCTTGAGTATATGAGGGAAAGTGGTCCGGCGATAGAGGGCGCCGACGTTGCTTTATATGTGGAAGGATTAAAGGGAATAGTTTTTGCTACTCGCAGTGAAAGCACTCATTACATTGTAATTGATGGCTTGGATGACATAATCACGAAAAGAGGGACACAGAACTCCGCTCTCGGTTCATTATTTTTTGAAGTCGGGCGTCTTAATGAGGAGTTTATGGCTCAAGGAGTTCCGGCTAAAATAATTGTTCTATGCCGCACGGATTTGTTTGAGCGAGTTTCGAATGCTAACAAAAATAAGGCGCGGCAGGACAGTGCAATAGTTCTTGATTGGTATCACGATCCACAATCGCCGCAAGACTCACGCCTTATCGAAGCAGCGAATGCGCGGGCGACGCTTGCCTTGAAACGGCAAACGGATGTCTTTGCTGACTTTTTTCCCCAGAAGATAGATGGCATCTATACTGAGCGATGGCTTCTTGATCTTACCCGGCATACTCCACGAGACTTCCTTCAGCTTCTCAAAAATGTACAGTCGTCTTCTAAGGGTGAAAGGGCGACAGAGGCAGAAATCAAAGCAGGCGCTCGCACATATTCAATAAACTATTTTCTTCCAGAAATAAAAGATGAACTCGATGGCTACTGCTCTGTAGAGGAGGTGGAGGCTGTTTTTTCAACTTTATCATCATTGCGAGAGCGCGAATTCAGTTACGCATCATTTAAGGGTGAGTTTATAGAATCCGGCGGAAACGAAGATCGTGTCGATGATGTGCTGCGTACGCTATTTGACTGCAGTGCGATTGGGAATGTTCAACATCGTTCGGGTGGTAATACACATTACACTTTTTCTTACAGAAACAGGCAATCGAAATTCACCAAGGCGGAACGGATACTCTTGCATAAGGGACTGTGGAAAAGCCTCAATCTTCGGTAACGGCATTAAACGTAGAACCTTCCTGCTTGGGAACTGGTAGCGAGGCGGCCAGACGTGCAAAGTGCGCCGTAGTAGCCTCTCGGAAATAAGTTCCGCAAAAATATGTTCCCGATTGCTCTTTTCCGTAATGGCATATCGGGCGCCGAGAACGCGGGGAAGATCACGCTTAACGTATGTCCGTTATAGACAGTCCAGCCTGCAAGCTGGAACGTCCGGGTGTGAGTGCCTTCGCCTCGTCGTGCGCGTACTCCGCTCTTCATTCCGGTCGATTAACGCGAGCATAAGGGCAGTTGCTGGGCCGTCCTAGGAGGTAAGATCGCTAAACGGCGTCAGCCAATCGCAGCCCTATGCTCGGGGATGACGTCGAGAAGGTAAAAAGCCCGGCGCGGGTCGGCTACGGAACCATGATGATCGCCCGAACCGCGCAGTCCTCGCTTGCGCAGAAAGTCTCGGGACGCCTCGATGGCCTTCCACGGATTCGAAGAGTTGCGATTGCCATCGGCCAACACGGTGCGGCGATAGAAGGCGAGCAGTCCAACCTGTCGCGCGACAGACAAGCGGCGCAATTTGGCGCGGCAATAGGCGGGCAGCGGCCGCAGGATCGTCATCGCAGGTGACGCCTTTCCGGCGATCACTGCATCGATCATGGCGGGCAGCTGCTGCTCGGCCTGGATCAGGCGGCGGATGGCGACGCTCATGGCGGCCAATCGCTGCAAGCCATACCACTCGATAGCATAGGCCTTGGCCTCGACATTGCCGGTTCGGGGCGTTGCCGTACGGGCCAGGAACGGATCGGCGCGAAGCTGCGCCGCGATCCGCTGCATCATGGCGGCGACATCGGTCGGCGACAGTCTGGTTTCAACATTCTGATCAGCCCGTCCGACATGCTTGGCGGTGCGTCGGATGATGGGATCGGTGTGCTGGGTGAGCGACATGTTGACGCCCGACCAGGCTGGCTCAATCTCGCGATTGCGCCATTCGCCCGAACCGAAGAACAGGTCGAGCACCGTGTCGAGGGCGACCCGGCGATCGCGCAGGTCGTTGAGCGAACCCTCGAGCGAGCGGTTGCCCGGAAGCAGAAAGCCATAGTCCGGCGTCTTGGTCAGTCGTGCGCTGACCAGTTGGACGTCATGGGCGCACCAGATCAGCGCTTGCCCAACTAACAGGTCGCGCAGGCGCTTCGTCGCGTCGGTCACCGCCTGGCTCTGCTGGAGATGGCGGACGACAGAACCGAGGCGCCCTCCGACCAGTGCCGTGTAAAAACAGGGCTTCTCGGCACTCAGCTGCCAAAGCCGATCGACGTGGTCGTCGAAGGCGCGCCCGGACGACCCTTCTCCGAACCAGTCTCCGACCAGTTCATGGGGCTCGAAATCTCTCCCCGTCGCCACCATCATGCGCTTCAGAAAGTGCCTGAGATCGTCTTGGGTCGTCGGGATGAGGTCCAGCGGGACCAATGCTTCCTTGGCATCGAGGATTGCAGGCGGCAGCGTGCGGATGTCGGTGGTCGAGGGGCTGAAAAGGAGGCGGTCGAACCGGTCCTCGGCGATGCCACCGGAATAGATCCGTGCGTGCATGTCGCGGACCAAGCCGACGAGATCGCCGTCGCTTGCCAGCACGCCGCCGAGCAGGCTCGGCGCATCGGTCTTGCGGCCGTTAGCCTTGAGGTGATTGCGATAGGTCGGCTTCACAGGGCACGCTGCGCCGCGTCGATACGGCCCTTCAATGCGTCCGCCGCCCGGGCGAGCTTTTCGCCGAGTGCGGCCATGTTGGCGAAGGCCTCATAGCCGGTGCCACCGGCGTTGAATTCGGCGTCGAAGCGCGCGGCCGCCTCGTTATACTCCTCGGCGAGCCGCTTGTACGCGGCGATATCCGCGTCGATCGTGGTCATGTCATCCATTGTCGTCCTCCAGGTTGGGCAGCGAAGGCTCGCGCCAGTAAGTCGGGTTGCCATTGTGCAGGCGGATCCATTCGAAGGCCTCGCCGCGGTTCTTGAGATCGGGGCCCGGCACGGCGAGAAGCTCGCAAAGGGTGGCGACGAGCTCAGCCTGGCCGATGCTGATCGGCTTGGTCCGCCACGATGCCTTGGGATCGATTGGCCCGGTCTTGAGGAAGCGCTCGACCTCCTGGTCGTAGAGCGCCTTGCGGCGGCGCCATTGCAGGATACGCCCCCACTGATCGCACCAGGCCAGCCGGGTGGGATCAGCGAAAATCGAGCTGATGATGTCACTGATCATCGGTCCCGCGCCTGCCGTAATGGCGGTGGTCATCCAGCGCGCCATACGCTCTGGATGTGCGAACAGCCCGAGGAGCGCGGTGTCGCTGATGCCGTCCAGCCCCGCCATGACGAGGGTGGAGCCGAGCGCGTATTTGCGAGCGTCAGCCGAGCCGGGGCCGCCACGCCGCTTGTCCGCCGCGCGGTACTGACGCCGAAGCTCAGCGGCGCTTTCGGCGACGATGGCAAGCGTGTCGACGATCCTTTGCTCGGTCGCCGCAAGGTCGTCGGCGATCGCCTGCAACCGATCGGAAGGGGTGGTGGTGACTGCGTCCATGCCCGCAAGCGATGCCGAGCCGACGCGCTGCGCGCCTCAACCCACCCCCGGTAAAACGACCAAGCCACCATCCGACTTTTGCCCAGGGTCGGTGGAGGCACCCAAAGGCAGAACGGTGTCAGAAGGTGGGAGGTAGAGGGGGTGGTGCGCGATAAAGGTTTGTTCTGCCAGAGGCAGACAAACGACGCGCCCACCCCCTCATCCGCCACGAAGGGCAAGGCAGGTGACGATCGACTATGCGGTGTTGAAGGCGCGATCGGCGGATGTTTCCGCCGCGCTTGCCGATGCGCGTAGCGCGCGGAACCTGTCGAGTCGCCGCAAGCGTGCGGACGAGCGTGATGAGCAGATCGCGGAAGGCGTGCGACGTCGACGCAAGGCGATCACGGACCAGGAGGCAGACGCGTTCCTGAAGCGACGCCTGCGGATCAGGGTCGCTGACGCCGACCGCCCGCGGACAGGATCACGCACGCCGCGCCGGTTGTTCACGCGTGGCGTCGAGCAGATGCTGAAGGGGACGACGGGACTCACCGATGCCCGTGGCCCCGATGATCGCCACGCGATCCACTATTCCTTCACCCCGCGCGGCTTCGGGTCGAAGAAGGGGCGGCGCTGGCGTGCCGGCGAGGCGGAGCGCGCCGCACTTTATTCGGTTCGCCAAGATGCGCTGGAGGATGGGGAACTGGGCTGGTGGTCGAACATCGCCGCCGACCGCAACGAACTCGTTGCCCATTATCGTGCATCGGAGGCGCTGGAAAAGCACGACCGTGCCAACGCCAACGTCTATATCGTCGAGGTCATCGCGTTGCCGGCTGAGCTCACTGCCATGCAACGGCGGCAGGCGGCCGAGCGCATCTGTCGCCGGCTCGAAACGCTGGGTCTGGCCTATACCATCGGGATCCACTTGCCCGACGCGGCAGGCGACCAGCGCAATTTCCACCTGCACTTGGTCTACTCGATGCGGCCGTGCCAGCGGATCGCGCCCTATGAATGGGATTTCGCCGCTGCCAAGCGGACCGAGATCAATACGCCGGCCGGGATCACGCAGCGCCGTTGCGCCGTGGTGGTCGCAGTCAACCAGACGTTGCGGGAAGCCGGTATTGCCAAGCGCTACACGCCATTGTCTAACCGCGAGCGCGGTATGGCGCCGCCGGAACGCGGCAAGGTCGGGCAGCAGGAGACCGCGTCGGCGCGGCGGTTGGCCGCGCTTGAGGATCGTCACGCACGCTTGGCGGCATTGCAGGCCCATACGCGATGGGTGCGGCAGAGGCTGCTCGATGTCGCGGACCGGCTGGATGCGGCACGCCGGAAGGTGACGCGCCATCTTGCCGCGGCGTCCATCGCGCTTGGCCACGACGCCATGGAGATCATCACGCCCACAGAACGTCGCGGCAAGGTCAGAGAGGCGCTCGATCGCGCCTATGACATGGTTGGTCGTTCAACGGCGAATGCTGATCTCCGCCTGGAGTCGGCGCGGCGCGCTGTGCAAGCTCGTCGCCGCTGGGCCGCGACACATATCCCAGTGTCGATAACCGGGATTGCCCGTATCGATGACCGTGCTGGCACCATCAAACGCTTCGACGCCATCGCTATCCACGCGGACGAGACTATCCAGCAGCTCCAAACCGACGTCACACAAGCCCGCCAGCGAATGCCGGTGATGGAGGAGCTGATGTCCGACACGGCAACCGAGAATAACAATACAATGACGGCCGCCGCCGACTCTGACCCCGCGGCCGATATCCGTAGTGCCGCAACGGCGGATGCCGAGTCGGCGAAGGCCGAACAGGCTGCGCAGACAATTGCGCGGGCTATGGTCGGGAAGGCTCTGGCGTCACTGAAGCGCAAGGCCAAGGCGATACGGCGCGACGCCAACGGACTGTTCGTCGCCGACATCGCGAGCCTGTCCGTGACCGAAAGAAAGGTGCTGGCCCAGCACATGGCCGATCCACGCGTGCAGGAAGCGCTGGCTGAGCTGTTCGCCCGCGAGATTGCGAATGCACCGATTAGCTTGGGTGAGTTGACGACCACAGCAGTCGGCCTCGGCCAAAACGATCGCTTCAGCAACGAGCCTGGACGTAAACGACATGACAGAACCCGTGATCAAGCGCTTCCTCACCGACGCGCCGGTATCCGATCCCCCGCAGGGCTGGCCGGCTTGCGCGTCCTGCGCGCAGTCGGTGTGGATGATCGATCGCGAGACGCCGCGGGCGTTCTGCCAGACCTTCGGGGGGATGACGTTCGGCGAGGAAGCGCGGTTCATCTCGAAGTGCGAGGCGCACCAGCCGATCGCCTGACCGATACCGCAGGTATCGCGGCGACCTCAACGTCCGAACAAGCCTGGGGTCACCGTGACCCAGAGACCAGGCGAGGATTGAGGGAGCAGGCGGAGGAAACTGCCCGGGATGGGGCGCACCAGCCGGCTTGGCCGAGGGGGCGCGCCGATACCAGTGACGGGACGGTGTCCGGCCAAGGCCGTGACGATCACGGGCGGTAAGACGCCCGAAAAGGCGCGGCAGCAACGCGAACCTGCTTCGCGAGAGAAAGCACGGGCAGCATGATCCCACCCGACCGGACGGTGATCCTGTTGCCGAAAGCCTTGCGATGCCCTTCTTTTTTGATCGGTCCGCGCCACAACCGCGTCCGACTGCTCGCCAACATGCTCCGGCCAATCGAATGGTGGCTGCGCTACACAGTAAAGCCATCCGCTGCACGGACGATCGGCCCTTTGATGCGCTGCGAGTCCGATACACCAGGCCTATACCCGCTCGACTGATGGGGGGCGATGAGGACAGGACACGGGTTGCCTCGCAAAAGGCCGAACACGAACGGTGATCTTGGCCGACCATTTTATTCACGATCACGTCTGGCGCTACGATCGTCGCTTGAGATTGTTAACCTGCTCGGGATAGAGTCGGCCTGTTCGCCAGCAGGCGGACCGAGGCGTGACAACCTCGTCGGTAAGTAGCCGTATGCCCGGCCCGAACCAGTTTCGGCCGGGGAGCGGGCGTGCATGTCCAGGGCTCTTCGGGGCCTAAAGACGCTCGCGCCTGTCTTACCGCAGGTTGTCAATCTCCGGCTCACGGGCCGGCACCGCCTCGTCAATGTGGGGCGGTGCCGCCGGCTGGGAAAGCCTGTCGGCACCGACGCGAACGGGGGTTCGGTCGTGGGTGCGATGAAAAAGGGCCGGGGCAAGCGGTCGACCATTATCAGAAATACGGCGGTGGTAACCGCAACGATGCTGCTGGCTGCATGCGGTGGGGGCGGTGGCGTCAATTCGCCCGGCAGCAACGCGCCCCCGACCGGGGCGCCGGCTCCCACACCTACGCCAGCGCCCACACCGCCGCCGACGGCAGCGGACAGTGTAGAGTACAAGGCATCGGCCGGCGTTGCGGCGATGAAGGCCACCTATGCCTATGACAAAGGCATCACCGGCAAGGGCGTGACGATCGCCATCGTCGATACCGGCATCGATACGAACGGGACCGAGTTCGCCGGTCGGATTTCGCCGGACAGCACGAGCTTCGATCAGAAGATTGCCCGCTGCCGGACCTGCCCTGCCGAGACGGTGCGATACGATCTGAAGGACAATAACGGTCATGGCTCACAGACTGCGGCCATCGCGCTCGCCGCCCGTGACGGCCGGGGTATGCAGGGCGTCGCGCCGGACGCGACGCTGCTCGCTCTCAAGATCGCCGGGCCGGACATGTCGAACGTGACGGAGACGTCGGGACCAGTGCCGGAAGGTGGTGGTCCGAACGCGGCGCTTATCGCGCCCGCGATCACCTACGCGGTCGGAAAGGGCGCGTTCGTCATCAGCATAAGCCTGAACGGCTTTGCGGGCGGCCAGATCGCTGTCGAACAGCGGGCGGCGATGGATCTGGTGCGGGCGCAGAACAGGCTGCTGGTTCAGTCCGTCTCCAACTCCGTCGACGAGAACAGTTTTAGCGGGCAGATAACCGAGAGCCTGATCGGCAGTGACCTCGCCAACAAGAACTGGTTCCTGTTCGGTATTCGCGTCGACAAGAACCTGCAGCCTCCCTCAGGCAATGGCACCCCGGGTTTGCTCGCTGACCGCATGCTTGCCGTGGTCGCGGCTGATGTAGCGGCCGTGGGCAAGGACGGCGAAGCCGTTACCGTCGTTGGCAACAGCTACGCCGCTCCCGCGATCGCCGGTGCGGCAGCGCTGCTCAAGCAATATTGGCCGCAACTCGGCGGCAAGGAAATCAGCCGCATCCTGCTCGACACCGCTACCGACCTTGGTGCGGCAGGTGTGGACGAAAAATTCGGCGCTGGCCTGCTCAATGTCGAGAAGGCGATGCAGGCACAGGCACCTGCCACCTCTTTCGCCGCCGCGCAGGCCTTACTGGCGCGTTATTCGTCGCTCAGCATGTCGGCTCCGTTCGGTGGTGCCGCCGGTTCGGCGGCGTTGGGCAAGAAGGTTGCTGGCATGACAGTCTTCGACCGCTACGGTCGCGATTTCCGTATGCAAGGCGCCTCCGGCATTCGAGCGCAGAGTTCGGGTTTGCTGGCGGGTGCGATGCTTATGCCGGTCGATCCGCCTTGGCTGACGCCTAACACGACCGACGCAAGGTTCGGCTTCGTATCGCCAGCCACGACCACCGGCTACTGGCAGGGCGCGCGATCAAATCGTCCGGCTTTTGCCTCCTTTTCTCCGGCACCGGGGCAGACGGTCACGCTGGGCGCGAACGTGGCGATCGGCCAAAGTGCCGCCATTGCCGGATCGCCATTGCGCGGGATCGGCGCGACACCGGTCGGCATATCGTCGAGCTGGGCCAGCGGGGGCTGGTCGGCATCGTTCGCGTCAGGCATCTCGCGTGATCGTCGTACCGGGCAGCGCACTATCGCGGTGACGACGCCACTTGGGATTGGCATGGAGCTGACCGACCTCGCCGAGCATGGCAGGGCGCTGGGAATGAGCGGCGGTCCAGACCTCGGGCTGGAGGGTGCCGCGACGACAATGGCGACGCTGACGATGCGGCGTACCATCGCCGGGGTGGCGCTTTCGGTGCGGTCGACGGCTGCCACCACCCACGTTTTGGGCGGATCTTCCATGATGCGCTTTGACCGGTCAGTATTGAGCACTGCCTTCGCAGTCGAAGGCTCGCGCGGCCTGCTCGGTGGTATGGCGACGCTCGGTCTGTCCTCACCCCTTCGTGTTGAACGTGCGCGCGCCACTATGCTGGTACCGGTCAGCTACGACCTGATGTCCGGGGCGCTGACGACGCGGATGGCGGTGGTCGATCTGGTCCCATCGGCGCGTGAACTCGACATCGAACTGGGCTGGTCGGCGGCACTGTCGCCGATGTCGTCGCTACGTTTCGGCATCGCCCGCGCTTTCGATGCCGGCCATGTCGCAGGTGCGACCGACACTGCGGGATACGTGATGCTGGTGCTGCGATGACCTGCCACCTCGCCGCACGCGCACCGCCTGCGGGCTGACGCCGCCAGTCGGCGACCAAGTCGAAGACCACCAAAATTTCCGACGTCGGCACGGCTTCCTGGCGAACGATGTCGCGCGTCCAACGAACGAGGAAAGTGACGATGACGATTTGCAGAATGATGGCGATCCCGACCATGATGCTGCTGGCGATAGGCGGTACGGTCAGCGTACCGAGCGTGGCACAGCCGGTGAAGACGGCACCCAAGCCGGCCAAGACGCTCGACATTGCCGGCATCCGCCCCGGCATGAAGACGGCCGACGCAGTGGCGCTGCTGCAGCGGACGGGGTGGACAGTGCGTGCCAATCCTGGCGACAGCTGGGCAGAGGTCGTGGCGGATGCGGTTGCCCGACGTCGCGATCAGATGCCGCCAAACTCCGCACGGTCGGGCGTGTACAGCTATAGCGCCGCCAAGGGCGAAGAGAGCGTCTCGCTCAATGTCACCCCGACGCCGGACGGTGGCCGGGTTGGTCTGGTCCAGTATCGGGCGCCGCAAGCTGGCCGCAGCTACGAGCAGATTCGTGCCGAGGTGATCGCTCGCTACGGCCCATCGATCTATGGCCCGCGCCAACGGGTACTGATCGCACCGCAGGGCAAGCTCGGCGAGACGATGTCGCTCGAGGTGGACTCGACCGGCATGCACCTGACGCTGTCGCCAAGCAGTGCGGCGGACCGTGAAGCCCGCGCGCTGGTCGACCGGGCGGTGACTGCCCGGCTCGGCGCAGTCGGCACCTCTTTTTAAGCGGAGCGGCAGATGCCCTACCTCATCGGCATGATCCTGGGCGATGTGCTCGGCCGGATCGGGTTCTTCCGCGCCGCCGGTGCTACGCTGCTGCTGGGCGGGGTCGCGTTCCTCGCCTATCGTCTGGTGGCGGCGAACCTGGACCCGGCGATTGCCTACGGCGGCGGCGCAGCAGCACCGCTGGCGCTGTTCGGTTGGGCGATCTGGCATCCGGCGGCATCGCGACTGCGGCTGTGGATCGTTGATGGCGTCTATCTCGCCGCCCGGCTGGCGATGTGGTGGGCTGGCATCGCCTTCGCCATCGGCCTTGTCGCAGCCCAGTTCCGTATCGACCGCTGGCTAGCGGGGGAATGGCCGCAGGCGGCGACCGCCACCTTTTTCTGGCTGGTGCAGCAGGCACTGGGCGCGCAGGTCGCCCGCTCGCACCGGATCATGGGCCAGCGCAGCATCATTGAGGTGGACGCATGAGGTATCGGCTGACGCTGCGCATAGTCGCGGCATTGATACCCACCGTCACAGTGGCTGCCGCACCTCGACCGGTCGTGCTGGAGGCAACGACGATGGCCGACTGGCGGTCGGCCAAACTCGACGGGACCGGTTGCTACTGGTCGCCGCGTCGGGGCGGACCGATCCACTTCGTCGCTGCCGGTAACACGGCGATGACCAAAGTCGGCGGTCGCATCGTCATCCTAAAACCACGACGCGATGCGAAGCCCCTTTTCCCGTTCACCCATGACGCCTGGCGGGCCGATGACCTGACCATCCGAGTCGTGGATACTGCCCGGATTCGGGCGATGGGTTACGAAACGGTCACTACCGACGCGGTGCTGATCGTCACCCGTCGCAACGTGACGATCCGGCTGCGCGGATCGATGATCTGCGGCTCGTAATCCTGATGATCACGAAGGTTTGACCAACCTTTTCCTGCATTCGGTCGAATGACGATGCGCCTTCATCGCGAAGGCGAAGGTAGACCGGCCGGCCCGGCCGGGATGATGGTTTGGAAGGTGCCTGCGGCTGTGCCGTAGAGGCGAAATGATGGTGCGGGACCGGCGAGCAGCCCGCCGCTCCCGCACAATATCAAGGACTTCCATGTACATCGTAAATCGAGAGCGCGAGCTCGCAAAGGCGCGCGCCCTGTCCGGAGCGCTGGCCATCGCCGAGCGCGCCGGTTGGCGGATCGACCGGTCGGTGCCGATCCTGCCCGTTCCTTTCCGCAATTTTCTCCACATCGCTGCCGCCGAGCTGCTGCTCGTGCCGTCAATCGAGCCGTCACGCGGCGATCTCGACACCGTCGAGCGCGGCACCCGCATTGCCCGGTGCGATGCGCTGGTGGTGAAAGCGTCGAGCGCCGGACATCGAACCGTTTATTGTGCGGTCGGCGAGTGGCAGCGCCATGGCACCGTCTGGCATCATGCCCGCCGGCTCTGGCTTTCGCGTACCTCTAAGCCATGGCTGGTGCCTGACCCGGCGGAGCCGGACGAAAGCGGGGCGCTCTTCCGCCTTTCCCCTGGTCGCCTGCGCCCGATGATGCTGGCACGGATGTCCGCCGCTGACGGAGGCTGCGATCTGAAACCCGGGCTGGAACGTGCCGATGCTTTCCTTGCCGCCGTCTGGGGGGATCGCTGATGAGCAAGCCGCTGCCCTGGATCAGCCCGTCCGACGCCGACGACATGGTGTACGACGATCCGCTCGGGCCGACGCCCGATTTCGGCTACGCCCTGCTGCGCAAGAGTGCGAAGGGAAAGCAGAACAGCGTCGCCGATCTGGCCCGCGCCAAGCTGCAACCTAGCAAGCCGGCTGATGCGGATTGGCTGGCAGATGGCCTGTGGCCGATCACCTGCACGATGCACCGCATCGTCACCGCGCCCGGTGTCGCGGTCCCGGCTGGCGCGCTGGAAGAAATCTTCCACGGGTATGACGCCAGAGCGAAAGCGCATCAGAAATTGCTGGCGGTCGTGCTGACCATGAGATTCCCGCACAGCTGGCAACCTGCCGACATCCTGTCGCTGGTCGGTATGTACACACTGGAAAAGCTGGCGCTGCAACGCCGACTGACCAGCATGATTGTCGTGCATATGCCAGGTGACGAACTGTCGGCTCGTCGTCCGCACGCCCATGTCGTGTGTCTGTCGCGCGTCCATCGCCCTTCTGGCTGGGGCGAGGTGCATCCGGACCTCATCGCCAAGAGCGCGCAAGCGCGGTTCCAGCAGGAATGGGAGGGTTTCTACGACGTCTGGGTGCCGCGCTACCGCGACGGCTGACTCCTTGAGGGCGGGATCCGCAGCGGTCCCGCCTGCCTGCCGGGGGCAAGATACGAAGGAAGGAGGATGCTCCCCGATCCGGGGATGAAAATGGAGAAGACGATAATGACGACCGACAAGAGCACGATCATCCGCCGCCACACCGAGGCAGTCGCCCAGCTGCTGGTCGGCAGCCGCACGATGAAGCCCGGCGCGGCGATCCTCGCCGGCGAAATGGGCGGAGCCGAAGGGCGGTTGCGTATCAGTGCCATCGCGCACAGCAGCGGCAACGATCTGGTCTATCTGGATTTTGCCGATGGCGAGACCGGCTATCAGCTGACCGGCATCACGCTGTGCGCCGTTCGCGACGGCATTTGCCACCTGCAGACCGACTGCCGCCTGTATCTGAGCCGAAATGGATCGCGGGCGATCATCCTGCCGCGGCCCGGCATCCGCAAGGCGTACCGGCTCGCACCTGGCGAACTGATCCAACTGGCCAACCAGCCGGCTGACCGTGACGAGGGCATTGCCCGCGCCGAGGCGCGGCTCGCCAAGCTGGTCGCTCGCCGCGCAGCTTTCGCCGATCGTGCTGCCGTCCGGACCCGGCCGCTGGCAGCCTGATCCAAACCGGCTGACACTGTCGGTCGATCATCGCGTCGACCGATCGTGACGGCTCAGCATCCCGGTGACAAAACCTCTCTACCTATAAAGCGGACGACCTCACAAATTCGGACAGCGGCCAATAAATATTTCATGCTTCTGTCCGAGAATGCCGAGCCGTCCGCTTTATAGAGTAAGGGAGGCCGTCATCTCAGCCGTCACGCCGACAGCGACACCGGTTCAGCCGCCCGCCGATGTCTATTCGACTGCCGAGGTCAATGCGATGCTGGAGGCAATGACGACGACCGACCACAGCTACCTGCGGCGGCGGTCTCTCTATCTGGCGCAGGGGCATTACATGCTTGCCAGTGACCTTCGGCAGGAGGCGTTCGTCCGGGCGCTCGATGGTCGTCGCCAATGTCGGCGCGGCTACGACATCGTGAACTTCCTGATCGGGATCATGCGCAGCCTGACCTCGCAGGAACGGGAAGCCGAACGCGACGGCCTGCACCCGGTCCCGCTCGACCTCGACGACGATACGCTGGCGATGGCGTCGTTGGCGCCCAGTCCGGAGCAGGTCGGGCATGATGCGCTGCATTACCGGCGGACCCTCGCCGCGATCCAGCAGTCGATCGGGAACGACCCGCAGTTGGTCACCTTGCTGGATGCGGTGCTCGACGGCGAGAAGGGCATCGCCTTGCAGAACCGGTTGGGGCTCGACGCCAAGGGCCTCGCATCGGTGCGCAAGCAATTGCAGCGCAAGTTGGCGGCCGCCGCCAAGGACAGGAGCATACCATGAACGCCGATGTGGACGAACTGGCGCAGCTGCGACTGCTCGACGACTTCCTCGACGGTGAGGATGTCGAACCTGATCTGGCCGACCTGCAGGCGGAGATCGCTCAGGCACAGCTGGCAGTGAAGAAGGCGAACCTGCGCGCGATCCGCGCCAAACTCGATGCCGGCACCGATGCTCGGGTCGTCCCGATCGATCGGGCGCGTCTGCGAGCGCAACTGCAACAAGCCATGTCGGGCGATACCGACCTGCGCATGACGCTGGCTGCTCGCGGCAACGATGACCACGACATCGACGACCTGATCGATGATCTGGCCGAACTCGACCACGAAGCAGGCGACCGCCCTGCGTGACGGCAAAAGTCGTACCGCCTGCCGAGCGTCTGCTGCATGACCTCGGCATCACCAAACCGGGCGAGATCGATGTCGAGGTCATCGCCTGTGCCGTCGGCGTGACGGTGCGCTATCGTCGTCTTGGCGTTGGCGATGCGCGGATCGTCGGTCTGGGCGACCGGGCAATCATCACGGTCGACGACCGTGCCAGCCGCGTCCGGCAGCGTTTCTCCGTCGCGCATGAGCTCGGTCATTGGCACCATCATCGCGGCCGGCGGCTGATCTGCCATGTTGCCGAACAGCAAGACGGAGCGGCAGGCTGTGAACGCGAGGCGGACGGGTATGCTGCCGACCTGCTCATGCCCCGCTTCATGCTGGAACCGCTCGTCGCTGGCGTCCCGATGTCATTCGGTCTCGTTTATCAAGTTGCCAGCACGTTCGGCGTCAGCGCGATGGCTGCCGCCTTGCGGCTTGCCGATGTTCATCCTGCGGCATTCGCCCTTGTCGTCGAGGAAGCGGACGGGCGTAGATGGTTCAGACGATCAGCAAGCCTGAACCCTCGTTGGTTCGTGCGGTCTGCAGCATCAGACATGAGGGCAACGGCGGATCGATGTCGATTGCCTCGTGCGAATGTCGCGTTCGCTGCGCCAGCGCAGCAATGGTTCTTGGGCCAAGGTGTTGGAGACGCGGAAGCGATGTACGCCATCGACAGGATGGCATGCGGCCGGGCTGTGCACCTTGTTGTAGTGACATAGTCTGACGGTGAGCTACGGAAGATACCTGGTGGATAGCGGAACGGCCGGTTTGGGCCGTCAGGTTTGCGTTCCCAGCCGTTCGTTCGCCAACCGTCAGACGGTAGCTACGCGCCTTGACTTTCGTCTTTTAAGTTGATCGGCGGCGATCCCGAAAGCTGCCGTTTGCCCGACCTGCTGGCTAACGCCGCTACTGGTCAAAAGCGCCCATTCTCACCCGGTAGACGGCCAGATCAAAAAGGGCTGCCAGACCGCTGCCGCCTCGTTGCAAGCGGCAGCCATGAACAGCTCTCTACCGAGGACTTTATGGCAGCAACGTCACTGAATCCATTGCGCGAAGTTTAGCGACTGCGAAGTTTCGCCGAAGAGAACGATCCACATTGGCTTAAACTTATGGTTCTTTAATGAGTTGACTCGGCCGGGTTGGAAGCGTCAAATTTCACTGTGTCTGAAAGAACTCAAAACTTGGCGCTGCGACTGATACGGCAGGGCGTGGAGCCGGCGGACGCTGTGCGTGCGGGCGTTGTCCTAAGCGACTTACCTTCGCTAGCCGGAGCAAAGATCGCAGCTGGGCCAGTTGGCGGTGGTACGCCTAATTGGGCGGAATTCTTGGGGCTCACGGAAGGGCAGAAGGCTGACCTATTCCAGCATTCAAGCTATGGGCTGGTCTTCGTCAGGGCGGCGGAACGCTGGTTCGCTGTTGCTTTTGGGCTTGGCCATGCGAAGCTTGACGCCGCAGCCATCGAGCAGGACTTCGGCCTCCGCGTGGTTCTTAATGCCGTCGACCATCGCAAGCTGAAGAGTGCAGATGTCCGCACACCGGACGCGAACACGCTGAATCGTCGATCGCAGGCGAGTCGTGGCGCCGAGCGAACGGTGTTCGAAATCGACCCCGAACGGGACATCGTTAGAGGCTTGCTCGGCGAGCCGAAGGACAAGGCATTTGCGACACGTATCAGCGGGAGCGACAGCTTGTCGATTCGCCGCAAGGCGACGGTGGGCGACTTGCCAGCGATCTGCGCGAGGGCATTCGAGCTATACAACGAGGACGCGTATAAAGCCGAGTTTGGCTGGATCGACCACATCAGGCATGTTCGTGATCGAGATACGCTCGCCAAGCTCGAAGCAAGCCTTGTCAATACGATGACGGGAACGCTCATAAAAAACGCATCCGAAGTTGATGAGGTCAGCCTGGCCTTTCCTGCTATGTACGATCCAGACAAAGGTGGATCGGTCACCTTTCGTGGCTACGGCTCGCGTCTGGTCTATCCTGATCTAGAGGTGGCGCATTACCTTCAGGGCCTGAAGGACAAGGGCAAGGCCGCCTACACGGCGGATATGCTCGACAGCCATTTTGTACAGGAAGTTGACGAGGACGGGACCTCCGCCGGTTCATCTTGGAAGATGCGGGATTGCTTAGTCTACGAGACGAAGCTGGAAGGCTCAACTTACACCTTGTCCGGAGGGCGCTGGTACAAGATCGACAACGCCCTCGCGGAGGAGGTCGAGGCGTACTTCGATGATGTCGCCAAGGTCGACTTGCCGGCGGCTGCCCCCGGAGATAACGAGAAAACTTATAACGCCGCGCTGGGAGCAGCAGGCGGTGACTTGCTATCGCTGGACGTCCAACTCGTGAAGCCGAGTGATGCTTCCTCGCCGATTGAGGTGTGCGACTTCCTTTCTAAGGGTGGCGCGCTCATTCATATCAAGGACAAATCTGAGTCTTCGAAGCTCAGTCACTTGTTCAACCAAGGCTTGGTGTCGAGTGTCGTGCTGAAGCGCGACGGCAAATTTCGCGACGCGGTTCGAGCAAAGATAGCGGCTCAGCCAGGCGGGGCTGTCTTCGAAGACATTATTCCGGCGGCCGACCAGCCATTCGATACTTCTAAATTCAGGGTAGTTTTCGGCGTGCTGGTCAACGCCGCACCGGGCAAGGACCTGAAGCTGCCATTCTTCAGCCTGATCTCGTTTCGTCATGCTGCGAGGCGGATTGCTAACGAACTCGGCTACGGCGTGGCTTTCGCGTGGATCAAGAAGCCAGGTGTGGGTGCCGGCAAGAAGAAGGCGAAGGCAGTTTCGCCAGACGCACCAGTTTGATGCGCGCGATCGAGGCATTTTATGTCCTAGCCTTCTCTAACGAAGAAGCGGCTCGCCAACCAAAGCGAAACGCGGCTGCTTACCGGAATTATTGATGCCGTGGCCCACTTTGGGGCGGAATTCATCGGAAAGTTCGGATCGCCGATGTGATGGATATCGATCGTCTAGCGCAGCGGCGGCTCGGCCGCGGAACTGCCAGTCGAATACCGACCAACTCAAGACGTTCCTGATTGCGCTTGTGAATGACCGCCACCACCGCAACCGGCCATTTCTGGTGCGTTAAATGCTCGGCAAGAGCGCGCCACTTGCGGTTTTTAGAATCCGATCTCTTTTATCCTGAAACCTTCCATCCGTTCAGACTCTGCCTTCAACCTGGATGCGATGGTACACGGTCTGACCGGCATTTTCCTCTCAGCAACGGTCTGGTGATAGGTAGAGTGTCCATTTGAGATTACGGGGAAGAGAATGAGCAAGAATGACGGCAAAGCGCTTGAGAAAGAAGTTGCAGATCTCGTCGCCAATTTACTGCAATCAGGCGACCTCCCCTATCGACCCGAGCTATGTAAATTCAAGGCAAAAGCGAAATATTATTCACGAAATAGAGAAGCTGAAGTGGATTTCGAGAACGTACTTGAAGTATACGTAAAAGACAATTTTGGAAAAGACGGTGCAAAGCCTACTCATGTCGTAATATTTGAATGCAAGGATCACGAGCGGGATCTAGAAGTCAAGCTTATGGACGAACTTGTTGGTCGCCTTTCTGGAGGCTACGGCTTTAACGTAAAAGCTTACATGGTGACCCGTAACGGATTCCAGTCAGGCACTCTTTCTACAGCTAAAAATAATGGCATCGGGCTCATCAAGCTGATGCCTGATGATAAAATCTTGTTCCTCACCCATTTTCAGACTTATGATACGATTGAGCAATCCCGCCGCGGATTCCCCCAGCGCGCTCGCCGAGCACTCACGAATCCGAACTATATTTCGGAGGGGGAAAGTTTCTATGGAGCCGATGATGGCTATGTATTTCGTACGTTTAATCGGATGATCGTGCAGTACTTTGAAAAGGCTGTGGTCGCGACCTACTAACGCGCAAATGTGGGCAGGGAGCTTAGACCGAATCAGGGTGGCGGCTTCCTGCTATTCTCTGCCCAAAGCTTGCCAGACCGCAATCGGCCAGTGTTACGCGTTCGTCGACCGATCGTAGGGGGCAACTGTGATGTTCATGCGAGAGCGATAGGCTGTCGCTTTCGAATCATGACATTGAGGATGATGAAGAGTTGTCTGGCGACGGCGATGAGGATGGTTTTCGGCGCCTTGCCCTTGGCACGCATCCTGTCGCGCATGGCGGTGAGGACGGGGATACGCCGTGAGGTATTGAGGGCGGCGATGTAGAGGGCTTCTCGGACTTTTCGTCGATCGCCCCAAACGCGCCTGGCGCCGCGCCATGTCCCGCTTTCGCGGGCGTGCGGGGCCAGGCCTGCGAGCGAGGCGATCTTGCGACGGCAGAGCGTGCCGAGTTCGGAAAGTTCACCGAGCAGGGTTGCCAGGACGGTGGGTCCGATGCCGGGAACGGCGTTCAGCAAGTGGGCCTGTTCGGACAGAACCTGATCCTGGGCGATGAAGCCTGCGATCTGTCGGTCGAGCTCGGCAATCTGCTGGCTGAGCAGGTCGATCATGGCTTCGATGGCTTGGGCGATTTCGGGCTGGCCTGCGCTGTGGCGATGCAGCTTTTTGGCTTTGCGCATGTCGACCAACTGTTTGCGACGACGCAGGAAATTGGCCAGGCGCGAACGGGCTGGGCTGAGCGGGATGGTAGCGGGCAGGTTCAGCGCCGCGCCCATCTGCGTGAGCACGCGGGCATCGACACGGTCGGTCTTGGCCAGCGTGCCGGTGGCTCTGGCGAACTCTCGCGCCTGACGCGGATTGACGCGCGAGAAGGGCTGGCCGCGTGTCGCCAGCGCAGCGATCAGGTCGCCGTCGCAGCCGCTTGTGGCCTCGAAGACGAGGCGGATATCGTGGTCGAGCGTGTCGAGCCAGACGGCGATGGCATCGTATGTATTGGCGATCTGCCGGATCCGGCCTGATGGCAGCTCGCAGATGTCGATGACGGCACGCGAAAGGTCGCAGCCGATAACGGCTTGTGGCATGGTATAGGCCCCTGTCCATGTCGTGCGGGATCAGCAGTCCCAAGCAACTGTTCAGGGTTGTGACCAACGCGGAAGGGACCCTTGCTCCCTATCGGGCTCCAAACCCTCGGGGGGGACGGGCTCCCTTCCGCAACACCTTCATACCACCGTCGCATCAGACAGGGGGGCTCCGGGAATGTCGGGTGTTGGATATGAATCTGCCATTCTCGGCCATGAATGCGAACGGCGAGTGCGTCCCAAACCGAGCCATTCAACCAGCGCTCCCGCAACATGAACCAATGACCGGAGTTGGGAAGTCGAAAAGCGCCAGCGAGTGTCGACAAATGGGTCTGTCAGGCAGCGCAGCTGCATCGGCCGTCACGCAAGGTGGCAGCCAATAAGGCTGGCAACCCTTGCTGGCACCGAGGCGAGATCGTCCGTTTGCCCATCGACGAGTTCGGACGTGACCACCGTCGCGCCGCAGAAGTCAAAGATGCCATGATCGATTTGGGCGCGCATGGCATTGCGATAGCCGTGCTTGGCATAGGTCGCGACGCTGGCGCCTGCTAGCGCGACGAGATGGACGTTCAACCGTCCAAGTTTCTTGACGATGCCTCGATCGGTATCTTCCTCGAACGCCCACCCGGATATGAACACGCGGTCGATCCAGCCCTTGAGGACCGCTGGCATTGACCACCAGTAGACCGGGTGCACGAGAATGAGATGATCCGCTCGATCGATCCGCTGCTGTTCCCGGCGTACATCTGGCGGCGTCGGGCCAGCTGCGGTGAACGCTGCATGGTCAGCAGGTCCGAAGACCGGATCGAACTCTTCCGCCACCAGATCGGCAAGCTCGACGGTGTGCCCGAGCGCTGCTCCTGCATCGAGAATTGAAGACGCAACGGAGCGGGTCAGCGACGGGCCGGCAGGATGCGCCATGACGACGAGGATGTGCACTGCTGCTACTCCCGTTTATCGGATTGTGCGGCAGGTTGAACGGATATGCTCGACCAGCATCTGCGGGTTCTCCATCGCTGCGAAGTGTCCACCACTGTCCGCCTCGGCAAAGAAGCGCAGGTTCGCGAAGCGCGCTTCAGCCCAGCGCCGCGAGAGCCGAACCTGCTCGCCGGGAAACATGCTGACCCCGGCCGGTAACGGGATCGGACCGTGTGGCATTCGTTGCGCCATCTCCTGCGCGGCCTCCCAGTAGAAGCGCGCCGAACTCGGCCCGGAGTTTGGTAGCCAGTAGAGCATCACGTCGTCGATGAGATGGTCGAGCGAGATCACGCGCTCGGGCTCACCATCGCTGTCGGATACGTCCTGAAACAGCGCGTAGATCCAGCTCGCCAGACCTACAGGGGAGTCGGCCAGCGCGAATGCGACCGATTGCGGACGGGTGCATTGCAGCTTCATATAGCCCGAGTATTCCCGGTCATAGCGCCGGGCGTCGTCAAGCATCCGCTGTTCGTCGGGCGTTGCGTCGGCGATTTCTGCGTGCGTTGGCTGAAACATCACCATGTTGAGGTGGATGCCAACCAGACCGGGCGCGCGCATATGGGCGAGCGCTGTCGTCACCGCAGCCCCCCAGTCGCCGCCCTGCGCCATCCAGCGGTCGCCGTAGCCCAGCCGTTGCATCAACTGCCCCCATGCCGCGGCGGTGCGGCCCACGCCCCAGCCGGGCCCGGTGGGCTTGTCCGAGAAGCCGAAGCCCGGCAGCGCCGGGATCACGAGATGGAAGGCGTCCGCGGCATCGCCGCCATGCGATTGCGGATCGGTGAGCGGCCCGATCAGGTCGCGGAATTCGAGGATCGAGCCGGGCCAGCCGTGGGTCAGCAGCAATGGAGTGGCATTCGCGTGTGGCGACCGGATGTGTAGGAAGTGGATGCCCAGTCCGTCGATAACGGTCCTGCTGCTGCCCCATCCGTTGAGCATGGCCTCCGTAGACCGCCAATCGTAGCCGTCCCGCCAGTGCTCGACCAATCGCCGGATCGTCGGCAAAGCAGGCCCCTGACGCCCATCCGTGGTCGTGCCGGGGTCGGGCCAGCGCACACGATCGAGCCGGTCGGCGAGGTCGCTGAGGTCGGCTTCGGGTATGTGGATCGGGAACGCCGTCACCGCATCGGGTTGGACCTGATTGATCGTGGATCTCATGGTGCATCCTTTCGTGTCGGGAAAGGATAGTCGTTGCATAGCGACCCGATTAGATGGCCTATGCGCGACAGGTGTTGCATACGATGCAACAATGATGGACCTGTCTGATCTTCGTGCCTTCGTGCGCATCACCGACCTGATGAGCGTTTCGGCCGCGGCAAGGTCATTGGGCTTATCAAAATCAGGGGTCAGTCGCGCATTGGCCAGGCTTGAGCAGCAGGTCGGTGCCGTCCTCCTCGATCGCTCGACCCGGCATATGCGCCTGACCGACGCTGGCATCCTGTTCCGGCCGCACGCCCTTCGCATCCTCGCCGATGTCGACGAGGCGGGGGCGGCGCTCGAAGGTCTTGCCGCCGTGCCGAGCGGCACGTTGCGGATCAGTCTGCCGTTCACGATCGCAAGCGCGCTGGTCGCGCCGATGCTGCCGTCCTTCATGGCGGCTTATCCACAAGTGCGCGTCGACCTGAAGATCGATGACCGCGTCATCGACATGCCGGCCGAGCTCGTGGACATGGTTGTCCGGGTTGGCCCGTTGGCCGACAGCGATCTGATCGCGAAGCACCTACTGACATCGAAGACATGGCTGTGTGCGAGCCCTGACTATCTCGCGGTGCGCGGCACGCCGCTTCGCGCGTCCGATCTCCAGGCCCATACGCTGCTCGACTATGCGGATCGGCCAGTGGCCTATCACGACGGCGCAGCTGAACAAGCGGGCATCGCCGAATTCCGCCCGCAAGCCGTGATCTCCGACGCCGCAGCGATCCTGCCCGCCGTTCTTGGCGGCTGCGGCATCGCACGGCTTCCGGACTTCCTCGTCAAAGCTCCTGTCGAGGAGGGCCGACTGGTCAGGTTGTGGCCTGCCGGTCGTACCCACGAGGTTGCCATCCACGCGCTCTATCCAAGCCACCGGGCCTTGTCGGCGAAGGTTCGGGTCTTCATCGACGCCTTGGTCGAAGCTGCGAAGAGCCACGCAGATGGATGAGGATTTCGGTTGGCTGCAGCGACATGAGGAATACTCGCGGCATCGGCTACCTCCAACCTGAACGAATGTCGGATCCTGGTAAGCAGGCGGGAAGCTGCGAGTGTCCGCTTCTGGGTCTTTTCACCTAGATAAAGTCGTGCCGTTGAGACGTCGTACGCGGGTGCGAGCGGAACCAATCTTTTGGCTGGCTGAGTTGACGCTTGGAATCTTGGGATTCGCCATCGCTAGCGGATGGCAGGCGAAAGCGATCACGAACAACGAGAGGTAGCGAACGTCGAAGCGCAGCTTCGATGCTGCCTCGACATGCCGCCTTCGTCTGGACAACCCGCCGTCACCCGGCGGGAATGCATGCTCGTGCTCGACGCGCTCGCCAGTGAGTTCGATTCACTGTTCGAACACAGATAGGGACAGGAAAATTGGCAAAAACCAACCGCAGCCGGACCAGGGCTTTCGCGTATATGCGCTTGTCGGTCGACAAGGAGGGCGGTGCGCCTCAGAGCATCGATGCCCAGCGCAGTGCTATTCTCGCCTACGCGGCCAAGCATGACATTATGATCGTTGAGGAGTTTGCCGACGCCGGCTTCAGCGGTCAGACCGACAAGCGCCCCGAATTTCAGCGGCTGGTGCAAAAAGCTACCGCGGCCGATCATCCGGTCGATCTGGTCCTGATGTTCATGTTCAGCCGTATGGCCAGAAACATGCGACTGTTCTTCGACGTGGTGGGCAAGCTGGACGACGCAGGCGTCGAGGTTCGGTCGATCACCGAGGATTTCGGTCAGGGCCGTGGCCAGCGGATCGGCCGGACGATCACGGCGATGATGAACGAGGAGCAGGCGCGAGACGCGGCAATCCTCACGCGGAAGAGCCGCAGGGAGAATGCGCGGCAAGGCTTCTACAATGGCGGCCCGGTGCCGTTCGGCTACGAGACCTACGTCGCCCGGCAGGACGGCGAGAAGGAACGGCGAAAGCTGGCGATCGTCGAAGCCGAAGCGGCGATCGTACGCCAGATCTTCGACTGGGCTGACGTGGGCCGTGGCGGGCGCTGGATCGTCAAACAGTTAAACGAAGCGGGGCGAACCCTGCGCGGTGCGAGGTTCGCCAACAGCAATGTTGCCGGCATTTTGGCGCGCGAGGTGTACACCGGCGTCTATCACGATCGTACCGCCGACGACGATGGGATCACCCCGGACGTGGAAGATGCTATCGCAGTCACCTGTCCCCCGATCATTACCCGGGACCAGTTCGATCGCGTGGCCGCCATGCGGGCAACGCGCAATCCCAGGCGGATGGCACCGCATGTCGCCGCCGGCACCACGCTACTCACCGGGGTCGCCCGCTGCGGCATGCCCGGCTGTTCGAGCGGCATGACGATCCGCACGGGGAAAGGTGGTCGCTATACCTACTACGTCTGCAACGACCGGGTGAACCGTAGCGGCACCTGCGCCTGTCCGAGCATCCGGCGCGAAAAGCTGGACAGCTTGGTTCTGGATGCGATCGAGGCAAGGTTGCTGGCGCGCGATCGGTTGCGCACATTGCTCGCTGGCGTTCTCGATGTCTCACAAAGTCGACAGGCGGAACGTGAGGCAGACCTTACCCGAAGCCGTTCGGAGCGGACGCGGCTCAACACTGCGATCAGTAATCTGCTGATCCTGATCGAAGAAGGGACGATGAGCGCGAGAGACCCGGCGTTTGTCGACCGCATGGCGACCAACCGGGCGGCACTGGCGGCGGTATCAAGCCGGATCGATGTGCTGGAAGCGCAACTGGCGAAGGGCAAGCGCAGGATCGACGAGCAAACCATTGACCGTTTCGGCGACATGCTTCGCAAGAAAATGCGAAGCGACGACAGCACGCTCCGTTCGTCCTACCTCAAGATGTTCGTCTCGAACGTCATCGTGTCGGATCACGAGATCGTGATCTCGGGCCCCATGTCGAGCTTGGAAAATGGCGTCTCTGTCGGACTTCCCGTCAAAGAGGGCGAGGTGCCCATCTTTGACCGGGAGTGGTGCCCAGAAGAGGACTCGAACCTCCACGACCTTGCGATCGCCAGCACCTGAAGCTGGTGCGTCTACCAATTCCGCCATCTGGGCACGGGGTAGGCCCGCGCCTTTAGGGTAGGGTTCGAATCCTTGTCAACGGCTTTTTTGCGAGGCAAAGGGGCGAAAGACGATTTTTCTCGAAAAAATAGGGACGGTCATGACGAACAAGCTGGTGACGCTGATTGGCGGCGGGGGCTTTCTGGGCCGCTATGTCGCACGCGAGTTGATGCGCACGGGCGCGCGGGTGCGGGTCGCGCAGCGCGATCCGCGCCAGGCCTATTTCCTGCGCACCCAGGGCGGGCTGGGCCAGACGCAGTTCGTCGCGGCCGATATCGCACGGCCCGACACGGTCGCGCGCGCGGTCGAGGGCGCGGATGCCGTCGTCAATCTGGTCGGCGTGATGGGCGGCAATATGCAGCGTATCCATGTCGACGGCGCGCGCACCGTCGCCGAGGCCGCGCGCGGGGCGGGGGTCGAGGCGCTGGCCCATGTCTCGGCCATCGGCGCCGATTCGAACGGCGCGGCGGCCTATGCCCGGTCGAAGGGGCAGGGCGAGGATGCGGTGCGCCAGGCTTTCCCGAACGCCACGATCCTGCGCCCCTCGATCGTGTTCGGGCGCGAGGATCAGTTCGTGAACCGCTTTGCGGGCATGGTGTCGGCGCCGATCGTGCCGATCCTGCGCGCGGGGGTGAAGTTCCAGCCGGTGTTCGCGGGCGATGTCGGCCAGGCGATCGTCGCGGCGATCCTGGACGGCGAGACGCATGGCGGCCGCACCTATGAGCTGGGCGGGCCGGACGTGCTGTCGATGGGTGAGCTGATCCGCTGGATCGCCGCGACGCTGGGCCGCAAGCCGAACTTCGTCGAACTGCCCGACTTTGCGGGCGCGCTGCTCGCCCGGCTGCCCGGCTCGCCGATCAGCTGGGACCAGTGGCTGATGCTTCAGCAGGACAATGTCGCCGCCGCCGGTGCGCCGGGTCTCGCCGCGCTGGGCGTCACCCCCGCGCCGCTGGCGACCGTAGCGCCCGAATATCTGATCCGTTTCCGCAAGGCGGGCCGGTTCGGGCGGCGGGCGCAGACGCTGGCGGCCTGAGCCGTCCCATAACGCCCCACGGGTCGCCGCTTAGGCGTTTCCCTGTCGGCCCCGTCGTCCTATGGCGACGGGGCCAATTTTTTGGGGACGCTCGTGAACGATCTGCTAGCCGCCATCATCCTCGGTATCGTCGAGGGGGTCACCGAATTCCTGCCGGTGTCCTCGACCGGACACCTGATCCTGGCGGGCGCGCTGCTCGGCTATGACGATGCGCGGTGGCAGATGTTCAACATCGTCATCCAGCTGGGCGCGATCCTGGCGGTCGTCGTCCTCTACTGGCGGACCTTCTGGACCGTGCTGGAGGGGCTGTTCAAGCGCGATCCGGGTTCGATCCGCTTCGTGCGCAACCTGCTGATCGCCTTCATCCCCGCCGCCGTCATCGGCGTGCTGGCGAAAAAGCATATCGAGGCGCTGCTGCTCCAGCCCAAGGTCGTCGCCATCGCGCTGATCGTCGGCGGCATCGCGATCCTGGTGATCGAGCGGCTGGTGAAGCCCGGCACGACGCGCGGCATCGCGGCCGTCCCGGCCCGGACGGCGCTGGGCGTCGGCTTCCTCCAGTGTCTGGCGATGATTCCGGGCGTCAGCCGCTCGGGCGCGACGATCCTGGGCGCACTGACCCTGGGTGTCGAGCGGCGCACGGCGGCGGAGTTCAGCTTCTTCCTCGCCATCCCCACCATGCTGGGCGCCAGCGTGGTCGAGACGGCGGGGCATCTGGATGCGATGCGCAGCGGGAGCAGCGTCGGGCCGATCGAAATCGGTGTCGGCTTCGTCGTGTCCTTCGTGGTCGCCTTGCTGGTCGTCCGCTGGTTCGTCGGCATCGTCGGCAAGCACGGCTTCGGCCCCTTTGCCTGGTATCGAATCGTCGCGGGCAGCATCGCGCTGGCGCTGCTGACGCTGCATTGATACCGTATCGGACCCATTTATTTGCGGGCCGCTCGCAATAAGGGCGTGTCGCGCATAAATAAGGGTCCAAATAGGACGTAGTAACTGTCCTATATGTCGATTTGCCCGTGACATGGGGTCGTTCGCGCAATATCCGCATCTTCGGAGGCGCATATGGCGAACGATTCTATGCTGAAGTTTGTAGGCCGCGAGCAGGCTTATCCGGCCAAGCGGGCGGCCGAGGCGCGCGCGGAGGATTTCCGCGAGATCGCCGAGCGTTATGCGCCCCCGGCGGCGGAGGATCAGGCGGGACGCTGCTCGCAATGCGGCGTGCCCTATTGTTCGGTCCATTGCCCGCTGCACAATCATATCCCCGACTGGCTGCGCCTGACCGCCGAAGGGCGTCTGCGCGAGGCCTATGAGCTGTCCAACGCCACCTCGACCATGCCCGAGATTTGCGGCCGCATCTGCCCGCAGGACCGGCTGTGCGAGGGCAATTGCGTCATCGAGTTTTCGGGCCACGGTGCGGTCACGATCGGATCGGTCGAGAAGTTCATCACCGACACCGCCTGGGAAGAAGGCTGGGTCGAGCCGCTGGTCCCCGGCCCCGCGCGCGGCCAGTCGGTCGCGGTGATCGGCGCGGGGCCTGCGGGGCTGACGGCGGCGGAATATCTGCGCGTCTCGGGCTATGAGGTCCATGTCTATGACCGGCACGACCGGGCGGGCGGGCTGCTGACCTATGGCATCCCGGGCTTCAAGCTGGAAAAGCCCGTCGTCATGCGCCGGGTCGAGCGGCTGAAGGCAGGCGGCATCGTCTTCCACGAAGGTTTCGCGGTCGGTGAGGACGCGACGCTGGAGGATCTGCGCCGCCGCCATGACGCGGTGCTGATCGCGACCGGCGTCTACAAGGCGCGCAATGTCGATGTGGACGGTGCGGGCGCGAACGGCGTGATCGCCGCACTCGACTATCTGACCGCGTCGAACCGCAAGAGCTTCGGCGATACGGTCGAGGCGTTCGAGAATGGCTCGCTCAATGCCGAGGGCAAGAATGTCGTCGTGATCGGCGGCGGCGACACCGCGATGGACTGCGTCCGCACCGCGATCCGCCAGGGCGCCAAGTCGGTGAAGTGCCTCTATCGCCGCGACCGGGCCAACATGCCCGGCTCGCAGCGCGAAGTCGCCAATGCGGAAGAGGAAGGCGCCGAGTTCGTCTGGCTGTCCGCGCCGCTCGGCTTCGAGGGTGGCGAGTCGGTGACGGGTGTGCGCGCCGCCAAGATGCGGCTGGGTGCGCCCGACGCCAGCGGCCGCCGCGCGCCGGAGGCCGAGCCGGGTGCCGACCATCTGCTGGAGGCGGACATGGTCATCAAGGCGCTGGGCTTCGATGCCGAGGACCTGCCGAGCCTGTTCGGCACCGCCGAACTGGGCGTCAGCCGCTGGGGCACGGTGCTGGTCGACGGCCGCACGCTGATGACCAGCCTGGACGGCGTGTTCGCGGCGGGCGACATCGTGCGCGGTGCCTCGCTGGTGGTGTGGGCGATCCGCGACGGTCGCGACGTGGCCAAGGCGATGCACCAGTGGCTGAAGGCGCGCGCCAAGACGGCGACGCGCGAGAAGGTGGCGGCATGATGCGCGACGCCACCCCGATGCAGGACGTTCCAGCAGGACAAGAAGTGATGACCGACCAGCGCCAATATCTCGCCGAGCATGGCATGTACCGCCCCGAGTTCGAGGGCGATGCGTGCGGCGTCGGCATGGTCGCGGCCACCGATGGCCAGCCCTCGCGCCGGGTCGTCCAGTCGGCGATCGACGCGCTGAAGGCCGTGTGGCATCGCGGCGCGGTCGATGCCGACGGCAAGACCGGCGACGGCGCGGGCCTGCATGTCGACCTGCCGCACCGCTTCTTCGACGATGCGATCGCCGCGTCGGGGCACAAGGTGCTGCCGAACCGGCTGGCGGTCGGCATGATCTTCATGCCGCGCACCGATCTGGGCGCGCAGGAGACCTGCCGCACCATCGTCGAGAGCGTCATCATCGAGGCGGGCTATACCATCTATGGCTGGCGCCAGGTGCCGGTCGACGTCTCGGTCATCGGGCTGAAGGCGCAGGCGACCCGGCCGGAGATCGAGCAGATCATGATCGCCGGGCCGATGCCCGACGAGGTCGATGCCGCCGAGTTCGAGAAGAATCTCTACTTGGTCCGCCGTCGCATCGAAAAGCGGGTGATCGCGGCGCAGATCAGCGGCTTCTATATCTGTTCGCTGTCCTGCCGCTCGATCATCTACAAGGGGCTGTTCCTCGCCGAGAGCCTGTCGGTCTTCTATCCCGACCTGCAGGACCACCGGTTCGAGAGCCGGGTGGCGATCTTCCACCAGCGTTATTCGACCAACACCTTCCCGCAATGGTGGCTGGCGCAGCCCTTCCGCTGCCTGGCGCATAATGGCGAGATCAACACGATCCGCGGCAACAAGAACTGGATGCTCAGCCACGAGATCCGGATGGCCTCGATCGCGTTCGGCGACAATTCGGAGGACATCAAGCCGGTGATCCCGGCGGGCGCGTCCGATACCGCCGCGCTCGACGCGGTGTTCGAGGCGATCTGCCGGTCGGGTCGCGACGCGCCGACCGCCAAGCTGATGCTGGTGCCCGAGGCGTGGCAGAAGGACCTCGACACGCCCAAGGCGCATGCCGAGATGTACCAGTATCTCGCCTCGGTGATGGAGCCGTGGGACGGCCCCGCCGCGCTGGCGATGACCGATGGCCGCTGGGCGGTCGCGGGCATGGACCGCAACGCGCTGCGCCCGCTTCGCTACACGCTGACCGCCGACGGGCTGCTGATCGTCGGGTCGGAAAGCGGCATGGTGGTGGTGCCCGAGGCGACCGTCACCGCCAAGGGCCGGTTGGGGCCGGGGCAGATGATCGCGGTCGATCTGGCCGAGGGCAAGCTGTACGACGACCGCGCGATCAAGGACCAGATCGCGGGCGAACAGGACTATGCCGCGATGATCGGCGAGTTCCTGACCATGGACCAGTTGCCCGCTCCTTCGGAAGAAGAAGCGCTGGTGCGCATGCCGCGTGCCGAGATGCTGCGCCGTCAGGTCGCCGCCGGTCAGACCATGGAGGATATGGAGCTGATCCTGTCGCCCATGGCCGAGGGGGGCAAGGAAGCGATCGGGTCGATGGGCGACGACACGCCGCTGGCGGTCATTTCCGACAAGCCGCGCCTCATCAGCCAGTTCTTCCGCCAGAACTTCTCGCAGGTAACGAACCCGCCGATCGACTCGCTTCGCGAACGCTATGTGATGTCGCTCAAGACCCGGTTCGGCAATCTCGCCAACATCCTCGACACCGAGGATCGGCGCGAGCGGGTGCTCGTCCTGCCGTCCCCGGTCCTGACCGGCGCCGACTGGCATAGGCTGAAGACGCATTTCGGCCGCTCGGCCGCCGAGATCGACTGCACCTTCGAGGCCGATGGCGGCCCCGACCGTCTGCGCGCCGCGATCCAGCGCATCCGCAACCAGGCCGAACAGGCGGTGCGCGAGGGCCGGTCCGAGCTGTTCCTGACCGACGAGCATGTCTCCGAGGATCGCGTCGCGATCGCGGGCGTGCTGGCGGCGGCGGCGGTGCACACGCATCTCGTCCGCCGGGGGCTGCGCAGCTATGCGTCGATCAACGTCCGCTCGGCCGAGTGCCTCGACACCCATTATTATGCGGTGCTGATCGGTGTCGGCGCGACCACGGTGAACGCCTATCTGGCCGAAGCCGCGATCGTCGACCGTCATCAGCGCGGCCTGTTCGGCGACCTGACCATCGACCAGTGCCTGGCCAACCATCGCACCGCGATCGAGGATGGCCTCCTCAAGATCATGGCCAAGATGGGGATCGCGGTGATCTCCAGCTATCGCGGCGGCTATAATTTCGAGGCGGTCGGCCTGTCCCGTGCGCTGGTCAACGACCTGTTCCCCGGCATGCCCGCCAAGATTTCGGGCGAGGGCTATAACTCGCTCCATTACTCGGCGATGGTCCGTCACGAGGCGGCCTGGGACCAGCATGTCGCAACGCTGCCGATCGGCGGCTTCTATCGCCAGCGCGATGGCGGCGAGACGCACGCCTATTCGGCGCAGCTGATGCACCTGTTGCAGACGGCGGTCGCGACCGACAGCTATTCGACGTACCTGCAATTCGCACGCGGGGTCGGCGACCTGCCGCCGGTCTATTTGCGCGACCTGCTCCAGTTCAACTTCCCGAACGAAGGGGTGCCGGTCGATCAGGTCGAGGCGATCACCGAGATCCGCAAGCGCTTCGTGACGCCGGGCATGTCGCTGGGCGCGCTGTCGCCGGAAGCGCACGAAACGCTGGCGATCGCGATGAACCGGATCGGCGCGAAGGCGGTGTCGGGTGAGGGCGGCGAGGACAAGCTGCGCTATCAGCCATACGACAATGGCGACAACGCCAACTCGACGATCAAGCAGATCGCGAGCGGCCGCTTCGGCGTGACGGCGGAATATCTGAACGCCTGCGACGAGATCGAGATCAAGGTCGCGCAGGGCGCCAAGCCCGGCGAGGGCGGGCAGTTGCCCGGCTTCAAGGTGACCGAGTTCATCGCCAAGCTTCGCCATGCGACGCCGGGCGTGACGCTGATCTCGCCGCCGCCGCACCACGACATCTACTCGATCGAGGATCTCGCGCAGCTCATCTATGACTGCAAGCAGATCAACCCGCGCGCGCGCGTCTGCGTGAAGCTGGTGAGCTCGGCGGGCATCGGCACGGTTGCGGCGGGCGTGGCCAAGGCGCATGCCGACGTCATCCTGGTGTCGGGCCATGTCGGCGGCACGGGCGCCTCGCCCCAGACCTCGATCAAATACGCCGGGACGCCCTGGGAAATGGGTCTGTCCGAGGTCAACCAGACGCTGACCCTGAACGGCCTGCGCGGGCGTATCCGCCTGCGCGCGGACGGCGGCCTGAAGACCGGGCGCGACATCGTGATCGCGGCGATCCTGGGTGCCGAGGAGTTCGGCATCGGCACGCTGTCGTTGGTCGCCATGGGCTGCATCATGGTGCGCCAGTGCCATAGCAACACCTGCCCGGTCGGCGTCTGCGTGCAGGACGAGCGGCTTCGCGCCAAGTTCACCGGCACGCCCGAAAAGGTCATCAACCTGATGACCTTCATCGCCGAGGAAGTCCGCGACATCCTGGCACGCCTCGGCGTGCGCTCGCTGGACGAGGTGATCGGGCGGACCGAGCTGCTGCGCCAGGTCAGCCGTGGTGCCGAGCATCTCGACGATCTCGACCTCAATCCCGTTCTGGCGAAGGTCGATGCGACCGATGCCGAGCGGCGGTTCAGCCTGTCGACCTTCCGCAACGAAGTGCCCGACAGCCTGGATGCGCAGATCATCAAGGACGCGAGCGCGGTCTTTTCGCGCGGCGAGAAGATGCAGCTGACCTATTCGGTGCGCAACACGCACCGCGCGGTCGGCACCCGCCTGTCGTCGGAGATCACCCGCAAGTTCGGCATGAGCAAGCTGGCCGACGGGCATGTCACCGTGCGGCTGCGTGGGAGTGCGGGCCAGTCGCTGGGCGCGTTCCTGTGCAAGGGCGTGACGCTGGAAGTGTTCGGCGATGCCAATGACTATGTCGGCAAGGGCCTGTCGGGCGGCACCATCATCGTACGCCCGGCGGTCAGTTCGCCGCTGGCCAGCCAGAAGAACACGATCATCGGCAACACCGTCCTCTACGGCGCGACCTCGGGCAAGCTGTTCGCGGCGGGCCAGGCGGGTGAGCGTTTCGCGGTCCGCAACTCGGGCGCGACCGTGGTGGTCGAGGGTTGCGGCGCGAATGGCTGCGAATATATGACCGGCGGCGTCGCGGTGGTGCTGGGTCAGGTCGGCGCGAATTTCGGCGCGGGCATGACCGGCGGCATGGCGTTCATCTATGACGAAGAGGATCGCTTCGCCCGCCGCGCCAACCCCGAGAATATCGTGTGGCAGCGCCTGGCCTCCGCCCATTGGGAAGGCGTGCTGCGCGACCTGGTCGAACAGCATGCCGCCGCGACCGACAGCAAATGGTCCAAGGGTCTGCTGGAGGACTGGGACCGGGTCGCCGGGCATTTCTGGCAGGTCTGCCCTAAGGAAATGCTGACCCGCCTCGCCCACCCGCTCGATGACAGCGTCGAGGCGGTGGCGGCGGAGTAACGGACCATATTCTTCCTCCCCTGCAAGGGGAGGGGGACCATGCGCAGCATGGTGGTGGGGTGTCACCCTATCGAGAGCGCGACACCCCTCCGTCAGCCCTTCGGGCTGCCACCTCTCTTGCAGGGGAGGAATAGCGACGCACTCCGTTCAGCCTGAACGGGGCTGCGGGATGTGGGGCAGGGCAAGAGCCTTTTGCGTCCTGACATCCCCGTCATCCCGCCGACAGGGATCGCGGAACCGTTGCGGGATCGTGACGGTTACGCCGCGATGCATGAAGGGGAGGGCCATATGAACATCGACCGCCAGAGGATCGAGCGAGGGGGATTCATCCTCTTCCTGGCGATCGTCACCATCGGCCTGATCGCGGTGATTTCGGGCTTTCTGATCGCGCTGCTCTGGGCGGGGCTGGCGGCGATCCTGTTTCGGTCGCTGTTCCAATGGCTGCTGACCAAGACCGGCGGGCGGCGCAATCTCGCCGCCGGGCTGACCATGTTGATCATCACCTTTGCCGTGGTGGTACCGACCCTGTTGATCGGCAGCATGGTCGTCGACCAGGCGTCGGGCGTCTATCTGAAGATGCGCAGCGGCCAGATCGACTTCGCACAATATTTCCAGCAGGTTCGCGACGCGCTTCCCCAGCGGCTGCGCCAGGCGATGGACAATTCTGGCGTCGGCAGTTTCGAGGGGCTTCAGGCGCGCGTCTCGCGCACGCTCAGCAGCAGCGTCAGCCAGATCGCGACCCGCGCGCTGTCGATCGGGCGCAACGCCTTCGCCTTTGCGCTGGCCTTTGGCGTCGGGCTCTATGTCGCCTTCTTCCTGATCCGCGACGGCGACCGGCTGGGCCCCGATTTCGTCCGCGCGCTGCCGCTGGACCGGGGCGTGGCGACGCGGCTGGTCGATACCTTCGTCGCGGTGGTGCGCGCGACCATCAAGGGATCGGTCATCGTCGGGCTGGTGCAGGGGGCGCTGGGCGCGATCACCTTCTGGATCGTCGGTGTGCCCGCCGCGCTGCTCTGGGGCGTGCTGATGGCGATCGCGGCGCTGCTCCCCGCGATCGGCCCGGCGATCATCTGGGGGCCGGTCGCCATCTATCTGCTCGCGACCGGCGCGGTCTGGCAGGGGGCGGTGGTCGTCGCCTCGGGCGTGCTGGTCATCGGGTTGGCCGACAATATCCTGCGGCCGATCCTGGTGGGGCGCGACACGGGACTGCCCGACTGGATCGTGCTGCTGACGACGCTGGGCGGGATCGAGCTGCTGGGGTTGAGCGGCATCGTCGTCGGACCGGCGGTCGCCGCGCTGTTCCTGGCGGGATGGCGCATCCTGAGCGAGCAGCGCGGGGCGGTCCCGGCTGCCGAAACGGCGGGCTGACGACGCGCCGCCGCGGTTTGCACCGCGGCAAGCCGGTCCCTATGGTCCGCCGCCACGGGGGCAGGGGTGCGCCTGGGGCAAAGGGACGGTAATGAGGGTGCGATCGGGCGGGTGGATGGCGATCATCGGGCTCGCGGTGGTGCTGGGCGGATGCCGCGAGCGCACGTCCGCAACGGCCAGCCGGGGAACGGTGATCGAAGTGCCCGTGCCCGAGCCCGCTTCACCCGCCCGTCCGGCGGAGCCTCGGTCGGACGCCGTTGCGGGCCGGGGCGGCCCGACCATCGGCTTTCCCCAGGGCGGCGCGGCGCTGAACGCCGAGGCCCGCGCCGCGCTCGACCGGCTGGCCGGCGACCGGGCGGCGGGGCAGGGGCGGATCGTCCTGCGGGGCCATTCGGACAGCGAGGGCGATGATGACTCCAATCGCCGCATGTCGCGCAAGCGCGCGGAGGCGGTGCGCGCCTATCTGGTGGCGCGGGGCATCGCCGCCACGCGGATCGAGGTGATCGCGCTCGGCGAGACCCGTCCCATCGCCCCCAATGCCAAGCCCGATGGCAGCGACGACAGCGCGGGCCGCGCGCGCAACCGCCGGGTCGAGATCGCGCTGGACCCCGCCGCCTGACCCTCGACGGAAGCGCGCCGGTCACCCCGGATTGCGGACCGGGTCGCCGCCCTTTAGGGGGATCGGCATGGCCAAGGCTGATCGACTTGCTCGCCTCGACGCGCACCGCGTGGATATGGAAGGCGAATATCGCGAGGCGCTGATCGCCGCGCTGCGCACCACGGCGGCGGGCAAATGGGGGCTGTTCGATCATCGCAAGGACCGCGCAGCGCGGGCGGCGGTGGCGCCGGTCGTCGCGCAACTGACCGAGATCGGCGAGAGCATCGACGACGCGCGCGAGCAGCTGGGGCTGCCGCCGTTCGACCTTCATGCGGAGTTCCTGGCCGCGCGCGGGCCGGTCGGGCCCGAGGCGGTCGGCGAACCCCGGCAGGCGCTGGCCTGGCTCGACCGCCTGCTGGCGGCCCCGCCTCTTACCGAGGGATGACCGGCGGGCGGCTTACGCCGCCTCCAGCCCCTCCATCGCGACCGCCGCGATATCGTCGCCCAGCTGGTCGACCCGCGCCGGATCGGCGTCCCAGGCGAACATGAACCGCGCGCCCCCGCCGATGAAGGTATAGAAGCGCCAGCCGCGCGCGCGTAGGGCTTCGAGGACGGCGGGCGGCGCGCTCAGGAACACCGCATTGGCCTCGACCGGGAACATCGGCGCGATACCGGGCAGGCCCGCCACCCGGTCGGCCAGCCGCCGGGCACAGTCATTGGCATGGGTCGCGTTGGACAGCCACGCGCCGGTGTCGAGCATCCCGATCCACGGCGCGGCGAGGTAGCGCATCTTGGACGCCAGCTGCCCCGCCTGTTTGCAGCGATAGTCGAAATCCTCGGCCAGCACGGGGTCGAAGAACAGGATCGCCTCGCCCACCGCCATGCCGTTCTTGGTGCCGCCGAAGCACAGCACGTCGACCCCGGCGCGCCACGTCATGTCGGCGGGCGAACAGCCGAGCGCGGCGCAGGCATTGGCGAAGCGGGCGCCGTCCATGTGCAGCCGCAGCCCCAGTTCGCGACAGGTCGCCGACAGCGCATGGATTTCGGCCAGCGTATAGACCTGCCCCGTCTCGGTCGGCTGGGTGATCGTCACCGCGCGCGGCTTGGGGAAATGGATGTCCGACCGGCCGGTGGCCAGCGCGCGCACCGCGTCGGGGGTCAGCTTGCCGTCCTCGGTCTGCGCGACCAGCAGCTTGGAGCCGTTCGAGAAGAATTCCGGCGCGCCGCATTCGTCGGTTTCGACATGCGCGGAGGCCGAACAGATGACGCTGTGATAGCTCTGGCACAGCGCGGCGAGCGCCAGCGAGTTGGCCGCCGTGCCGTTGAAGGCGAAGAACACCTCGCACTTGGTCTGGAACAGCGTGCGGAACGCGTCGGCGGCGCGGTCGGTGAACGGGTCCTCGCCATAAGCGGGGACATAGCCCTGGTTCGCCTCGGCCATCGCCGCCCAGGCCTCGGGACAGATGCCTGCATAATTGTCGCTGGCGAACTGCTGGGGGGCAGGGTGCTGGGGAATGGCCGCGTCCATCACAAATCCTTCGTGCCTGTGGGCGAGTCGGGATGAGGAAAGTGGCTGATCGTCCCGTTGTTGCCGGTCTGGCCACATCCCTCTCCGAAGGGGAGAGGCACCACCTTGCCGGGAGGCAGGTTGGTGCCGGGCGACGGCCCGACTCTTGATGCTGCGTCGCCCCTAGCCGCGCGGCGGGGGGAAATCAAGCCGCGCGGCCGGATCGGACCAAGCCGACCAAAATAGCGCAAAGCATTGCGTATCGTCGCCGAAAGGTGGAAGCGTAAACGTTATGAGCATCAGGACCTCGCGCCGCGGCAGCAGCGCTCCCACGATCAGCGATGTCGCGCGCGCGGCGGGCGTGTCGCTGATGACCGTATCGCGCGTCATTAACAACGAGGCCAATGTCCGCCCCGCCACCCGCGAAAAGGTCGAGGCGGCGATCGCCCAGCTGAACTATGCGCCCAACCCCGCCGCGCGCAGCCTGGCGGGCGCGGCGCAGATCCGGGTGGGGATGCTGTACAGCAACCCCAGCCAGGGCTTTCTCAGCGAATTCCTGCTCGGCACGCTGGACCAGGCCTCGCGCCTCGACATCCAGATGGTGGTCGAGAAATGCGAGATCGGCGAGCATGAGGTGGAGGTCGCCCGGCACCTGATCGCGGGCGGGATCGACGGCGTGATCCTGCCGCCGCCCCTGTGCGAGGCGGATGCGGTCCTGTCGCTGCTGGGCGAGGCGGGGGTGCCCGCCATCGTCGTGGCGACCGGCGTGCCCGCCGAGGAGATGCCCGGCACGACCATGGCGGTCCAGATCGACGACCGCGCCGCCGCCGAGGAGATGACGCGCCACGTCATGACGCTGGGCCATCGCCGGATCGGCTTCATCTGCGGCAATCCCAATCTGTCGGCCAGCGCGCGCCGGTATGAGGGGTTCCGCGCCGCGCTGGAGGCGGCGGGCGTGCCCTTTGACGAGGCGCTGGTGGCGCCGGGCCTCTATACCTATCGATCGGGGCTGGACGCCGCCGAGCGGCTGCTCGACCTGGCCGAACCGCCGACCGCGATCATCGCGTCGAACGACGACATGGCGGCGGCGACGGTCGCGGTGGCGCATCGGCGCGGGCTGGACGTGCCCAGCGACCTGACGGTCTGCGGGTTCGACGACACCACGCTGTCGACCACCATCTGGCCCGAGCTGACCACCATCCACCAGCCGATCGCCGACATGGCCCGCGCGGCGGTGGAGATGATCGCGACCGTGATCCGCCAGAAAAGCGCCGAGGCGGTCGACCATCGCCTGCTGGATTACAGCCTGATTCGCCGCCAGTCGGATGCCGCGCCGCGCCGCCGCCCGCGCGAAATCTGACGACGGTGTGGGCGGCGGCCGCGAATCCGTCCGGCATGGGACAGGATGCGCGCGCGCCCGCTTGACGAAGCGATGATTTAAGATAGCGTTACCACGGAAGGCCGGTCGCATCTTGGACCGGTGACAGGACGAGTTCGTGCGGATAGGCGAAGACGCCACGCAGCGACGAGGAGAGGGCCCGAGTGACCGATAATGCGAGAGGGTTGACCGCAGGCAGCGTCAACCATGGATTCATCGCCGCCATCGTCGTCGTCGCGACGATCGGCGGTTTCATGTTCGGATACGACTCGGGCGTCATCAACGGCACCCAGAAGGGGCTGGAGGCCGCGTTCGACCTTGGCCGCCTGGGCGTCGGCGTCAATGTCGGCGCGATCCTGGTCGGATCGGCGATCGGCGCGTTCGGCGCGGGGCGGCTGGCCGACGCGATCGGCCGCCGCAACGTCATGATGCTGGCTGCGGGCCTCTTCCTGGTCAGCGCGCTGCTGGCGGGTGCCGCGGGCAGCTCGGCGATCTTCATCCTCGCGCGCATCATCGGCGGCCTGGGCGTCGGCGCGGCCAGCGTGATCTCGCCGGTCTATATCTCCGAAGTGACCCCGGCCTCGATTCGCGGCCGCCTGTCGAGCGTGCAGCAGGTGATGATCATCACCGGCCTGACCGGCGCCTTCGTCGCCAATTTCGCGCTGGCCCGCTATGCCGGTGGCTCGACTGCCGAATTCTGGCTGGGCTTCCCCGCCTGGCGCTGGATGTTCTGGCTCCAGGCGATCCCGGCGGCAATCTATTTCGCGGCGCTGTCGATCATTCCGGAAAGCCCGCGCTTCCTGGTCGCCAAGGGCCGCGATGCCGAGGCGCATGCCGTGCTGACCAAGCTGTTCGGCGATGCCGAGGCGACCCGCAAGGTCGCCGATATTCGTGGCAGCCTGGCCGCCGACCAGCACAAGCCCAAGCTGTCCGACCTGGTCGACAAGACCACCGGCCGGATCCGCCCGATCCTGTGGGCGGGCATCGGCCTGGCGGTGTTCCAGCAGCTGGTCGGCATCAACGTCGTCTTCTATTACGGCGCGACCCTGTGGGAAGCGGTCGGCTTCTCGGAGGACTATGCGCTCCAGACCAACATCCTGTCGGGCGTGCTGTCGATCGGCGCCTGCCTGTTCACCATCGCGACCGTCGACAGGATCGGGCGCAAGCCGCTGCTGCTGATCGGCTCGGCGGGCATGGCGGTGACGCTGGCGATCGTCGCCTATGCCTTTTCGACCGCCGTCACCGGCGCGAACGGCGGCGTGACCCTGCCCGGCAACAATGGCGTGATCGCACTGGTCGCGGCGAACCTGTACGTCATCTTCTTCAACGCCAGCTGGGGCCCGGTCATGTGGGTCATGCTGGGCGAGATGTTCCCCAACCAGATCCGCGGATCGGGTCTGGCGGTGTCGGGCTTTGCCCAGTGGATCGCCAATGCCGCGATCTCGGTCAGCTTCCCCGCGCTGGCGGTGTCGCCGGGGCTCAGCATCACCTATTTCGGCTATGCCTTCTTCGCGGCGGCGTCGTTCTTCTTCGTCAAGGCGATGGTGAACGAAACCCGGGGTCGCGAACTGGAAGACATGGCGGGCTGATCCGCAGGTCCCAGACCTGGCGAGGCCCGCTCCCTCCGGGGGCGGGCCTTTTTCTATGCGCGCGCCTCCCTCCGTTCGGCCTGGGCGAAGGGGTGTGCCCCTCAGCCCCGCCCGGCCTGGATCAGGATCGAATCGGAGGGCAGCAGCCGGTCCATGAAGGGCAGCATCGCCGCGCCGATGGCGGGGGCGTCCTGCGCCATGCGGGCGGGGCGGATTTCGGGGCGGGCGGGCAGCTCGATCGCGGCCAGCGCCTGTTTCAGCCCGTCGGCCAGCCGGACGATCAGCCAGCCGGGAAGGCGTCCGCCGATCAGGATGGCGTCGGGATCGAACAGGGTGGTGACCGCGACGAAGGGCTGGGTCAGCGCCGCGACCGAGTCCTGGACCCACTGGTCGATCACCGCGCAGACGACCGGATCGTCATGCTCGCCCAGCGTCTCGGGCGACCCGAAGGCGCGGCCCGCCGCCGCCAGCCGGACGCGCAGGCCCGCCAGCGACACGGTGTCCTGCACGATCGCGCCGGTGCGGCTGGCGGTAGGGTCGGGTATCAGCCCGATCTCGCCCGACCGGCGATGCGCGCCGCGATGATAGGAGCGGTCGATGATCAGCCCGCCGCCCAGCCCCGCGGTGATCAGCAGGTAGAAGAAGCTGGGGCAGGAGAATGTCTCGTCATATTGCGCCTCGCCCAGCGCGGCGGTGGCGGCGTCATTGTCGCGCAGCACCGGCCAGGGCAGCACCGGAGCCAGCAGCGCGTCGAGGTCGACCGCGTCCCACTGGGCATAATCCTCGGGCTGGTCGGGCAGCGAGCGGCCGAGCCCGTCGGGCATGGCGACGCCGACGCCCAGGATGCGCGCCCGGTCGACCGCCCCCTCGGCCAGCGCCGCGTCCAGCGTCTCGCGAAGGAAGGCGACCACCTCGTCCGGCCCGGCAAAGGCGATCTCGCGGGTGGCGCGGGCGCGCACCGTGCCGCTCAGGTCGAGGATCGCCAGCGACAGATGGTCGCGGTCGATGGTCAGCCCGATCCCGAACGCGCCCTCGGGGCACAGCTCGATCTTGAGCGCCGGCTGGCCGCGTCCGCCATGCAGCCGCCCGGCGGTGCGGACCAGCCCCATATCGGTCAGGCGGCCGGTGATGTTGGCGATGGTGGGCGGCGTCAGCCCGGTTTCGTTGGCGATCGCGACTCGTGTGGTTTCGCGGTGGAAGCGGATGACCTGCAGGACGGTGCGCAGATTATAGTCCCCCGCCCGCTCCAGATTGGTGCCCGACAGGCCGCGCGACAGGCGGGCGTCGCGGGCATGCCCATCGGCAGGTCGCCCGCGCTCTGGCGACAGGAGCGGCACCGCTCGCATATGATCCATCTCCCTTGTGAAGCGGACCCCCATCCGCTCCCTGTTATACGCTTGGATCGGCGGGATGGACCGTCGAGGTCAAGTGGTATCGTAGAATATCGCAAATGGTATTGCCGCAGGGCCGCCCGGCCAGCGTCCGGGCGGCCCCGCCCTGCGGGTCGGGGCGATCAGGCGGCGGGTGTCAGGCGGATCAGCCGCCCCTGCGATTCGCCGCCATCCTCCAGCACATAGATGGCGCCATCGGGGCCCTGCTCGACCTCGCGGATGCGCGCGCCCATGTCCCATTGGTCGCCCTTGGCCGCGCTGGTGCCGTTCAGGTCGACGCGGACCAGCGCCTTGCTCGACAGACCGCCGATGAACGCGTCGCCGCGCCACTGCGGGAAGAGCGACCCCGAATAGATCATCAGCCCGCCCGGCGAGATCACCGGGTTCCACGAGACCTTGGGCGCCTCATAGCCATCGCCCGCGCGGTGGTCGGGAATGTCGCGCCCGTCATAATGCGATCCGTTGGAGGCATTGGGCCAGCCGTAATTGCGGCCCGGCAGGATCAGATTGACCTCGTCGCCGCCCTTGGGCCCCATTTCCTGTTCCCACAGATTGCCCGAGGCGTCGAAGGCGAGGCCGAGCAGGTTGCGATGGCCATAGGACCAGACCGCCGGATCGAAACCCTGGGCGGCCAGCGGATTGCCCGGCGCGGGCTTCCCGTCCGGGGTCAGGCGCAGGACCTTGCCCAGCGTCGCCTTGGGATCCTGCGCCGGGGTGAATTTCTGCCGCTCGCCCGCGGTGAGGAACAGATATTGGCCATCGGGCGAAAAGGCGATGCGGCCCGAATAATGGCCGTCGCCGGTGACGGCGGGGCTGGCGCTCCACAGGGTCTCGATGCCCGCCAGCTGCGCGGTGCCATTCGTTTCGCGCAGCGTGCCGCGCGCCAGTACCACATGCTTGCCGCCCTCGGTCGCGGCCGAATAGCTGAAATAGACGCGGCCGCTCTGTGCGAAATCGGGGGCGAGGACCACGTCCATCAACCCGCCCTGGCCCGCCGAATCGACGCCGATCCGCGCGATCGTCTGGCGCTGTTGCCCGTCCGCGGCGACCAGCAGCATCCGGCCGTCCTTCTCGGTGACGAGCATCCGCCGGTCGGGCAGGAAGGTCATCGCCCAGGGCGCGTCGAAATCGGCGACGACCGTGCGGCCAAAGGGCTGGCCGTCGACCACGGTGGCGGGCGGGGTGGCCGAGGGGGAGGGCGTCGGGGTCGGCGTGCCGCCCGGCGTCACCGCGACCGGCGGGGCGTTTCCGGTCTCGTCGGGCCCCGGCCCGTTGCCCGAACAGGCGAGAAGCGCCACCGGCAAGGCGGCGAGCAACGGCAGTTTCATGATCTACTCTCCCGGTTGGCCCTGTCGGCCCGATGGGCCGCCAACGCTTCGGCATGGATGCTTGTTTCGTCAGGGGGATATGTGTATAGAATGCGGCATTCTCTTACATCGTCGGGTGAAAGAGGCTGCGGGACGGGTTCCGCGGCAGCGCACCGGCACATCTGGAGCTTTCATGGCGGACATCGCCCTTCTGACGCAACTCATCGAACCCGAGGCGAAAGCACTCGGCTTCGAGCTCGTGCGCGTGAAGATGTATGGCGGCACGTCGGACCCCACGCTGCAGGTGATGGCCGAGCGTCCCGACACGCGCCAGCTGAACATCGACGATTGCGCCGACCTGTCACGCCGCATCTCGGACGTGATGGACGCGCTGGAGGCCGAGGGCCGCGACCCGATCGACCATGCGTACCGGCTGGAGGTGTCCTCGCCCGGTATCGACCGCCCGCTGACCCGGCTGAAGGACTTCGCCGACTGGGCGGGGCATGAGGCGCGGATCACGCTCGCCGAGAAGCTGAACGGCCGCAAGCAGTTCAAGGGCGACCTGAACGGGGTCGAGGGCGAGACGGTGGCGATCACCGATGTCGAGGGGGTTCGCCACGAACTGCCCTTCGCCGCGATCGAGGACGCCAAGCTCGTCATGACCGACCGGCTGATCGCCGCGACGGTGCCGCTGTCCCTGGATGGCGCGGAAGAGGTTTATTATCAGGACGCGCCCGAACAGGACGGCGCCACCACGGAAGGACGGCACTGATGGCTACCGCCATTTCCGCCAACAAGGCGGAACTGATCGCGATCGCGAATGCGGTCGCCTCGGAAAAGATGATCGACAAGGGCATCGTCATCGAGGCGATGGAGGACGCGATCCAGCGCGCCGCCCGCGCCCGCTACGGTGCCGAGAACGACATCCGCGCCAAACTCGACCCGAATTCGGGCGATCTGCGCCTGTGGCGCGTCGTCGAAGTGGTCGAGCAGGTCGATGACTATTACAAGCAGATCGACCTGAAGGGGGCCGAGAAGCTGCAAAAGGGCGCGAGCGTCGGCGACTTCATCGTCGATCCGCTGCCCCCGATCGAATTCGGCCGCATTGCGGCGCAGGCGGCCAAGCAGGTCATCTTCCAGAAGGTCCGCGACGCCGAGCGCGACCGTCAGTATGACGAGTTCAAGGACCGCCAGGGCGAGATCATCACCGGCGTCGTCAAGCGCGTCGAGTTCGGTCACATCGTCGTGGACCTGGGCCGCGCCGAGGGCGTGATCCGTCGCGACCAGCAGATCCCGCGCGAAGTCGTCCGCGTGAACGACCGCATCCGCTCGCTGATCCTGAACGTGCGCCGCGAGAATCGCGGGCCGCAGATCTTCCTGTCCCGCGCGCATCCGGACTTCATGAAGAAGCTGTTCGCGCAGGAAGTGCCCGAAATCTATGACGGCATCATCGAGATCAAGGCCGCCGCGCGCGATCCGGGCAGCCGCGCCAAGATCGGCGTGATTTCGCACGACTCGAGCATCGACCCGGTCGGCGCCTGCGTCGGCATGAAGGGCAGCCGCGTCCAGGCCGTCGTGCAGGAGATGCAGGGCGAGAAGATCGACATCATCCCCTGGTCGCCCGACACCGCGACCTTTGTGGTCAACGCGCTCCAGCCCGCGAACGTCAGCCGCGTCGTGATCGACGAGGAAGAGGACCGGATCGAAGTCGTCGTCCCCGACGATCAGCTGTCCCTCGCCATCGGCCGTCGCGGCCAGAATGTCCGCCTCGCCAGCCAGCTGACCGCCAAGGCGATCGACATCCTGACCGAGGCCGACGCGTCCGAGAAGCGTCAGAAGGAATTCGTCGCCAACTCGGAGATGTTCCAGAACGAACTGGACGTGGACGAGACGCTGGCCCAGCTGCTGGTCGCCGAAGGCTTCGGCGCGCTGGAAGAGGTCGCCTATGTCGAGCTCGACGAGCTGGCCGCGATCGAGGGCTTCGACGAGGATCTCGCGCAGGAACTGCAGAGCCGCGCGCAGGAAGCGCTGGACCGCCGCGAACAGGCGGCGCGCGACGAGCGCCGTGGCCTGGGCGTCGAGGACGCGCTGGCCGAGATGCCCTATCTGACCGAGGCGATGCTGGTCACGCTGGGCAAGGCGGGCATCAAGACGCTCGACGATCTCGCCGACCTGGCGACCGACGAGCTGGTCGAGAAGAAGCGCGCCGAGCCGCGTCGCCGTGGTGACGACACCCCGCGTGCCGCGCCCAAGGGCGGCATCCTGGCCGAATATGGCCTGAGCGACGAGCAGGGCAATGAGATCATCATGGCCGCGCGCGCGCACTGGTTCGGCGACGAGGACGAGCCCGCCGTCGAGGCGGCGCAGGCGGAGGGCGACGAAGCCTGATGCCGTTCGTCTCGATCCGTCTGGCGGGCACCGCCTCCAAGCAGCAAAAGGCCGAGATCGTCGCCGACGTGACTCGTTCGCTGGTGGAGCGGCTGGGCAAGAACCCGGCCGCCGTCCAGATCGTGATCGAGGAGGTCTCCACCGAAAATTACGGCGCGGGCGGTCAGTTGATCGCTGACCGTGATGCGCCCACCACCAAGCCCCCGGGAGACGCGCATGCGGAACCGGGACAATGAGCGCGCTGGCGTAAACGACACTCCGGCCAAGAAGGGCCGGAGCCCCAGAGACGCCGCGAAGGCGGCCCGCGATTCGATCGACGGGCCGGTCCGCCGCTGCATCCTGTCGGGCGAGCATGATGCGCGCCCGCACCTGATCCGTCTGGCGCTCGCGCCCGACGGGCGGGTGCTGCCCGATGTCCGTGCGAAAGCGCCGGGGCGGGGCGGCTGGATCGGCGTGACCCGTAGCGAGCTTGAGGAGGCCATCGCCAAGGGCAAGTTGAAGGGGGCACTGGCGCGCGCGTTCAAGACGGGCGAGTTTGCGATCCCCGACGACCTGCCCGCGCTGATCACCGCCGCGCTGGAGCGTAATGCGCTCGACCGGCTGGGACTCGAGTCGCGCTCGGGGATGCTGCTGACCGGATCGGACAAGATCGCGACGGCGGCGCGCTCGGGTCAGTTGCACGCGCTCTATCATGCCGCCGATGCGGGCGAGGATGGGTGTCGCAAGCTGGCGCAGGCGTGGCGCGTCGGATCGGACCGCGAAGGTTCCGATCTCAAGGGGTTGGCGTTGCCCGCCACACGCCCCATATTGTCATTGGCGTTGGGCCGCGAAAATGTGGTACACATCGGCCTGACAGATCGTAACGCGGCAAAGCGGGTGAGCGAAGCGCTCGACCGCTGGCTGCATTTTATCGGACCCGACCCTGTGGCAACGCCTTGCGAAACGGCCTCGCAAGGCGCATCGGCGTCCGACCTTACTGGTGACCGACCGGCCGTGACCGTACACGAGGATTTTGAGTGAGCGAGACCGACAACGACAAGCCGAAACTCGGAATGCGCCAGCCCCTGGGGCTGAAGCGCACGGTCGAGACCGGCAAGGTGAAGCAGAGCTTCAGCCACGGCCGCTCGAACACCGTGATCGTCGAGACGAAGCGCCGTCGCGTCCTGGGCCCGCAGGGGGGAGCGCCGGAGACGGCCGCCCCCGCGCAGGCCCCCGAACCCGTGCCCGCAGCGCCCGTCGCCGCGGCGCCGGTCGCACCGCGTCGCCCGGTGCCGTCGAACGAGACGGCACAGGAGCGCCAGGCGCGCCTGCTGCGTGAAGCCGAGGAACAGCGCCTCGCCATGCAGGAAGAGATTCGTCGTCGCGAGGACGCCGAGCGTCAGCAGCGCGCCGAGGACGAGCGTGCGCGGGCCGAAGAGCGCGCGCGTGCCGCCGCCGAGGCTGCCGCCGCCCCGCCGCCCGCGCCGGAACCGGCACCCGAGCCTGCGCCAGCGCCCGAGCCGACTCCGGCACCTGCGCCCGTCGCTGCGGCGGAACCCGCCCCGGCTCCGGCCGCGCCGACCATCTCGGTCCAGCCGCGTCCCTTCCGCCCGGTCGAACGCCCGGTGATCCCGGCGCCGCAGCCCAAGGCGGAAGAGCCCAAGGTCGAGGCACCCGCCCCGGCACCGGCTCCCGCGCCGGCCCCGACGCCCGCCCCCGCTCCGGTGGCGGCGAAGCCTGCGCCTGCGCCCGCTCCGGTTGTGCCGACGCCGCCGATCCTGGGTCGCGATCCCTCGATGCCCGCGCCGCGCCGCTTCTCGCCGGTGCAGCGTCCCGAGATTCCGAAGCCTGCGCCCAAGCCCGCGCCTGCGCCCGCCGCAGCCGCGACTCCGGCCGCCGCCAGCGCGCCGAGCAACAATAATGCCTCGGCCCCGTCGGGCGGCGCGCCGCGCTCCATGCCCTCGGGCCAGCCGACGCCGCGCAACGCGCCTCCGGGCCGTCCGCAGCAGCGCGATCGCAAGGGTGACGAGCGTCGTGGCGGCAAGCTGACCGTCACGCGCGCCCTGAATGAGGACGGCGCCCGCGCCCGCTCGCTCGCCGCGCTGAAGCGTGCCCGCGAGAAGGAAAAGCGTGGCTTTGGCGGCCCGCGCGAGCCGCAGGTCAAGCAGGTCCGCGACGTGCAGGTGCCCGAGGCGATCACCGTCCAGGAACTGGCCAACCGTATGGCCGAAAAGGGTGCGGATCTGGTCAAGGCGCTGTTCAAGATGGGCATGCCCGTCACCATGACGCAGACCATCGACCAGGATACGGCCGAGCTGCTGGTGACCGAATTCGGCCACAACATCGTCCGCGTCTCCGACAGCGACATCGATCTGGCGCTCGACACCAGCGAGGATGCGGCCGAGAGCCTGCAGCCGCGCCCGCCGGTCGTGACGATCATGGGCCATGTCGACCATGGCAAGACCTCGCTGCTCGACGCGCTGCGCGGCACCGACGTGGTGCGCGGCGAGGCCGGTGGCATCACCCAGCATATCGGCGCCTATCAGGTCACGCTGAAGGACAAGTCGAAGATCACCTTCCTCGACACGCCGGGCCACGAGGCCTTCACCCAGATGCGCGCCCGTGGTGCCGACGTCACGGATATCGTGGTGCTGGTGGTCGCGGCCGATGACGGGCTGATGCCGCAGACGATCGAGGCGATCAACCATACCAAGGCGGCGGGCAAGCCGATGATCGTGGCGATCAACAAGATCGACAAGCACGACGCCAATGCCCAGCGCGTCCGCGAGCGCCTGCTCGAACATGACGTGCAGGTCGAGGACATGGGCGGCGAGACCCAGGACGTCGAAGTGTCGGCGCTCAAGAAGATCGGTCTGGATACGCTGATCGAGAAGATCCAGCTTCAGGCCGAACTGCTCGAACTGGCCGCCAACCCGGACCGCGCCGCCGAGGGCAGCGTGGTCGAGGCCAAGCTCGACAAGGGTCGTGGTCCGGTTGCGACGGTGCTGGTCACGCGCGGCACGCTGAAGGTCGGCGACGTGTTCGTCGTCGGCGCCGAAAGCGGCAAGGTCCGTGCGCTGGTCGACGACAAGGGTCGTCAGGTGAAGGAAGCAGGGCCTGCGATGCCGGTCGAGGTGCTCGGCCTGTCGGGCGTGCCGCAGGCGGGCGATCTCCTCCAGGTCGTCGAGAATGAGGCCCGCGCCCGCGAGGTCGCCGAATATCGCCAGAGCGTGCTGCTCCAGAAGCGCACCACCTCGGCCCCGGCCAGCCTGGAGTCGATGTTCTCGGCGCTGAAGGCGAACCAGGCCAAGGAATATCCGCTGGTCGTGAAGGCCGATACGCAAGGGACGGTCGAGGCGATCGTGGCGTCGATCAACAAGATCGCGTCCGACCTCATCAAGGCGCGCATCCTGCACTCGGGCGTCGGTGGCATCACCGAGTCGGACGTGACGCTGGCGGCCGCCAGCGGTGCGCCGATCATCGGCTTCAACGTCCGTGCGAACGCCAAGGCGCGCGAGATCGCCGAGCGGAACAAGGTGGCGTTGAAATATTACGACGTCATCTACGACCTGATCGACGAGATCCGCGCGGGCATGGCGGGCGAGCTGGGCCCCGAGGCGTTCGAAACGGTCGTCGGCCGCGCCGAAATCCGCGAGGTCTTCTCGGCGGGCAAGATCGGCAAGGCCGCCGGTCTGCTGGTCACCGAGGGTGTCATCCGCAAGGCGCTCAAGGCGCGCATCACGCGCAACGACGTCATCATCTACCAGGGCGAGATCAACTCGCTCCGCCGGTTCAAGGACGATGTCGCCGAGGTTCGCGCCGGTCTGGAATGTGGTGTGACGTTCACGCAGAACTTCACCGACATCAAGGCGGGCGACTATCTCGAAACCTTCGAGGTCGAACTGCGCGAGCGTTCGCTCTGATGCGGGCAGGGTGGTGGGATCGCTCCTGCCGCCCGCCTCTGCCGGACATGATCGCGGTCGCCTGCCCGGCGGCCGCGATTTCCGTTTGAAGAAGAACTATCATGGTCCAAGCCAAGAACCCCGCCGAACCCTCGGTCCGCCTGCTCCGCGTCGGCGAGCAGGTGCGCCACATCCTCTCCGAAATCCTGGCGCGCGGCGACGTGCATGACGAGACGCTCGCCAAGCATATGGTCAGCGTGACCGAGGTGCGCATGTCCCCCGACCTGCGCCACGCGACCGTCTTCGTGAAGCCGCTGCTCGGCAAGGACGAGGAGGTGGTGATCAAGGCGCTGCGCACCAACACCGCCTATCTTCAGCGCGAGGTCGCGCACCGGGTGAAGATGAAATATGCCGCCAAGCTGAAGTTCCTGGCGGACGAGAGCTTCGACGAGGGCAGCCATATCGACTCGCTCCTGCGCTCGCCGAAGGTCGCGCGCGATCTGGAGGAGGGGGACGAGGGCTAAAGGACCCTCGCTCCGTTCAGCCTGAGCGAAGTCGAAGGCCAAGGGAAAAGGTTCGCGCAGAGGCGCAGAGGGCGCAGAGAAGAAGCGCCCCACGTTCAAACGTCGCCCCATCCCGGCGAAGGCCGGGGCCCAGTCTCCCTGTCGTAGATGGCGCGTTGCGCCGGGGCGGGGGAGGCAGATATCCTGCACCGCCGCCCGTTAATGGCAACTGGACCCCGGCCTTCGCCGGGGTGGAAGCGTTGGGGGCAATGCCTCTCTGCGTCCTCCGCGCCTCTGCGCGAACCTCTGTCAGCCGGAACGGCCGTTGGGAACGGCCTAATCCCGCCCCGGCACCAGGTCCGCATCGATCGTAATCGTCACCTGTCGCCCGACGATCAGCGGATAGGTGGTCATTCCGAAGTCCCGCCGGTCGATCCGCGTCGACGCCGCGATATGCACCGGCTCGTGCCCGGTCATCGCGGCGAAGTCGCGTGAGAAGTCGACCGCCAGTGTCGCCGGACGGGTGACTCCGCGCGCGGTGATCGTCCCTGCGACCTGCGCGCTATGCGGTCCGGTCCGGGTCATGGTCGAGCCATGGAAGATCACGCGGGGGTATCGCTCGACATCGAAGAAATCGGGTCCGCGCAGGCGGGACCGGGTCAGCGAATCCCCTGCCTCCAGCGCCTGCGCATCGATCCGCACGTCCAGCGTCACGGCTTGCGCATCCCGGTCTGACAGGGCGACGCGACCCTCCAGCCGGGGAAAATGCGCCGTCTTGCTGCCCAGGCCGAAAAAGCCGACCTTTGCCTGCACGCGCGCACGGGCGGGATCGATGCCATAGGCGAGCGAGCTGGGCGCGGTTGCCGATCCGGCGCCACCCATCAACATGGCCGCCACCGCCATCGCCATCCGCGTGCCAACCCACATGCCGGTTCGTCCCATGCTCGAAATGGCGGCTCCCTTCCGATAAGGGCGGCGGATGGCCAAGCTCTATTTCTACTATGCCAGCATGAATGCCGGGAAATCGACCATGCTGCTGCAGGCCGATTTCAACTATCGCGAGCGGGGGATGAACACGATGCTGTTCACCGCCGCGATCGACGATCGCTTCGCCTATGGCACCATCGCCTCGCGAATCGGCCTGTCGCAGCCCGCGACACCATTCCAGGCCACCACCGATCTGGAGGCCTGCGCGCTCGACCGGCACGCGCAGACGCCGCTGGCCTGTATCCTGGTCGACGAGGCGCAGTTCCTGACGCCCGAACAGGTCGATCAGCTGGCCCGGCTGGCCGACCGGCACCGGATTCCCGTGCTCTGCTATGGCTTGAGGACCGATTTTAAGGGCCAGCTCTTCCCCGGATCGGCGCGGTTGCTGGCGCTGGCCGACACGCTCAGCGAGATCAAGTCGGTGTGCGTCTGCGGCGCCAAGGCGACGATGAACCTGCGCGTCGACGGCCAGGGCCATGCGATCGCCGAGGGCGCGCAGACCGAGATTGGCGGCAATGACCGCTACATCGCCTTGTGCCGCCGCCATTTCGGCGAGGCGCTGGCGGGCGGCACGGTGCTTGAGGCGCCGTCCTTGAGATAGGGGCCAAGCCCGACTAACGCCCGTCCGATGCATGGATGGATCATACTCGACAAGCCGCTGGGGCTCGGCTCGACGCAAGGGGTGAGCGCGGTCAAGCGCGTGCTGCGCCAGGGCGGCTATGGCAAGGGGATCAAGGTCGGCCATGGCGGCACGCTCGACCCGCTGGCGACCGGCGTGCTGCCGATCGCGGTGGGCGAGGCGACCAAGCTGGCCGGGCGGATGCTCGACAGCGACAAGGTGTACGACTTCACCATCCGTTTCGGCGCGCAGACATCGACGCTGGATGCCGAGGGCGAGGTGGTCGCCGAGAGCGATGTCCGCCCGACTCGCGCGGCGCTGGAGGCGGTGCTGCCGCGCTTCACCGGCCCGATCGACCAGGTGCCCCCCGCCTATTCCGCGCTGAAGGTGGATGGCGAGCGCGCCTATGACCTGGCGCGGGCCGGGGAAGAGGTGGTGCTGGCGAGTCGCAGCGTGACGATTCACAGCCTCCATTCCTCCCCAAGCTCGCTTGGGGAGGGGGACCATCGCGCCAGCGATGGTGGAGGGGCGGGACGGACCGGCGATGCCCCTCCACCACGCCCTGCGGGCGCGGTCCCCCTCCCCGAGCAAGCTCAGGGAGGATTGGAAGACATCACCCTCACCGCGCATGTCTCCAAGGGCACCTATATCCGCTCCCTCGCGCGCGACATCGCGCTGGCGCTGGGCACGGTGGGCCATGTCACCATGCTCCGCCGGACCAAGGCGGGGCCGTTCACCCTGGCCTCGGCGATATCGCTGGACAAATTGAACGAAATGGGGCAGGCGCGCGGGCTTGAAGAGATACTCCTGCCGCTGAGGGCGGGGCTGGACGACATCCCGGCTCTCGCGCTCGACCCCGACCAGGCAGGGGCGCTCCGTCAGGGGCGTGTGCTGGTCGGGATTGCCGCTGACGATGGCCAATATTTCGCGATGCTGGGCGACCGCCCGGTGGCGCTGGTGGAGGCGCTGGACGGGGACGTCCGGGTCGTGCGCGGTTTCAACCTCGATTAAGAAAGGACCACGATGTCGATCACCGCTGAACGCCGCCAGGAAATCATCAAGGACCATGCCCGCGCCGAGGGTGACACGGGTTCGCCCGAAGTCCAGGTCGCGATCCTGACCGAGCGGATCCAGAACCTGACCGGCCACTTCAAGACCCATGCGAAGGACAATCATTCGCGTCGCGGTCTGCTGATGCTGGTCAACAAGCGTCGCTCGCTGCTCGACTATCTGCGTCACAAGGATGGCGACCGCTATCTGGCGCTGATCGCCAAGCTCGGCCTGCGCAAGTAAGACGCGGGGCGCGCCAGGCGACCAAAAAGGGCACTCCCATCAGGGGGTGCCCTTTTTTTATCGGCTGGTGTATGAAGCACCGGGCCGACCGGATGCCGCAAGGGCGCATCCCCAAAGCCTCTATGTCATCAAACCCGACGATAGGGTCGGGCAGGATCGGAGGATCGGCAATTCGGTCGACCTCCAGAGCCAATCTTGGCTCAACCCATAGGCCCCGGCGGGATAGGCCCGTCGGAGTGAAGGATATTCCATGTTCAATACCAAGAAAGTGGCCATCGAGTGGGGCGGCAAGACGCTGACCCTCGAAACCGGCAAGGTGGCCCGTCAGGCCGACGGCGCGGTGATCGCGACGCTGGGCGAGACGGTGGTGCTGTGCGCCGTGACGGCCGCGAAGAATGTGAAGGAAGGGCAGGATTTCTTCCCGCTGACCGTTCACTATCAGGAGAAGTTCTCGTCGGCGGGCCGTATCCCCGGCGGTTTCTTCAAGCGCGAGCGCGGTGCGACCGAGCGTGAGACGCTGATCAGCCGCCTGATCGACCGTCCGATCCGCCCGCTGTTCCCCGAAGGTTTCTACAACGAGATCAACTGCATCTGCCAGGTGCTCTCCTATGACGGCGAGAATGAGCCCGACATCCTGGCGCTGGTCGCCGCGTCGGCCGCGCTCACCATCTCGGGCGTGCCCTTCATGGGCCCGATCGGCGCGGCGCGCGTCGGCTATGTCGATGGCGAGTATCAGCTGAACCCGACCGACGCCGAGGCGCTGGCCGGTGACCTGGACCTGGTCGTCGCCGCCACCCACAATGCGGTGATGATGGTCGAGTCGGAAGCCAAGGAGCTCTCCGAAGAGGTGATGCTGGGCGCGGTCATGTTCGCGCACAAGGCGTCGCAGCAGATCATCGACGCGATCATCGATCTCGCCGAGCAGGCCGCCAAGGACCCGTGGGAACTGAAGGTCGGCGACGACCAGAAGACCGTGAAGGCCGAGCTGAAGAAGCTGGTCGGCAAGGACATCACCGCCGCCTATAAGCTGACCGACAAGCAGGCGCGCCAGACCGCGCTGGGCGAGGCCCGCGCCAAGGCGAAGGCCGCCATGGCCGACCGCACGCCGCAGGAGCAGCTCGTCGCCGCCAAGCTCGTCAAGAAGCTGGAAGCCGAGATCGTTCGCACCGCGATCCTGAAGGACGGCCGCCGCATCGACGGTCGCTCGACCACCCAGATCCGCCCGATCGAGGCGGAGGTTCACTTCCTGCCGCGTTCGCACGGCTCGGCGCTGTTCACGCGCGGCGAGACCCAGACGATCGCGACCACGACGCTGGGCACCAAGGATGCCGAGCAGATGATCGACGGGCTGAACGGCCTGTCCTACCAGCACTTCATGCTGCACTATAACTTCCCGCCCTATTCGGTCGGCGAAGTGGGCCGCTTCGGCGCGCCGGGTCGTCGCGAGATCGGCCATGGCAAGCTGGCATGGCGCGCGCTGCACCCGGTGCTGCCGTCGAAGGAGGAATTCCCCTACACCATCCGCGTGACCAGCGACATCACCGAGTCGAACGGCTCGTCGTCGATGGCCACCGTCTGCGGCGGCTCGCTGTCGCTGATGGATGCGGGCGTTCCGCTGAAGCGTCCGGTCTCGGGCATCGCCATGGGCCTGATCCTGGAAGGCAAGGACTTCGCCGTCCTGTCCGACATCCTGGGTGACGAGGATCACCTGGGCGACATGGACTTCAAGGTGGCGGGCACCTCCGAGGGCATCACCTCGCTCCAGATGGACATCAAGATCGCCGGTATCACCGAGGAGATCATGAAGGTCGCGCTGGCGCAGGCCAAGGAAGGCCGCGCGCACATCCTGGCCGAGATGAACAAGGCGCTGGGCGAGACCCGCACCGAGCTGTCGGCCCATGCCCCGCGCATCGAGACGATGACGATCGACAAGTCGAAGATCCGCGACGTGATCGGCACCGGCGGCAAGGTGATCCGCGAGATCGTCGCGACGACCGGCGCCAAGGTCGACATCGACGACGAGGGCGTGATCAAGATCAGCTCGTCCGACTCCGCCCAGATCGAAGCCGCGATGAACTGGATCAAGGGCATCGTCGAAGAGGCCGAGGTCGGCAAGATCTACAACGGCAAGGTCGTCAACCTGGTCGATTTCGGCGCGTTCGTGAACTTCATGGGCGGCAAGGACGGTCTGGTCCACGTCTCGGAGATCAAGAACGAGCGCGTCGAGAAGGTCTCGGACGTCCTGAGCGAAGGCCAGGAAGTCAAGGTCAAGGTCCTCGAGATCGATCCGCGCGGCAAGGTTCGCCTGTCGATGCGCGTCGTCGACCAGGAAACCGGTGCCGAGCTGGAGGACAATCGTCCGGCCCGCGAACCGCGCGGCGAGCGTGGTGACCGTGGTCCGCGCGGCGACCGTGAAGGCGGTCGCGGTCCGCGTCGCGATGGCGGCGACCGTGGCGGCGAAGGCCGCAGCGGCCCGCGTCGCGACCGTGGCGACCGTCCCCGTCGCGAAGGCGGCGAGCAGGGCGGTTCGTCCGAATTCGCCGCTCCGGCCTTCCTGACCGGCGATCGCGACTGATCCTTTGCCATGAGGCAGGAAAAGGGCTCGGGGGAAACCCCGGGCCCTTTTTCGTTGGGGGGATGCGGGTGGGTGATTCCCTTGGCCTTCGACTTCGCTCAGGCTGAACGGGGTTCGGGAATGGGTCTGGACACAAAAATCCGTTCAGCCTGAGCGAAGTCGAAGGCCACGCCCCGACCTCCGCCGCGTGCGTTCCGGAGGCAAGATTCCCGTGCGAAAGTTAGCCCGCTACCACCACCCCGACGAACGGCGGGTGAGTCCGGCAGGGGCGGAAGCGCCCGCGCTGGACCCAGCCCGCGCGATGGCGGTCAGGCCGGGTCCTTGGCCCCCTCATGCGCGCTATAGCCCAGCCGGGCATGGCCCTGTACCGGGCCCGCCACATCGGCGACCAGATAGAGCGGCCGCCGCTTCGATTCGATATAGAGCCGCCCCAGATATTCGCCGATCATGCCCAGCACGAACATCTGCACCGCGCCCAGGATGACGGTGACCAGCATGGTCGAGGTCCAGCCCTGCACCGCCGAGCCGGTCAGCCAGCCGATCGCGATATAGACCAGCAGCAACAGCGACGCGGCGGTCAGCGCCAGGCCGATATGGCTGGCCCAGCGCAAGGGCGCGGTCGAAAAGCCCGTCACCGCATCGAAGGCCAGCGCGATCATCTTGCCCAGCGGATAATGGGTCTCGCCCGCATGCCGCTCGGCGCGGTCATAGGGGAAGGGGACCTGGCGGAAGCCGACCCAGGCGACCATGCCGCGAATGAAGCGCGCCTGTTCAGGCAGCGACTGCAACGCGTCGAGCGCACGGCGGCTCATTAGGCGGAAATCGCCGGTGTCGAGCGGGATCGGCGTGTCGGTCAGCCGGTCGAGCATCCGGTAGAAGATCGCCGCCGTCGCCTTCTTGAACAGCGTTTCCCCGGCCCGCTTGCGGCGCACGGCATAGACCACGTCCGCCCCCTGCGCCGCCATCGTCGCGCGCATGTCGGTGAGGAGTTCGGGCGGGTCCTGAAGATCGGCGTCGATGATCAGGATCTGCTCGCCCGAACACAGGTCCAGCCCAGCGGTCAGCGCCAGCTGGTGGCCGTGGTTGCGCGACAGGTTGATCGCGACCAGATGCTGATCGGCGGCGGCCAGCCGCTGCATCACCGGCCAGCTATCGTCGCGCGAGCCGTCGTTGATCAGGACGATCTCATAATCCTCGCCCACCGCCACGCGCGCCGCGCCCGAGATACGCGCGTGCAGCACGTCCAGACAGGCGGCTTCGTTATAGCAGGGGACGACGACGGACAGGGCAGGGCGCTTCATGACGCCGCCGGTTTAGCGGCGTCGAGCGCGTCCGTCACCCATTCACGACCAGCTTGACCAAACGACCCGGCACCAGCGCTTGTTCCGAATCGAGCCCGTTCAGCGTCACGAACCGCTCGCGCTTGTAATCGGGAAAGGCCATGCGCGCCGACAGGCTGTCGATCGTGTCGCCCTGGCGGACGGTGACGATGCTGATCTTCTTGCCGCGAATGGCGTTGGCCTCGGCGGTCGAGAGCGGCGCGACCGAGGCGAGCAGCGGCTGGAACGGCCCGATGCCCGAGCCCGCCGGCGTCACGAGCGTGAAGGTATAGGTCGCGGCGGGGAAGCGATAGGCGACCACCGTCGCATCGACCGCGCGGTTGTTGGCGGCGGCGCGGGTGGTGACATAGGCATAGGGGATGCCGTTGGCCGTCCCGTTCTGCACCTGGCCCGAGGGGGTGCCGGTGCCGAGCTGGCCGAAGCGCTGCGCGATCGCCTGGCCCAGATCGCTGCCCTGGCCCAGACGCATCTCGGCCTGGCCGCCCTGACCGGCGATGGTCACCGCATCGCTGCCATTGGCGATGGCATAGCCGGTGGGCGCGGTGAATTTCAGCTTCAGGCCGGGATGGCGGAAGCTCTGGCCGTCGACCACGCCCTCCTTGGGATCGTCGCCATAGGGCAGGCCGTCGAGCATCCGCAGGAAGGCGGTGTCCTGCGGCGGGGTGGTTTCGGGACGGCCGGTTGCTTGCGCGAGCGAAGCGGCGCGGCGGACGCGGTCGGCGCTGTTGGGATGGGTCGAGGCCCAGGTCGGAATGGCGTTGGCGTCCTTGCCGGATGTGCGCGCCGCGAGGTTGCTCGACGCGGCCAGCGAGGCGAGCATGTCGGCCGAGGCATAGGGATCATATCCGGCGGCGGTCATGTAGCGGATGCCGAGGCCATCGGCCTGATATTCCTGATCGCGGCCATATTTCAGCGTGTAGAGCTGTGCGCCGGTGCCCACCAACTGGGTGGCGATATTGCTGCCGGTCAGCAGCCCCGCGCCCGCCGCCAGGATCGAGCCGATGGTCGAGCGGGTGTTGCGGCTCTGAGAATGGCGCGCGGCGACATGGCCGACTTCATGGCCCAGCACCGAGGCGAGCTCGGCCTCGGAATTCATCAGTGCGAGCAGCTGGCGGGTGACATAGATATAGCCGCCGGGAATGGCGAAGGCGTTCTCGACCGGCGAGTTGAGCGTCGTCACGACGAAATCGCCCTGCGCGTTGGACAGGCCGGACTGGACCGCGACCCGCTTGCCGACGCGTTCGACGAACGCGGCCTGCGGGCCGGTGTAGCGGCCGCCATATTGCTTCACCAGTTCCGGGTTGGCCTGCGCCCCCTGCGCCTTGTCCGAGGCGGAGATCGACCGGGTCTGCTGGGCGACGGCGGGGGCCGCGACGAGCGCGAGCATGGCGGCGGCGGTGACGAAACGCATGTTAAGGCTCCCCTGTTTGGGGTCTCCAAAGCGCAGGCGCGTCGGGGGTTCCAGCTTTTTGTTACGCTGGCGTCATCCGGGTGTCAGGAAATCCAATGCCGCATGGTTCCCCGGCGAAGGCCGGGGTCCAGTTTCTTGGCGGCTTAGGAGGCGCGAAACGATGCGGTGGAGGCATCCGCCCAGCACCTTCGATCGTGCATCCCTACTGGGCCCCGGCCTTCGCCGGGGAACGAAGAAGATTCTGTTCGCGCAGAGGCGCGGAGGCGCGGAGGTGCTTCGCCCGGCCCAAGCGGCATCCATTCCCAACCAGGCGACTTCGTCTTCCGGACGAGAGGGCCCGTGCCGGATCGGCGGAGCCAGACACCTCCGCGTCTCCGCGCGAACTTAAACCCGCTCGACCGAACTCACCACATCCGCCGCCCGCAAGGCGGCGATCAGGCGCATCAGGTGTTGGAGGTCATGCACCTCCACATCGATCAGGTTCGTATGGAAGCGCGTGTCGCGGGTGTCCAGCCGGACGTTGATGATGTTCGCCTTATGCTGGCCGATGATCGTCGCCAATATGCCCAGCGCGCCGGGTTCGTTCTTGACCATCACCGAGATTCGCGCGGTCGCGCCCTCGCTGTCGTCGCCCCAGGAGACGTCGACCCAGTCGGTTTCCTCGTCAGTCCGGTCGGCCAGCTCGGCGAGGACCGGGCACTGGATGGCGTGCACCTCGATCCCCGCATCCGGCCGCCGCAGCCCGACGATGCGGTCGCCCGGCACCGGGTGGCAGCATTGCGCCAGGTCATAGGCGACGCCGGGCGTCAGCCCCTTGATCGAAATCGCGCTCGACTGCGGCGGCAGCGCGGCGACGTCCGCGCCCGCCGATCCGGGCATCAGCGCCTCCATCACCGCGGCATCCGACACGGTCCGCCTGGCGATCGCGATCATCAGATGCGCCTCGTCGGGCATCTTCAGCCGTTGCAGCGCATGGGTCAGCGCGTCCGCGCCGATCTGCGCAGGCAGACGCCGGACGATATCCTCGTACAACTTGGTGCCCAGCGTCACCTGCTCGGCGCGTTCGGCATGGCGCAGATGGCGGCGGATCGCGGCCAGCGCCTTGCCGGTGATCGCCAGGTTCAGCCAGTTCGCCTGCGGCGTCTGCCCGGCCGAGCGCAGGATCTGCACCTGGTCGCCATTGGAGATGACGGTCGACAGCGGCACCACCCGCCCGTTCAGCTTGGCCCCCACCGCCTGGTCGCCCAGATCGGTGTGCACGGCATAGGCGAAGTCGATCGGCGTCGCGCCCTTGGGCAGCTGGATCAGCTCGCCCTTCGGCGTGAAGGCGAAGATGCGATCCTGGTACATCGCCATCTTCGTATGTTCGATCAGCTCTTCGGGGCTGCCCGCCGTGTCGAGAATCTCGACCAGGTCGCGAATCCAGCTGACCTGCGCATCGTGGCGGGTCGCCTGTTTATAGGTCCAGTGCGCCGCCAGGCCGAAATCGGCCTCGGCATGCATTTCCGGCGTGCGGATCTGGATTTCGATACGCGCATTGTCGGCATGGATGACGCTGGTGTGGAGCGAGCGGTATCCGTTGCGCTTGGGCGTCGAGATATAATCCTTGAACCGCCCCGGCACCATCGGCCAGCGGCGATGGATCAGCCCCAGCGCGCGGTAGCAATCCTCTTCGGTCGGCACGATCGCGCGGAAGGCCATGACGTCGGACAGCTGCTCGAAGCTGATGTGCCGCTCGTTCATCTTGCGGAAGATCGAGAAGGCCGATTTCTCGCGCCCCGTCACCTCGGCCTCCACCCCGCCGCGCGACATCAGCAGCTTCAGCCCCGAGGCGATCTTGGAAATCCGGTCGCCGCCGCCTTCCTTCATTTGCGCCAGGCGAAGCGTGATCGACTCATACGCCTCGGGTTCGAGCTGCTGGAAGGAGAGCATCTGCATCTCCTTCATGAACTCGTACATGCCGATCCGCTCGGCGAGCGGGGCATAGATGTCCATCGTCTCCTTCGCGATGCGGCGGCGCTTTTCCGGCTTCGCAATGTGATGGAGCGTGCGCATGTTGTGGAGGCGATCGGCCAGCTTGACCAGCAGGACGCGGATATCGTCCGACATGGCGAGCAGGAACTTGCGCAGATTCTCGGCGGCGCGCTCGCTCTCGGTCTGCGCCTCGATCTTGGACAGCTTGGTGACACCGTCGACCAGCCGCGCGACATTGGGACCGAACAGCCGTTCGATCTCGTCATAGGTGGCGACCGTATCCTCGATCGTGTCGTGCAGGATGGCGGTCGCGATCGTCTCGTCATCCAGATGCAGGTCGGTCAGGATGCCGGCCACCTCGATCGGATGGCTGAAATAGGGATCGCCCGAGGCACGTTTCTGGCTGCCATGCGCCTTCATCGAGAAGACGTAAGCGCGGTTCAGCAGCGCCTCATCGGCCTGGGGGTCATAGTCGAGCACGCGGTCGACGAGTTCATACTGGCGGAGCACGAAATCAGATTTGCGTGGGTGGGATGACCATTGCAACATTTTTGATGCGATCAGGGTGATCGGACGGGCTTCTCAAGCCCCTTTCTTTTTCGAGCCCCTCTCCCGGCAGGGGGAGGGGTTGGGGAGGGGCAAGAGCCACGGGGGCTGGTCTCTGTGAGACCCCGTGCCCTCCCCCATCCCCTCCCGCCTGCGGGAGGGGAGCGGCCAGAGGAGAGCGTTGGGCCACGGGAATCACCCCGCCATCGCCTCCGCCGCCAGAGCCTCCGCCTCGATCAGCAGGTCGTCGTCCGCACTTCCCGTCGCCACCTTCTCGCGCCCGATCAGCACCAGCACCGGCACGGCGAGTGGGCTCACCCGCTCCAGATCGACATGCAGCATCGTGCCGCCCGCCCGGTCGAGCAAATTCGCCAGTCGCCCCACATCGGTCATCCGCGCCCGCGCATCGTCCCATGCCGCCTGGAGCAGCAGATGGCCGGGCTCGTACTTGCGCAGCACGTCGTAGATCAGGTCGGTCGAGAAGGTCACCTGCCGCCCGGTCTTGCGCTTGCCGGGATGCTGGCGGTCGACCAGCCCGCCGATCACCGCCACCTCGCGAAAGGCGCGCTTGAGCAGGTGCGATTGCTGCACCCAGTCGACGAACTCGTTCTCGAGAATGTCGGGGGAGAAGAGGCTGGCCGGGTCGGTCACCTTCTCCAGCCCGTAACAGGCCAGCGCATAGTCGCTGGCGACGAAGCCCAGCGGTTTCAGCCCCTGCGCCTCCATCCGCCGGGTCACCAGCATCCCCAGCGACTGGTGCGCGTTCCACCCCTCGAAGCTGTAGGCGACCATGTAATGCCGTCCCTCGCGCGGGAAGGTCTCGACCAGCAGCTGGCCGGGGCGGGGCAGGACCGAGCGGCGGTCCTGCATCTCCAGCCAGTCATGCACGTCCGCCGGGAAGCGATCCCACTCGCCCCGATCGGCCAGGAATGCGCGCACCCGGTCGGCCAGGCTGGTCGACAGCGGCATCCGGCTGCCGCCATAGGTCGGGATGCGCGCAGGGCGGGAGGTGGCGCGGACGATCAAATCCTCGCCGTCGATCGATTCCACCTCCAGGCTCAACCCGGCGAAGAAGAAGGTGTCGCCGGGGGCGAGAGTGGCGGCGAAGCCTTCCTCGACGCGGCCCAACTGGCGGCCGTTGCGGAAGCGAACCTTCAGCATCGTCGCTTCCACGATGATCCCGGCGTTCAGCCGGTGCTGCGCGACGAACTGCGGATGGGTGACGCGCCACGTCCCGTCCGGCTGCTGGACCAGCCGCTTGAACCGGTCATAGGCGCGCAAGGCATAGCCGCCATCGGCGATGAAGCGCAGCACCCGGTCGAACGTCTCGTCGTCCAGCGCCGAATAGGGCATGGCCGAGCGGATTTCGCCCAGCAGCGCGCCCTGTTCGAACGGCGCGGCACAGGCGCAGGCCATGACATGCTGCGCCAGCACGTCGAGCGCGCCGGGGCGGAAGAGGTCGGGGTCCAGCTCGCCCGCCTCCACCGCGTCGAGCGCGGCGCGCGCTTCCAGATATTCGAAGCGGTTGCCGGGGACCAGGATCGCGCGGCTCGATTCGTCCAGCCGGTGATTGGCGCGGCCGATCCGCTGGAGCAGGCGTGACGAGCCCTTGGGCGCGCCCATCTGGATCACGCAGTCGACATCGCCCCAGTCGACGCCCAGGTCGAGGCTGGCGGTCGCGACCAGCGCGCGGAGTTGCCCGTCGGCCATCGCCGCCTCGACCTTCTGGCGGGCTTCCAGGGACAGCGAGCCGTGATGGACGCCGATCGGCAGGCTCTTGTCGTTCGCCTTCCACAGATCCTGGAAGATCAGCTCGGCCAGGCTGCGCGTGTTGCAGAAGACGATGGTGGTCCGGTTCGCCTCGATGACGCGCATCACCTGCGCGGCGGCATAGCGGCCCGAATGGCCCGCCCAGGGAATGCGGTCCTCGGGCAGCAGGATCGCTATGTCCGGCGGCGCGCCGGGTTCGCCCGTGACCAGGCCGACCGCGTCGATATCTCCGTCGGGCGCGAGCCAGGCGCGATAGCCGTCGGGGTCCGCCACGGTCGCCGACAGCGCGACCCGTCGCAGATCAGGTGACAGCCGCTGCAACCGCGCCATGCACAAGGAAAGCAGGTCGCCCCGCTTGCCAGTGGCGAAGGCGTGGACCTCGTCCACCACGATGGTCTTGAGGCCCGCGAACATGGTCGCGGCATCGGGATAGCTGAGCAGCAGCGACAGCGATTCGGGCGTCGTCAGCAGGATGTGCGGCGGCTTCACCCGTTGCCGCGCCTTCTTGTCCGACGAGGTGTCGCCGGTCCGCGTCTCGACCCGGATGTCGAGGCCCATCTCCTCGATCGGGGTCACGAGGTTGCGGCGAATGTCGACCGCCAGCGCCTTGAGCGGCGAGACGTAGAGGGTGTGCAGCCCCTCGCTCGGCTGTTCGATCAGCTCGGTCAGCGTCGGCAGGAACCCCGCCAGCGTCTTGCCCGCGCCCGTGGTGGCGACCAGCAGCGCGTGGCGGCCTGCGCGGGCTTCCTCCAGCATCGCCAGCTGATGGGTGCGCGGGTGCCAGCCCTTGGCGGCGAACCAGTCGGTCAGGGCGGGCGGAAGGGAACCGGGGAGCATCCCGAAGGATATAGGTATCATGGTCAAGCTCGGCGACTGGATACAGCCCCATAAACACGGGATTTACGTGGCCCCCGCCGATGTGTGGGTCGATCCGTCCGAACCGGAGCCACGCGCGCTGGTGACGCACGGCCATGCCGATCATGCGCGCGGCGGGCATGGCACGGTCTGGGCGACGCCCGAGACGCTGGCGATCATGGCGGCGCGCTACGGCCCGCAGAACGGCGTCGAGGTGGCGTATGGCGAGACGATCCGGCTGGGCGAGGTGGAGGTCGGTTTCGTGCCCGCAGGGCATGTGCTGGGATCGGCGCAGATCGTGCTCGACTATCGCGGCGAGCGGGTGGTGGTGTCGGGCGATTACAAGCGCCGCGCCGATCCGACCTGTGCGGCCTTCGAGCCGGTGAAATGTGACGTCTTCGTCACCGAAGCGACCTTCGCACTACCCGTCTTTCGCCATCCCGAGACGGGCGACGAGATCGACAAGCTGATCGCGCGGCTCCACGCCAATCCGACGCGCTGCGTGCTGGTCGGCGCCTATGCGCTGGGAAAGGCGCAGCGGGTGATCGCCGAACTCCGCGTGCGCGGGCATGAGGCGCCCATCTATCTGCACGGCGCGCTGGCGCGGCTATGCGCGCTCTATCAGGAATTGGGCGTTGATCTGGGCGAGCTTCGCATGGTGGCCGACACGCCCAAGGCGGAGATGGCGGGGCATGTGGTCATGTGTCCGCCCGGTGCGCTCAACGATCGCTGGTCGCGGCGGCTGCCCGATCCGATCACCGCCATGGCCAGCGGCTGGATGCGGGTGCGCCAGCGCGCGCGGCAGAAGAATGTCGAGCTGCCGCTGATCCTGTCCGACCATGCCGATTGGGACGAACTGACCCGGACGCTCACCGAGATCGCCCCGCGCGAGGTGTGGGTGACGCATGGGCGCGAGGAGGCTCTGGTCCACTGGTGCGAGACGCGTCAGATGAAGGCGCGGGCCTTGGCGCTGGTGGGGTTCGAGGATGAGGATGATTGAGAGGGCGGGGCGTGGCCTTCGACTTCGCTCAGGCTGAACGGAGCGAGGGGATGCGGCCTTCTACAAACCGCCGTTCAGGCTGAGCGAAGTCGAAGCCCAAGCGAATCCCTCACACCAAGGCCAAGGGCCGGGCAGGGTCCGCCACCACCGACCCCGGCACCGCGAACACGCCCTTCTTCGCCAACCGCTCGCCCGGCCGGACCTTGGCCGTCTCCATCGCCAGCCACGGCGCCAGCAACAGCCCCAGCGTCACAGGCGACAGCCACGCGCCCAGCACCGGGTTCAGGAACGACACCCCCAGGAACACCACGCCCAGCGCCAGATGCCAGCGATAGCGCGGCATCGCATCCGCCGCCGCCAGCCCGTCGCGCACCCGGCTCTGCGGGTTCCAGCCCGAGGGCTTGCCGCGCATGATGTTGATGAGGTCGATCGTCTGGGTCAGCGCGATGCCTGGCGCGGTCAGGATCGACAGCGGCACGTCGAGCGCCACCGAGGCCAGGATCGCGCGCGCGCCGCCATAGCTGGCCCGGCGTTCGCGGTCGGCCATCGCCCAGACGATGCTCAGCAGCTTCGGCCCGAACAGCAGGATCAGCGTCACGACCAGCACCCGCGCCGACGTCACCGCGCGCACCGTCGCGGCATCGTCGGACAGGCTCTGCGCGATCGAGGTGGCGATCAGGATCAGCCAGGCGGGCGAGGTCAGATAGGCCGAGGCGCCGATCAGCAGCTGCAACCGGCTGATCCAGTGAAAACCGCTTGCGCCGAGCAGTTTCAGATGCTGGGTATTGCCCTGCGCCCAGCGCCGGTCACGCACCGCCTGGTCGATCAGCGTGGGGGGATATTCCTCGAAACTGTCCTCGACCATCAGCATGTGCAGCCGCCAGCCGCGCCGCCGCAGCAGCGCGGCCTCGACCATGTCATGGCTCATGATCGTGCCGCCGAAGGGCGGGCGTCCGGGCAGGTCGGGCAGGCCGCAACTCTCGGCAAAGGCGCGGATACGGATCAGCGCGTTATGCCCCCAGAAGGTCGATTCGGACCCCGACCACCAGACCAGCCCGGCGGTCGAGATCGGGCCATAGAATCGGCTGGCGAACTGCATCCAGCGCTGGAAGAAGGTCGTCGCGCCGATGATCATCGGCACGGTCTGGAGAAGCGCGATCGAGGGGCGCTGCTCCATGATCTGCGCCATGCCGACGATGGTGTCGCCGCCCATCAGGCTGTCGGCATCGAGCATCAGCATGAAGTCATAGGCCGCACCCTGGTTGCGGATCCAGTCGGCGACGTTGCCGGGCTTGCGCCCGACATTCTCGGTCCGGCGGCGATAATAGAGCGGCACCGCCAGCCAGGGGGCGAGCTTTTCCCAGGCGGCGCGCTCCTCGGCCTCGGCGGCTTCGCCCGAATCGGACAGGACGAAGAAGGCGAAACGGTCGGCCGCCCCCGCCCGGTCGATCATGACGGCCATGCGCGCGATCCGGTCGAACACCGCATCGACATCCTCGTTATGCACCGGCACCAGCACCGCCGTCCGCGCGGTCGGCGGCGCGGCCCCCTTGGGCGCGGGGGTGATGCCCGGATGCGCGCGCGAGATCAGCAGGACGAAGCCGATCGCCGCCGTCACGAAGCCGAACGAGATCCAGGCGAACAGCGGAAAGAACAGCAGCAGCAACAGCCCGTCGAGCAGGTTCAGCCCGTCGCTCAGCAGGGCTTCCTTGACCGCGGCCGAGGCGGCGGTCGCCAGCAACCCGGTCAGCAGAACCAGCAGCAGTCGGCGGGTCAATATGTCGTCGGGCGCCAGATTGACCCCAGCGCGCGGCTCGGGCGCGGAGTGCGGCGGCGGCGGGCCATCGAAACGCTGCACCGCCATGGTCAGCGGTGCGGGCGGCGGCATGATGGCGCGCGGATGGGTCACGGCAGGAAGACCGGGGCAAGCACCGTCTCGGTCAGCGCCCTGGTTCCGCGCTTCAGGAACAGGCGGACATCGGCGGGGCCCTGACCTTCGGGCGCGATGTCGGCGGTGATGCGCCAGCGATTGGGCTGCCCCACCACCGGATAGGCGGCCTGGGTCAGCAGCTTGCCGCGTGTGACCGAGATATCGGCCGTCACGCCGCTCCGCCGGTCGAGCCCGGCCAGCACGGGGCCGGTAAAGTCGACCACCAGCTTGCGCGCGCCCGGCGTCGGCTCCGCACCGGGCCGCCCGGCCGCGCCGGTCCACAGGTCGACCGCATGGGCGACGGCCGGGACGATGGTGGGATCGGTCGATCCCCAGCTCAGGCGATAGTCGAACTGCCGCTTCTGCCCCGCCTTGGGCGCATCGGCGGGGTTCCAGAAGGCGACGATATTGTCGACCGTCTCCGACGCGGTGGGAAAGGCATAAAGCATCACCTGGCCCCGGCCCCAATCGCCCTGCGGCTGGACCCACAGGTTCGCGCGGCGGTCATAAAAGGCCCCGTCGTCCTGGTAATGATCGAAGTCCCGGTCGCGCTGGAGCAGGCCGAAGCCGCGCGGATCGGTGTCGGCGAAGCTGTCGAGCGTCGGGCGCGGCGGATTGACCAAAGGCCGCCACAGCCGCTCGCCCGCGCCGGTCAGCAGCGCGAGGCCGTCCGAATCATGAATCTCGGGCCGCCAGTCGCTGCCCGCTGCCCGGTTGCCCTCGCCATACCAGAACATGCTGGTCGCGGGCGCGATGCCCAGCCGCTCGACATCGCGGCGGAAGAACAGGACGGCCGAGACGCGTTGCTCGATCCCGCCTGAGCCCTTTTGCGACTCGATCCGATACGCCCCCGCGACGCTGGGCCCGTCGAGCAGCGCATGGACGGTATAGGCTTGCGCGCCGGTCCGCTCGATCCAGAAATCGGTGAAGGCGGGAAATTCCTCGCGCCCGTCGATGCCGGTGTCGATCGCGATACCCCGCGCCGACAGGCCATATTGGTCCTGCGCACCCGCCGTGCGGAAATAGGAGGCACCCTGAAAGGCCAGCCAGTCGCTCTTGCCGTCGGCCGTCATCGCGCGGAACCCGGCGATGCCCAGCGGCGGCGCATGGCCCGCCTCGGCGGTGAACAGCGCGGGCGCGAAGGGCACAGCGCGCGCCTGGCCGTTCGCGACGATGTTGATGCCGACCGGATTGGGGGCATAGCGGCCCAGCGGGAACAGGCGGATGCCGCCCGCCAGCGTGCGGTCGTCGCGATACCGGATCGTGCCCACCGCGTCATAGTCGATCGCCGCCGCCGCCTCGACCTTGGCCTGGGGGCGATAGGGCTGGCGGGCCAGTTCTTCCGCCCGCCGTTGCAGCGCGGCCCAGGAAAAGGGCTGGGGAGCGCCGGTCGCGCCACCGGGGGCAAGCGCCTGGGCGGCGAGGCGTGACGATACGCCCAGAATGGCGAGGGCCGCGACCAGTTCACGGCGATTGGCCTGCATCATCGGCTCGGCGTCTCCATCGGTGAATCCATCCGTCCCTCGCTGGCGGGACATGGCTCGTGGTGCAACGCAGCATGCGACGATCGGTTGCTCTGTTACTGTCGAACCGACAGCAGCAAAGGAAAGTATAATATATTTGACCGGGCTGACGGGATCGATTATGACCAGTGCAAATCAAGAGGGGGGCTCTTGAATGACCGAAAAGTTCAGGCGGATCCTGTGTTCGATCCGTCCGTCGCGTTCCCTTGCATAACAGACGATGATGAAGTCGCGCATCCTTGCGATGCGCCGACGATGTTGTTCGGCGGCCGATGACCGGCGCGGCATCTGTTTGTCTTGTCAGGACGAAAGCGGGCGAGCGCCGTTTGCGATCCGCTTCGTCGACCGTTTACCCCAGCCTGTCCCGCCCGGTTCATGCCGGGCGGGGCTTTTTTTCGCGTATCGCGAACGGCGCTCCCCCGCCGTGTATCGAAAATTCCCGCCGCTGTGACGGTTATTTCGCCTCGGACAGCAGTTTTTGGGCCTCGGCCCCGGCCCAGTCGAATCCGCCCGTTACCCGCCAGATCTCCTTGCCGTCCGCGCCATAGAGGATCGTGGTCGGCAGATTGGCCTGATAATGGACGCTCAACCCCAGCTTGGGGTCGAGATAGACGGGCAGCGCGTCGAGCTTCCGGCCCGCCAAGAACGGCTTCACCTTGGCGGCTTCGTCCTGCGCGACCGCGATCACCGCGACCTTGCCCTTCAACCGTTCGGCCGTGGCGGCCAGGGTCGGCATCTCGGCGACGCACGGACCGCACCAGGTCGCCCAGAGATTGACCAGCACCGGCTTGCCCCGGAAATCGGCCAGTGTCGTCGGCTTGCCGTCGAGCGTGGTGAAGCCCAGCGTCGGGGCGGCCTCGCCCTTGTGGCTGCGGTTGACGGCTCCGGCGGGCTTGGGCGCGTCGGGCGTCGAGGCGACTTCCCCACCCGTCACTTCGCCGCTCGAAACTTCACCCGTGGCGGTGTTGGCGGCTTGCTCCGGCGCGGGGCTTTGCTTATCGCACCCGGCGACCATCAGCCCCAGGAGACAGGCGATCACGGTACGCGACGACATGGGCGGCTCCAACGCAATGTGGGGCGGGCGCTTCGCAGAAGGTCCCGCCGCGGTGATGCGCGAGATAAACGCGTCCATCCCCTTCGACAAGCGACTGTGGAAACAGGACATCGCCGGATCGAAAGCGCATGTCGCCATGCTGGGCAAACAGGGCATCGTCTCTGCCGAGGACGCCGCGACGATTTCCGCCGGGCTGGACCGCGTCGCCGAGGATTATGCCGCGAACGGCGTGGCCGAGGACCTGACCCTCGAAGACATCCATATGCAGACCGAGGCGAAGCTCAGCGCACTGATCGGCCCGGTCGCGGGGCGGCTGCACACCGCGCGGTCGCGCAACGACCAGGTGGCGACCGACTTCCGCCTGTGGGTGCGCGACGCGATCGACGAGACGCTGACCGCGCTGGGTGCCCTGCGCGAGGCATTGCTGACCCGCGCCGAGGATCATGCCGACAGCGTGATGCCGGGCTTCACCCATCTGCAATCGGCGCAGCCGGTGACGTTGGGCCATCACCTGATGGCCTATCACGAGATGATCGTGCGCGACGCCAGCCGCTTTGCCGATGCGCGCGCGCGGATGAACCAGTGCCCGCTGGGCTCGGCGGCGCTGGCGGGGACGGGCTTTCCGGTCGATCGCCACATGACGGCGGCGGCGCTGGGCTTCGACGCGCCGACGCGCAACTCGCTCGATGCGGTCAGCGACCGGGACTTCGCGATCGATTATCTGCAGGCCGCGACCAACTGCTCGCTGCACCTGTCGCGGCTTGCGGAAGAGTTCGTGCTCTGGGCATCGCAGCCCTTCGGCTTCGTCGCGCTGTCCGACCAATGGTCGACCGGCAGCTCGATCATGCCGCAGAAGCGCAACCCCGACGCGGCCGAGCTGGTGCGCGGCCATGCCGGGCGGATCATGGGCTGCATGACCAGCCTGATGGTCACGATGAAGGGCCTGCCGCTCGCCTATTCCAAGGATATGCAGGACGACAAGCCACCGGTGTTCGAGGCGCACGACCTGCTGGCGCTGTCGATCGCGGCGATGACGGGCATGATCCAGAGCGCGACCTTCCGCACGGAACGGATGCGCGGCGTCGCGGAGGCGGGCTTCTCGACCGCGACCGACCTGGCCGACTGGCTGGTGCGCGTCGGCGGCATCCCCTTCCGCGAGGCGCATCACATCACCGGCCGCGCGGTGAAGCTGGCCGAGGAGAAGGGCGTGATGCTGCACCAGTTGTCGATCGAAGAGCTGACCGGCATCGACGCGCGCATCGATGACGGCATCTATGACGTGCTGTCGGTCGATGCCTCGGTCGCCAGCCGGGTCAGCTTCGGCGGCACCGCGCCCGCCAATGTCCGCGCCGCCATCGCGACCGCGCGGGGCCTTCCCGCATGAGGCGGGCGCTCGTCCTGCTGGTCGCGCTGGGCCTGAGTGCTTGCGGCGCGGCCAACCGGCTGCAACCGCCCAAGGGCGAGCAACTGCCCGTCGCGCCGCGCGGCGCCACCGTCCGCCCCACGGCGCAGCAATTGCTGACGCCGACCCCCCAACAACGCCCGCAACGCTCCGACGAACTGATGACCCAGTCGCAGGAACGGCGTTCGGACGAATTTGATTTGCCCCCCCGCTGATGGACCATTTTCATTTCCAAGACGGCGAACTCCATGTGGAGGACGTGGCCGTGTCCCGGATCGCCGCCGAAGTCGGCACGCCGGTCTATATTTATTCCGCCTCGACCTTCCGGCGGCATGCGCAGGTGTTCCGCGAGGGGCTCAAGGGCCTGCCGCGCGTCCACCTGGCCTATGCGATCAAGGCGAACCCCAATCTCGCCGTGCTGCGCGTGCTGGCCGATGAAGGCTATGGCGCCGACGTCGTCTCGGTCGGCGAGATGCGCCGCGCGCTGGCGGCGGGCATGAAGGCGGAGGATATCGTCTTCTCGGGCGTCGGCAAGACGAAGCGAGAGCTGGTCGCCGCGCTCGAGGCGGGGATCGGCCAGTTCAACCTGGAGCTGGAGGAAGAAGGCGCGGTCCTGGCCGAGCTGGCGCATGAGCGCGGGCTGGTCGCCCCCGCCACGCTGCGCGTGAACCCGGACGTGGATGCGGGCACCCACGCGAAGATTTCGACCGGGCGCAAGGAGAACAAGTTCGGCGTGCCGATCGACCAGGCGCTGGGCATGTTCGATCGTCTGGCGGGGCTGCCCGGCATCGACCTGAAGGGTGTCGCCTGCCACATCGGCAGCCAGCTGGGCGATCTCGCGCCGCTCGAGGCCGCCTATAAGCGCGTCGGCGAGCTGGTCGCCGAGTTGCGCGGGGCGGGGCACCGCATCAGCCGCGTCGATCTGGGTGGCGGTCTGGGCGTGCCGTACAAGCCCGGCGACGTGATGCCTGCCCCCGCCGCTTATGGCGAGATGGTGGCGCGCGTGACCAAGGACTGGGATGTCGAGCTGATGTTCGAACCCGGCCGGGTGATCGCGGGCAATGCGGGCGTGCTGGCGACCGAGGTCGTCTGGGTGAAGCCCGGCGTCGCCAACCCTTATGTCATCGTCGATGCGGCGATGAACGACCTGATGCGGCCCGCGCTGTATGACGCGCATCACGACTTCGTCGCGGTTCGCCCGACCGGCGAGACGATGATGGCGAATATCGCGGGGCCGGTCTGCGAGACGGGCGACACCTTCGCGATGAACCGCGAGATCGATGTGGTGAAGTCGGGCGACCTCGCCGTGTTCCGCACTGCGGGCGCTTATGGCGCGACCATGGCGTCGACCTATAACAGCCGCCCGCTGGTGCCCGAGGTGATGGTCGAGGGCGACCGCTTCGCCGTCGTCGCCGACCGCATCGCCGCCGAGACGATCATCGCCGCCGAGCGCGTGCCGGAGTGGCTGAAGAAGTGACGCGCCGGGCGGGGTCGCCGTCTCAGCCGTCATCCCAGCGCAGGCTGGGATCTCTGGCGGCTTTCGGTGCCTCCGTCGCCATAGGCCCCAGCCTGCGCTGGGGCGACGGTGCGGGGGCGGAGTGTTGAGCCTCGCCAGCCTGCCGCTGTTCGTCCGGCTGGGCGGCCGTCCGGTGATCCTGCTGGGCGACGGCGAGCCCGCCGAGGCCAAGCGCCGCCTGCTCGACCGGGCGGGCGCGCTGGTCGTCGGCGAGGAGGCGCAGGCCGCGCTGGCCATCGTCGCGATCGAGGATGAGGATGAAGCGCAAGACGCGATCGCCCGGCTGAAGGCGCGCGGCGTGCTGGTCAACGCGGTGGACCGTCCGGCGGCGTGCGACTTCACCCTGCCCGCCATCGTCGAGCGCGGCCCCGTGATCGTTGCGATCGGAACCGGCGGTGTGTCAGCCGGGCTGGCGGCGGCCTTGCGCCAGCGGCTGGAGGCGTTGCTGCCCGCCGGGCTGGGGGCGCTGGCCGAGGGACTCTATGCCGCGCGGGCGGGTTTGCGCGCGCGCTTTCCCGACGGGGCGGAGCGGCGGCGGGCGATCGGGGCGGCGCTGTCGCCGGGTGGGCCGCTCGACCCGCTCAAGGCGGAGGGCAATGTCGCCGCCTGGCTGGCGGGGGCGGACCGGCCTGCGGCGCGGTTCGAGGCGTTCGTGTTGACCTCGACCGATCCCGACGACCTGACGCTGCGCCAGGCGCGCTCGCTCGCTGCGGCCGACCGGGTCTATCACCGCGCCGATGTGCCGGGCGCGATCCTCGACCGCGCGCGCGCCGATGCGGTGCGGATCGCCAGCGACGCCGCCCCCGCCGATCCGGGCGAGGGGCAGGTGGTCGATCTGGCGATGGCGACCCCGGCATGACCGGCTTTGCCTATCGCGTCGATCAGGGCCAGGCGACGACGATTCCGATCCGCGAGGCGGTCGCGACTCAGGCCCGGCTGGTCTGGGTGCATCTGGAGACCAACGACGCGGTCGCGCAGCGCTGGCTGAACGATTCGGCGCATGTCGGCGATTATGTCGTCGACGCGCTGACCGCGACCGAGACGCGTCCCCGGTGCGAGGCGGTGGGCGAGGGGGCGTTCGTCAATCTTCGCGGGCGGAGCAGCGAACCGCTCGACGGCTCCGACATGCTCGCCTCGGTGCGGATCTGGGCGGTGAAGGGCCGGGTCTATTCGGTGACGCGCCGTCCGCTGCTGGCGGTCGATCTGGTGCGGCAGGAGGTGGAGAAGGGCGCGATCGACGATCCCGGCGACCTGATCACCGCCTTCGCCACCGCGATCACCAACGATCTCGACCCCGATGTCGCGGGCCTGGGGGACGATCTGGACGATTGCGAGGAGCAGTTGGACGAACGCCGCGTCTTCCAGCTGCGCCGCACGGTCAGCCGGGTGCGCGTCGCCGCGATCGGATACCGCCGCTTCCTCAATCCGCAGCGGGCCGCGCTGGAGAAGCTGGCGGCACTGCCCGGCGACTGGCTGGCCGATGACGACCGGCTGCATCTGGCCGCCGCCGCCGACCGCGCGGCGCGCATGGCCGAGGAGCTCGAATCGATCCGCGAACGCTCGGCGCTGATCCACGAGACGCTGACCGACCTGCGCGCCGAACAGATCGACAATCGCGCGCTGGTCATCTCGATCGTGGCGATGGTGTTCCTGCCGCTGACCTTCATCACCGGGCTGTACGGGATGAACGTCAAGAACCTGCCCTATGCCGAGGAGCCCTGGGCGTTCGACGCGATCCTGGGCGCCTGCGCGCTGATCTCGGCGGGGATCGTGATCTACTTCGTGCAGAAACACTGGTTCCGGCGGTAGGGCGTATCGACATTTAGTATTGCTTCTTCTTCCCTCTCCCCTGGATAGGGGAGAGGGTTAGCGAAGCTTGCCAGCCTGCTGGCTAGCGCAGCTTGGGGGAGGGGCAAAGGCTCGCGCGCTCGCCAAGCGAGCGCCCACCCCTCACCCAGCTCCGACTAGGCCTTTGCTTTCGCAAAGACCAAGTCTGCGCAACCCTCTCCCCTCTACGAGGGGCGAGGGACGGAAAGGCGTCGCTGAATGTCGATCGGCCCTGGGTCATACCGCTTTACGGTCCCAACGGCCGTTCACGCTGAGCGAAGTCGAAGCGCATGTCCCGCGTTTTGCCAGGAACCCCCTGTCATCCCGTGGCCTTCGACTTCGCTCAGGCTGAACGGAGGGAGGGGGGCCGGTAGGACTGGAGAAAGGGGCTCAGCTGTCCTTCTTGGGGTTGTTCATCTTGCGCACCGTCTCCCACGCCTCGGCAATGTCGGCGATGCTGGCCGCGACGTTGCGGAACACCTGGGCGTTCTGGCCCAGCGAGGCGTCGACGATCTGCTTGCGCGCGCCGCCATAGAGCTTGGCGAAGGTGATCGACATCTCGCCGCCATTCTCGAAATCGAGTCCCGCCTCCAGCGCGAACAGGATCGCGGTGGCGCGCGTCACCCGCTCGCTCTTGCGCGCCAGCTGGCCATGTTCGGTCGCCCAGGCGGCGGAGCGGAGCGCGGCGACCAGTTCCTCGTAGAGAAGCGTGACCAGCGCGGGGCCATCGGCCATGGCGGTGCGGCCGACCACATCGATCTGGCGATAGACGGCGGCAGGATCGGTCAGAAGGGCGGAGGCGTACGTCATCTCAATTGCCCTTCGTCCACATCTTCACCTGCTGGTCCATGAAACTCTGCACCGATTTATAGGCGGTGACTCGGCTGTTCATCTGCGCGAAGCGCGCGGTCAGCGCGTCGCTGGCCGTCTGGCGGGAGTCCGCCAGCTTGGTCTGCGCCAGGGCCGTATCCGATTTCTGCTGGGTCAGATTGTTATAGGAGGCGGTCAGGCCATAGATGCTGCTGGTCGACGACATCTGGATCGTGTTCATCTGGGCCGACAGGCCAATGACATTGTCGTCGCTGGCCCGGAACATCTTCTCGACCACGTCGGGATATTTGCTGAGCGCCTGCGACAGGCGGGTCTGGTCGACGGTCAGCGTGCCGTCCTTCTCGGTCTTCACGCCCAGATCGGCCAGGGTCAGCGGGGCGCCCGCCGCCGAATCGCCGGGCACCAGCTTGGTCGTGGTGATGGTCCGCAGGGTCTGGGCCAGCGAACGCGCGGCGGGGTCGGCGCGCAGCGAGCCGGTGATCGGATCGGTCGCCTTGGTGATCGCCTTCATATTGTCGTTGAAGGTCGACACGAAGTTGGACACGACATTGCTGAGCGCGGTGGTCGGCGACGAACCGGTCAGCGATACCGCCTTGCTGGTCACCGCCGACAGGGTCATGGTCACGCCCTGGACCAGATCGCTGACGGTGTTCGAAGAGCGTTCCACGGTGACGCCGTCCATCGTGATGCTGGCATTGGCCGCGGTCGACGAGGTGGAGGTGCCGCTCGCATTGTTGCCCACGTTCAGCCGTGACAGGCCGGCCGTGTCGCCTTCGCTCGCGGTGATGGTGAAGCTGTTGTCCTTGCCGGTCGCGCCCGAGAAGGACAGATAGGCGTTGCCCGACGAATCGGTGATGACGGCGGCTTTGACGCCGGTATTGGCGGCATTGATCTTGGCCGCGAGCGCCGCCGGGGTCGAATCGGCGCTGTTGATGGTGACCGAAATCGCATCCTTCGACCCGACCTTGATCGACAGGCTTCCCGTGCCCAGCGAGGCGGTCGAGGAATAGGAGGATTTGGTCGAGGAGACCTGCGCGGTCGCGAGCGCGTTGATGGTGATCGACTTGGACATGCCCGCCAGCTTGGCGCCCGCCGAGGTGGTGACGGACAGGCTGTTGGGGTCCGAACTGACCGCCTGCGTCGCGAGCGTCCCCCCCTTTGCCAGCGAGGCCAGGGCGGAGGCGAAATCGGTGATGCTGCTCTTGATCGAGGACACGTCCGAAATCTTCGAGGTCAGCGTGTCCGACTGGGTCTTCAGCGCCGCCGTCTTCGCGGCGAACTGGGCCTCGATCAGCGCTGGGACGACCGACGACAGGTCGATGCCCGATCCCGTCTGCAGCGAGTTGAACAGCGCCTGGGCGGCCGTCTTGGTGGTGCTGGCGGTCGTACTGGTCGTCGTACTGGTCGACGACGCGGTCACGGAAACATCAGTCATCGGCAATCCTTCGGCACGCGCCCGACATCCTTAACGGCCGCCTGCGTCCGAACTTTAGGCGGATGCGGCGAATGGAGCGCGGCGATCACGGCCTCGCCCCTCATGGCTGGGCCACGCCGTTCTCGTCGAAGCGGGCGCCCTCCGGCACTTCGACCGGCGGCTGGGCGGTGCCGCCCGCGCCCGCATTGAGCCCGAAGACGAAGGCCAGGACGACCGCGATCGCCTGATACAAATCGGCGCGCACTTCCTGCCCCTCGCGGCTGGTATAATAGACCGCGCGGGCGAGCTGCGGATATTCCAGCACCGGCGTGTCGAGCTCGGCGGCGAGCTCGCGGATCGCCAGCGCGGTGGCGCCGCGACCCTTGGCGACGACGACCGGCACCTCGTCTTGGCCCCGCTCGTAGCGCAGCGCGACCGCGAAATGGGTCGGGTTGGTCAGGATGACATGCGCCTCCTGCACCGCCGCGCGCACCGCCCGGCGCGACATCTCGCGCTGCTTGCCGCGGATATGCGCCTTGGCCTCGGGGTTGCCTTCGCTTTCCTTATGCTCGTCCTTGACCTCCTGCTTGGTCATCTTGAGCTTCGACATCAGCTGGAAGATCTGGATCGGCACGTCGAAGCCCGCGATCAGGACCAGCCCCATGCCCATCACCAGCAGGATGGTGGTGAAGGTGCCGCCCAGCGACCCGATCGCGCTGTTCAGGTCGGACTGGGCCAGCCCCATGGTGGTGCGCGACGAGCGCCACAACAGCACGCCGCCGATCGCGCCGAGCAGCACGACCTTGAGCAGCGACTTGCCAAGCTCGGTCCAGCCCTGCATCCCAAAGATGCGCTTCAGCCCCGAGGCGGGGTTGAGCTTGGACGGCTTGGGCGCCAGCGCCTTGGCGTTGAAGTGGAGCGAGCCCAGCCCCGCCTGCGACGCGATGGTCGCGACGATCGTGACCGCGAACAGCGAGGCGAGCGAGGGCAGCAGCTTCCATCCCGCCTCCATCAGCGGGCGGAACGGCTCGAAATCCTCGACATCGGCATGGGTGAACTGGAAACTGGTCGCCATCACCGCCTTGCACGCGCCGAGCAAGGTGGGCCCCGCGAACATCAGCCAGGCGATACCCGCCATCATCACCAGGGCCGCCGCCAGGTCGCGGCTGCGCAGCACCTGCCCGTCGTCGCGCGCTTTGTCGCGACGCTTTTGGGTTGGGGCTTCTGTTTTCTCGCCGCCCTCCGACATCAGCCGATCACCAATGTTTCGGTGGCGGACAGCGCCTCGCGGATGATGACGAGCATGTAATCGCCCATGGCGGGGAAGGCGACGGCGATGGCGATGACGCCGACGCCGAGCGCGGCGGGCAGGCCCACCGAGAAGAGGTTGAGCGCGGGCGCGGCGCGGCTCATCATGCCGACCACCAGGTTCAGGCAGAGCAGCAGGAACCCGACCGGCAACGCCAGCAGCAGTCCGGCGAGGAACGCATAGCCGCCGAACAGTGCGATCGCCTTGAACTGCGTCGGGGCCATCCAGGCCTGGCCGGGGGGCAGCGCCTCATAGCTTTTCACGATCGTCTCGACGAGGACCAGATGCCCGTCGACCGACAGGAACAACAGGGTCAGCATGACGGTGAAGAACTGGCCCAGCGCCTGGGTCGAACGGCCGTTGAGCGGATCGATGGTCGCGGCGAAGTTGATCCCCATCGACCCGCCGATCAGCTCGCTGGCGACCAGCGGCGCGGTGAAGGCGACCTGGAGGATCAGCCCCAGCGCCAGCCCTACGATCGCCTCGGCCGCGACCGACAGGATGGTGGGGACCGAGAAGATGACCGGCGGCGGCACCACCGGATGGACCGAATTGACGAGGAAGGCGATGGCCCCGGCCAGGCTGATCCGGACGGGCAGGGGGATCGACACCGCACCGAATACGGGCGCGGTGATGAACGCCGCCCCGATGCGGATCATCAGGAACAGGATCGCCCAGGCCTGCGGCTCGATCGAGAGGCCGAAGCCCAGCATGTTACTTTACCCGGACCTTCACTTAACCAAGTCCGGGATGCGCTCGAACATGCTGACGGTGAAGTCGCTGAGCAGCCCGACGATCAGGCTGCCGAAGATCAGGATCGAGACGGCGACGACGATCAGCTTCGGGACGAAGGACAGCGTCTGCTCGTTGATCGAGGTCGCGGCCTGGATCATGCCGATCACCAGACCCGAGACGAGCACGGGCAGCAGGATCGGCGCGGCGGCGAGCGCCAGCACCCACATGGTCTGGTTGGCCAGCGTCAGGAAATATTGGGCGTCCATGATGCGGTCTTTGTCCCGTGTGGGTCAGGGTTTCCCATGGCCTTCGACTTCGCTCAGGCTGAACGGGGTTATGGTCCGAAAATGGTTAACGAAGGCCTTCCGCTACGGCCGTTCAGGCTGAGCCGATGAGGGGAGGGGGCTCTTCCCTACAGCCGTTCAGGCTGAGCGAAGTCGAAGCCCACGCCCCACCCTTCAAGTCGCGAAACTGTTCGCCAGACTGCCCATGGTCAGCGCCCATCCGTCGACCAGCACGAACAGCAGCAGCTTGAACGGCAGCGAGATGATCGAGGGCGACAGCATCATCATGCCCAGCGCCATCAGCACGGTGGCGACCACCAGATCGATGACGATGAAGGGCAGGAAAATGAGAAAGCCGATCTGGAACGCGGTCTTCAGCTCCGAGGTGACGAAGGCGGGCAGCAGCACGGCATAGGGAATGTCGTTGGGGCTGGCATAGGGGCCCGACTTGGCCATTTCGGCGAACATCGTGACGTCCTTCACCCGCGTCTGCTTGGCCATGAAGGCGTGGAGCGGGGCGCCGGCGGTCTTGATCATCTCGGTGCCGGGCAGGCGACCCTCGGCATAGGGCTGGATCGCGTTCGCGTTGATCTGGCTGATGGTCGGCGCCATGATGAACAGCGACAGGAACACCGACAGGCCGATCAGCACCTGGTTGGGCGGGGTCTGTTGCAGGCCCAGCGCCTGGCGCAGGATGGCGAGCACGATGACGATCCGGGTGAAGCTGGTCATCATCAGGATGATGCCCGGCAGGATCGTCAGCAGGCCCATGATGATCAGGACCTGGAGCGACAGGCTCAGCGAGCCCGAACCGCCATTGGCCCCGCCGCCCAGCTGGCCCAGCGCGCGGTCGACCGCGTCGCCGACACCCGGTGCGGGGGCGGCGGCCGGGGCTGCGCCGGGTGCGGCCTGGGCGAAGGCGGGCATGGCGATGACCAGCGCCAGCAGCAGCGCGAGCAGGATCCACAGCGGCTTCAGGCTGCGGCGCGGCGCACCCTGGCTATGGGCGCGGATCAGCGCGGGGCCGGTGCCGCGACGGGTGACGGAAATGCTCATTGGTCGAACGATGTCGGCTTGGGTGCGAAGCGCGAGACGAAGTCGCCGCGGCGCGGGGGGGTGGGCGGCACGGGCGCGGGGGCGATCGGGGCCTGGCCCTTGCCCTCCACCTTGTCGACCAGCTGGACGCCGCCGCGCCCGACCGAGACGAGCAGGTTGCGCCCCTCGAACTCGATGACCGCCAGCCGCAGGCCGGGCGAGATCATCATCGTCTCGCGGACATGGATCAGCCGCGTCGCGGGACGGCCCGGCATCCGGCTTTCCAGCCGCCGCCACAGATACAGGCACCCGATCATCAGCCCGCAGATCAGCGGCAGCAGGACGGCGAGCTTCAGGATGTAGGACCAGAGCATGGCGGGGGTCAGCCGCGCTTGTCGGGGTTGACCAGCTCGGTCATGCGCACGCCGAAACGGTCGCCGACCGTCACAACCTCGCCACGCCCGATCAGCGTGCCGTTGACCAGCACGTCGAGCAGTTCGTTGGCCTGGCGGTCCAGCTCGATCACGCTCGATTCGGACAGCGCCAGCAGCTCGCGGAGCGACAGCTGGGTCGAGCCGATCTCGACGGTCAGCTTGACATCGACATCCTGGAGCAGCCGGAAATTGGCGGCGACCGACGTGTCGACGGGGAATCCCCCGGCCATATCGTTCATTCTACGGGTCCTTCGTGAAAATTCTGCGCCAGACCTTCGTCCGAGCGGGCAAGCGAGGTGAGCTGGACGGCGGCGCGACCATTGGCGGTGCCGACCGTGCCCATGCCGAGCAGGTCGCCGCCGACCATCACCGGCACTTCGGGGCCGAAGCTGATCGGGATCACGTCGCCGATCTTCAGCTCCATCAGGCGGCTGAGCGAGACGACGGGTTCGGCCAGCACCGAGCGGACCGGGAAACGCACCGTCATCACCGCGCGGGTCAGGTCGCCGCGCCAGGTCGGATCGGCCTCGGCCTGCTTGTCGACGACCTTGCCGGTCAGCGCCGAGCCGTGCGGCTTCAGGGCGGCGACCGGATAGAGGATGTCGAGCATGGTCGGGCGGCGGTTATGCCCCGCAATGCCGAAGCGGGTGACGATCATCGCATCCTCGCCCTCCAGGCCCGGCAGCATCGCGGGCGAGGATTCGGGCGGGCCCGCGGTGAACTCGATCCGGGCGAGCGATTCCCAGGCGCGGCGCAGCGGCTCGGCCATCATGCCGCCCAGGCGACGGATCATCGCGTCGGCGGCGGGCGAGAACTCGCCGGGCAGCGTGTCGGGCGCGGTGCCGTTCCCGCCGAACAGCAGGTCGATCAGCGACAGGCTGAACCCGCCCTCCAGCACGCACAGCGCATGGGCATTGTCCTGGATCGGCGGGCCGCCGACCGACACCATCGCCATCGGCAACCACGCGCTCAGGCCGTCGCCGCGCTCGGCGCGATAGTCGGAAAAACGCTGGACGACCAAAGGCTCGGCCCAGCAGCGCAGCTCTTCGCGAAGAAGCGATTCGAACAGCCCCCGCAGCGACCGCGCGAGGCGCGCGGACAGATGCTGCATCGTGTGCAGGTCGCCGAACGGATTGAGCTTCGTCGTCCCCAGCACGCCGTGATCGGCGCTTTGGGGACGAAGACGCTCGCGTTCGTCGGCCTGGGCGGGGGCGTTAACCATGCCTCACTGAACAACGAAATTGGTAAAGTAGACGTTAGCGATACCCCCGAATCCCTCCTTTTGCCGAAGAATCTCGTTGATCGCGTCGACCAGCTTGCGTTGCAGCTGGCGCTTGCCCTCGCTGCTGAACACCTGTTCCTCATTGGCATCGCCCAGCGCCATCAGGATCGCCGAGCGGACCGCCAGGTCGTTGGTCTTCAGATTGTTGATGACCGTGTCGTCATAGGGGGTCGACACCGCCAGCCCGACCTGGATGACATGCACCGAGTCGCGCAGGTTCGAGGTGAAGTCCTTGGGCATCTCGTAATAGTTGGACGCATAGCGTTCGCCGCCGTCGCCGACCGGGGTCGCCATGCCGACATGCTCCTTGGCCTCGCCGCCTTCGCCGCCCTCGCCGCCGCCATGGCCGCCGCCCTCGCCACCTTCGCCCTCGCCGCCTTCACCCGCGCGCTTCTGCTCGGACTTGGGCACCAGCTTGGGGCCGGGGTGGTTGGCCTCGGCCTCGGCTGCGCCATGGTCCTCTTCCTTGGCATGGCCGCCGCCGATCAGGCCCGAATTGGCGGCATAGAGCCCCGCGCCGACGCCCCCGCCCAGCAGGACGAGCACGCCGACCACCATCACGATGATCTTGCCCAGCTTGCCCTTCTTCTTGGGTGCCTTCTCTTCGGTTTCCTTGGCGTCGCTCATGTCTCGATCCTCAGGCGATTCGGGTGGTGGCGTCGGCGGGGGCATCCCCGGCGTCGCTGGAGGCCGTCCCCCCGGCAAGCGCCGGGCGGGTGGGCAGAACGGGTTCGGGCTGGCGCTGCGGCTGGCGCTCGCCGCCGCCGCCGCCCGACTGGCCCAGATCGACCGCCGTCTGGCCCAGCCGCATGCCCTTTTCCTCGGCAAGCCGGGCGAGCGTCGGCTGCGCATCGGCGAGCATCGTCGCGGTCTGCGCCTGGTCGGCGGTGAAGTGGATATGAGTCGCGCCGTCCTCATGGCGCAGCGCGACCGCGATGCCGCCCAGCGCGTCGGGAGACAGCTGGATCCGGGTGTCGGCGGTGGCGGCGTCCTCGCGCATCCGCTCGATCCGGTCGATCATGCCCTGCGGCCAATGGCCTTGCGTCATGTCGAGCGGGGCCTGCTCGGCGCCCGTCATCGCCGCGACCGGCGCGGCGGTCAGCGAATCGGCGCGGGCCAGCGTCGCGGGGTCGATGGCGCCCAGCCCTGTATCCTTGCGGCGGCCGGACCGCTCCTCGGGTTCGTCCTGTGCCGCGCGCATGGCACCGGCGAACAGCTGGATGGCGGGCGCGGTCTGGCCCGTCTGCAGGACCGCGGCGGAGGCTTCGGCGGTCGGCGGCGGGGCAAGCGGCACGGCCTGCGCCGTGGCGGCAAAGCGCGCCGGCACGTCCGAGCGTAGCGCCGGGCCCTGCTCCCGAGTGGCTTGGGTTACGGTCGAATCGGTCGACAGGGTCGCCAACACCGCTTCCCCCGTCGAGCGGAGGGTGGACCCCGTACCGGAGGGCAGGGGGGCGGTGGTCCGTGTCGCGGATGCCGTGGTCGCAAGGGCCTGCCCATCGCCGGGAGCGGCCATCGCCTGTGCCGGTATGTCCGCAGCGACCGGCAGGACTCTGGACGGGAAGCGGGGCGCCTTCGCCAAGCCTGTCGTGTCGCTTGACGCGACCGTATTGGCGGTTACCGTCCCGTCGCTGGCAGCAGCCATCGCCTGTGCCGGTATGTCCGCAGCGACCGGCAGGGCTTCGGACGGGAAGCGGGGCACCTTCGCCAGGCCTATCGTACCGTTCGACGCGACCGCATCGGCGGGTGCCGCGCCGTCGCTGGTGGAAGTGGCCACGGGCATCGCCTGTTCCGGCGAAACCGGCATGGTGGCGAGCAGCGTCGTGATCGGGGCGGCCGAGGCGCGTACCGCATCGGTCGGTGCCGCCACGGTCGTCTCCTCGACCGGAAGGATCGGGAGCGGCGGCACCGCCATCGGCAAGAGGGTGGCGTCGCTCGGCAAGGGCTTGCCGTCCTTGTCCGTCTCGCTGCCGCTCCCGGCGGTATCGCCGCCGGTCTTGCCCTTGCCCTGTTTCGCGGCCTGGCCCGTCTCCGCCGTGGCGTCCCCGCCCATGCCGGGCACCAGCGCGAACAGCATCGCGAAGGCGGAGCTCATCGCATCGCCCGCGCCCGCCGTCAGCGACGAGCGGACGGCGGAGGGGCCGGAAGCGGGGACGGAGGCGAGGGGCGACATCATGACAGACATGTCAGCAAGGTTCGTGCCGATTGCGCCGGTTGCCGCCGCTGGACGGCATGTCCTCCAGCGCGCGCATCTCGGCGCGGATCGCGGCGAGGCGCGCGCGGTCGAGCAGCTTCTCGACCGCCGTCTGGTCGCGCTTGGCGGCCTTGGTCTGTTCGCCCGCATGGGCGGCGCGCTGTTCGGCGACCTGGATGCGCATGGTCGCGGCATCGGCCGATTCGAGCAGCCGGTTGCGGAAATGCGCATTGGCCATCAGCGACCCCGCCGAGGCGCTGGCGGTCGGGGCGGGGGATACCGCCTCGATCAGCTGGCCGATACGCTGGGAGAGTTGCTGTTCGGTGGCGACGCGTTCCTGCGCGCGCGCTTCCTCCGCCATCGTCAGGTTGAGTTGCAGCGTGCGGACCCGGTGGAGCCGGTTCAGCATCGTCTGTTGCCGGGATGCCATGGATGTCCCCCTTTACCGGGCTCAGCCGAGCGGCTGGCCGAAAATGCCCACCAGTTCCTCGACCGCATGATCGAGCGGCACGACCTCGTCGGCGTCCTGCCGGATATATTCCATCACCGCCGGATGGCAGGCGATGGCGGCGTCGATCGCGGGATCGGCGCCGGCGCGATAGGCGCCCATCAGGACGAGATCGCGGTTTTCCTCATAGGTCGCCAGATGACGACGCAGCGTCCGCGCGGCCTGGGCATGGGGCTTGCCGACAATGTCGGTCATCACGCGGCTGACCGAGGGGCCGATGTCGATCGCGGGATAGACGCCGCGCTCGGCGAGATGGCGGTTGAGCACGATATGCCCGTCCAGGATCGAGCGCGCCGAGTCGACCACCGGGTCGTTGCCGTCGTCGCCGTCCGCCAGCACGGTGTAGATGGCGGTGATCGATCCCGGCCCATGCGCATCGGCGCCCGCCCGCTCGATCAGATTGGGCAGCATCGCAATGGCCGAGGGCGGATAGCCGCGCGCCGAGGCGGGTTCGCCCAGCGCCAGCCCGATCTCGCGACCGGCATGCGCGACGCGGGTCAGCGAATCCATGATGAGGAGGACCTTCTTGCCCTCGGCGCGGAAGGCCTCGGCAATGGCGGTGGCGCGGAGGGCCCCGCGGATGCGCAGCACCGGCGAATGGTTGGCGGGCACCGCGACCACCACCGAGCGCGCGCGGGCTTCACCGGCGACCTTGGTTTCCAGGAAGTCGGCGACCTCGCGGCTGCGCTCGCCGATCAGGCCGATGACGATGACGTCGGCGCGTGCGGCGCGGACCATCATGCCCAGCAGCACCGACTTGCCGACGCCCGAGCCCGCCATGATGCCGACGCGCTGGCCCTGGCCGATGGTCAGCAGGCCGTTGATCGCGCGCACGCCGACATCCATCGGCTCCAGCACGCGACCCCGGTCGAGCGGCGACTGCATCCGGCCCGCCAGCGGCCAGCGGCCCGCGCCGCGAATGGGGCCCAGGCCGTCGATCGGCTTGCCCGATCCGTCGACCACGCGGCCGAGCATCGCCGCACCTACTTCCGCCTCGCCCGGAGGGCCGAGCGGGCGCACCGGCGCGCGCGGGAGCAGCGGCGCGGGGCCGCCCAGATTCATCATCAGCGTGCGGCCGTTGCGGAAGCCGATCACCTCGGCCTCGACGCACGATCCGCCCTTCTCGCCGATCGCGCAGACCGTACCGACCGGCAGCGAGAGGCCGACCGCCTCCATCAGCAACCCGTCATAGGAGGCCAGCCGCCCCGCCACCACGGGACGCGGCGCGAAGTCGGCCTGGGCCAGCGTATCGAGATAATCGGCGGTGAAACGGTTCAGCATTGGGGAACGGGCACCTTGTCGATCGCGGCGGAAAGCTGGTCGAGCCACAGCGAGGGGCCGTCCTCGACGATGGTGGACGCGCTTTCGAGGACGAAGCCGCCGCGCTCCACGGCGGGGTCGCCGACCGGGAAGACGGTCTGGGGCAGGCGGCCTTCGAGCAGCGCGACATCGTCCGGATGGACGCGCAGCATCGCGGCTTCCTGCGCATCGGCCAGCAGGTCGATCGCGGCCTCGATCCGGCCGGTCAGCCGGTCGGCATCGACGCCGATCTCGCCCACCAGCTTGCCGACCAGGGCAAGGACGGTCTGGCGCAGCTGTTCGGCCATCATCGACCGGTCGACGCGCGAGGACAGCGCCTGCGCGATCGCATCGACCATCTGGCCGTCGCGCGCCTCGGCCTCGGCCCGCGCCTGGAACTGCGCGGCGGCGGCGGCCAGCCCGGCGGCATAGCCCTCGGCATGACCGGCATCGTGCGCGGCGGTGATCGGATCGATTGCAGGGGCCGCCGCGTCCTCGCACGCCGCGAACGGGTCCCAGCCCTCGGTCGGGTCCTGGTCGCGATTGGCGGGGTGGAAGTGGCGCGGTTGCCCGTCGGCCTGCCGGGGCGCGCCGCCGGTCTGGCCCGCGCCCGTGCCCGCCGGTCCCTGCGGCCGGAAGGAGATCGGCCCCGAGCCCAGGTCGATGCCCAGCCCCGCCATGTTGGACGGCGCGAAGCCGCCCGGCGGGGCGAAGGCCTGGTGCAGCGCGGCCGCGGCGGCATTCTGGCGTGCGGAGAAACCCGCGACGAAATCAGACATAGTCGTCCTCGCCTCCGCCCATCATGATCGTACCTTCCTTGGCGAGATTGCGCGCGACGGTGATCATCGCCTTCTGCGCCTCGAGCACCTCGGACAGCTTCATCGGCCCGCGCGACTCGATCTCGTCGCGGATACCCGCCGCCGCGCGTGCCGACATGCAACCCAGGAAGCGTTCGCGGGCGGCCTCTTCCGCGCCCTTGAGCGCGCGGGTGAGGATTTCGCCGTCGACGTTGCGGATGAGCGTGCCCAGATTCTTGTCGTCCATGTCGAGCAGGTTCTCGAAGATGAACAGCGCCTCCTCGATCTGCTTGGCGACGTCGCGGTCGATCTTGAAGAGCTTGGGCATGACCCGCTGCTCGGTCGCCTTGCGCGCGCTCGACAGGATCTTGGCCGCCTCGCGCGAACCGCCGAGCGCCAGGCCCTGGCCGCCGCCACTGCCCTCGCTCCAGCGCTTGAGGATCTCGTTCAGCGTGTCGATCGCCTGCGGCGTCACCGGGCCCAGCCGCGCGACGCGGTGGAGGATGTCGGGCTGCATCGTCTCGGGAAGCAGTTCCAGCACCTTGCCCGCGACGGCGGGATCGCAATTGGCGATCAGGACCGCGCCGATCTGGGGATGTTCCTTCTCGACGATCTTGGCGATGTCGACGGGATCGAGCCAGCCGAGCATCTCGATCTCGCACTGCGCCTCGGTGGGCACGATGCGCGACAGCACGCTGCCGGCGCGTTCGGGGCCGAGCGCGCGGTTCATCAGATTCTCGACGATCGGCTTGGGCTGGAACGCGATCGAGGCGCGGGCGCGGGCACAGCCGACGAAATCGTCCAGAACGAAGCCGACATCCTGCTCGCTGACATCGGCGATCGAATACATCGCCTTGCCCAGTTCGCGGACCTCGTCGGGCTCCAGCTTCTGGAGGATAGCGGCGGCTTCTTCCTCGCCCACCAGCATCATCAGGACCGCGGCGCGCTCGACACCCGAATAGACGCGCCCTTCTTCGGCAGAGGCCATTATTGCTGCGCCTCCGAACGGATCATGTCGCGGACGGCCAGCGCGGCGCGCGCCGGATTGTCACGGGTGAAGCCGCGCACCTTGGTGATGCGCTCGTTGAAATTGTTCGTGTCCTCGATCTCGTCGAGCGTCACGGCGGGCGGCTGCGTGCCGATCATGCCGGGCAGGGGCTGGCCGTCCGCGCCGACCCACACCGGCTGGCCGTTGGGACCGATCCGCACGGGTTCGCCGTTGGGGCCGATCACCGGCTGGCCATCGGCGCCCATCAGCACTTCGCCGACACCCTCGCCCGCGCCCGCGCCGTCGGCGGCGCCCATGGGCAGCGCCTTGGCCGCCTCGGCCTCGGCCTTCTTGCGGGTCATCGCCTTGACCAGCGGACGCACGCCCAGCAGCAGGACCAGCAGCGCGATGACCAGCGCGGTGGCGTTGCGGGCGACGATCGGCAGCCAGCTATTGTCATACCAGGCGCGCTTGTCGTCCAGGCTGGCGTCGGCGAACTTGCGGCTGATGACGGTGACATTGTCGTTGCGCTGCTGGTCGAAGCCGACCGCCGACTTCACCAGGTCGGAAATCTGGCTGATCTCCATCTGGCTGCGCTTGCCGGTGGCGGGATCGCGCAGCAGGACCGCGACGGTCAGCCGCTTGATCGAACCCGGCGTGGCCCGCGTCACCGAAACCTCCTTGTTCAGGTCATAGGCGCGCTGGAAGGCGTCGGACTGCTTTTCCGGATTGAGGCCCGGGCCACCGGCGACCGGCTTGCCATCGGCGGGCGGGTTGCCGCTCGCGCCGTTCGCGGGTTGAGGCTGTTGCAGCGTGCTGGCGGGCGGCGGCGTGTTGGACAGCGCGCCGGGGATGCCGCCGGGGGTGGTCGGGTCCTTCTGGTTGCCGGTCCAGTTGCCGGTTTCGGCCCGCAGCGCGCCGTCCTTGTCGTAACGCTCGCTCGTGGCGCTGGTCTCGTCGAGATTGACGTCGGCCTGCACCTCTGCGGTGAAGTTGCCCGCGCCGACCAGCGGGGTCAGCAGCTGGATCAGCTGGGTGCGGTATTTCTCTTCCATGCGGCGCTGGAAATCGATCCGGCGATCGTCGCCGGTCGCGCCGTCGGCGCCCTTCTTGGACAGCAGGCCGCCCATCTGGTCGACCACGGTCACATCCTCGGGCTTCATGCCCGGCACCGACGAGGCGACGAGGTTGACGATCGACTGGACCTGCGATTCCGACAGCGAGCGCCCGGCATTCAGCTTGAGCACCACCGAGGCCGAGGGCGAGGATTTGTCGCGGATGAAGGGCGAGGCGTCGGGCGTGGCGAGGTGCACACGCGCCTCGGCCACCGCATCGATCTCCTGGATCGAGCGGGCCAGCTCGCTCTCGCGCGCCTGGCGAAGCCGTTCGCCCTCGACCGCGCGGCTGACGCCCATCGGCAACTGGTCGAGGATCGCATAGCCGCCGGGCGCCTGCTTCGGCAGCCCCTGGCCCGCCAGCAGCATCCGCGCCCGGGAATAATCCTCTTCGTTGACGGTCAGCGCGCCGGTGCCGTCGTTGATCCTGCTCTTGATGTTCGCCGCCGACAGCGCGGTCGTCACCGCCTGCTTGTCCGCGTCCGACAGATTCTCGAACAGCGTCTTCTGCGTCGGGCTGGACAGCGCCATCCAGGCGAGCGCGGCGGCCGCGATCAGCCCGATCAGCAGCGCCATCGGCGCGGAGCGGCGGACGGCGGGCTGCGCCATCACCGACTTGATCTGGCGAAGCGGGTTGGCGAACTTTTCCGGCAGCGGCGGCAGGGCCGGTGCGGGATTGGTCGATGCGGGGGTGAGGGCAGTGCTCATCTTACACCGGCATGCTCATGATGTCCTTGTAGGCGGACAGGAGTTTGTTGCGGACCTGCAGCGTCGCCTCGAACCCGACCGACGCCTGCTGGCGGGCCATCATCACCTTGGCGATGTCGACGGTTTCGCCGCGTTCATAGCTTTCGGACAGGCGGGCGGCCTGTTGCTGGCCCTCGTTCACGCCCTTCAGCGCGGACTCCAGCGTGTCGGCGAAGGTCGCCGGCGCGGCCGGGGCTTGAGTCTGGGCGGCCTGTGCCGCCTGATTGGCACCGGCCTGGCTTGCCGCCTTGAGCGCCTGATTGCGTTCCAGGATCTGGGCACGAAGCGCCATCACCCGGTCGACGCTCATCGCGCCGCCGACACCGCCGACGCTCATGCCATCATGGCCCGGCTAGAGGGGCGGATGATCTCCTCGCCCTGCTCGCGCGCCTTGGCGAGGCGATAGCGCAGCGTGCGCTCGGAAATGCCCAGGCGCTTGGCGGTCTCGACCCGGTTGCCGCCGCACGCGGCCAGCATCTCGCGGATCGCGGCGAATTCGCTCATCTGCACGACCTTGCCCAGCGTGGCTTCCGCGGTCGTCACGGTCAGCGGCATGTCATCGGTGTCGTTGGCGACCATCGGGCGGTCGAACACGATATGCTCGGCCTCGATCGTCGCACCGCCCGCGAAGAGCAGCGCGCGCTGGATCACATTCTCCAGCTCGCGGACATTGCCGGGCCAGTTGTGCATCGCCAGCTTCTCGATCGCGGCGGTGCTGGGCCAGGGCATGACGGTGCGGCCGGCGGCGTGGCGCAGGATCATCGTCGCGGCGAGCGCGGGAATGTCCATGCGACGCTCGCCCAGCGCCTTGGTGGTCAGCGGGAAGACCGACAGGCGGTAGTAGAGGTCGGCGCGGAACCGGCCCGCCGCGACTTCGGCCTGGAGGTCGCGATTGGCGCAGGCGATGACGCGGACATCGACCGACTGCGGCATCGACGCGCCGAGCGGGATCACCTCGCGCTCCTGCAGTACGCGGAGCAGCTTGGCCTGGAGCTGGAGCGGCATCTCGGCGATCTCGTCGAGGAGCAGCGTGCCGCCGTCCGCCGCGCGGAAAAAGCCTTCGCCCGCCTGCGCCGCGCCGGTGAACGCGCCCTTCTGGTGGCCGAAGAGCAGTGCCTCGAGCATCGACTCGGGCAGGGCGGCGCAGTTGATCGCGACGAAGGGCTTGGCCGCGCGGGCCGACTGGGCGTGGATGGCGCGGGCCACCACTTCCTTGCCGGTGCCGGTCGGGCCGTTGATGAGGACGGTGATGTCCGACTGGGCGACGCGCTCGGCCAGCGTGAACAGCGCCAGGCTCTCCGGGTCGGCGGCGGTCGGCACGGTCGGCCCGGCGACCAGTGCGCGCACGAAGCTGTTGCCCACGCCCGCCTCGGCCGCCGAATAGGTCACGGTGGCGGGGCGGCCGCCGCTTGCCGGGACGATGGCGGGGGCCGGGCCGTCGATGACGACGACCGAGCGTGCCGGATGCTCGACCGGGTCGCCCTCGGCCAGCAGGAACATGTCCCCGGCCTGGGGAACGGCACCCGACTCGGCGATCGCCAGGCCCTGGGCACGCAGCGCGGAAATCAGCGCGTATTTCTGCTTAACCAGCGCAGCGGAGGGGAAAATCGACGACATCGGGCTTGAGTCCTTTCGTGACTCTCCAATGCCCCTTCTTTGGTAAAACCGTGGTTAATGCGGCAACGCGAACGGCAAGTTTTTTCCGGGCGCGACGCGCGCCCGTATGTGTGCTCGCGACGCACCGGCGCGCGCGCGACCGTTCCGGCAAAACCGGCAAGGCAACCGGCAAAAATTTGCATGCCACCGGCTAAAGCCTGCCGGAAAGCGGCCGTTACTCCACTCGGCGGCTCGGTGATCCAGAGGGGACACAGACGGATCGCCGAGCAGATTTGGAGACATCACATGACCGTTATTGCCAGCAATATCAGTGCATTGCGTGCTACCGCCGCGTCGACCTCGGCGTCCTTGGCCCTCAGCAGCTCGATGGAGCGCCTGTCGACCGGCCAGCGCATCAACTCGGCAAAGGACGACGCCGCCGGTCTGGCGATCAGCAACTCGATGACCGCGCAGATCAAGGGCATGGCGCAGGGCATCCGCAACGCCAATGACGGCATCTCGATGGCGCAGACGGCCGAAGGCGCGCTGAACGAGGTCAGCAACATGCTGCAGCGCATGCGCGAGCTGAAGGTCCAGTCGTCGAACGGCACCTATTCGGCCGACGACAAGAGGAACATCACCAACGAGCAGACGACGCTCGCCGACCAGATCAGCTCGGTCGTGAAGAACACCAAGTTCAACGGCACGGCGCTGTTCAATGCGGCCGCCTCGGTCTCGATCCAGACCGGCGCGACCAGCAGCGATACGGTTTCGATCAATCTGCGCGACATGACCGCGACCTATGCGGCCGGTACCGGCGGCGCGGCCGACACGGGTTCGAAGCTGAGCGCAGTGGTCGATTTCGCCCCGGCTTCGGGTTCGACCTCGCTGAAGTCGGACACGCTGGACAATTACGACGCCGCGATCGCCGACGTGTCGAAGATCCGCGCGGGCCTGGGTGCCACCCAGAACCGTCTCCAGTCGGCGGTCAACAGCGCGACGTCGAACATGACCAACCTGTCCGAAGCGCGCAGCCGCATCCAGGACACCGACTTCTCGGAAGAAACCACCGCGCTCGCCAAGGCGCAGATCCTGAGCCAGGCGTCCACCGCGATGCTGAGCCAGGCCAACCAGTCGCAGCAGGGCGTGCTGAAGCTCCTCGGCTAACGCCCTGGGCGAATGCCGACCGCGGTTATCCCCTCGGTCGCGGAAGGTGGACCCCCCGGTACCTTATAATAGGGTGCCGGGGGGCTCCGCCCGAAAAAACGCGCCCAAACGACTCTTTTCTCTAAAGTCTGGTCCCAGGCGGTCGTTACCCGTCTTGGCAGCTCGACCTTCGCCTTGGGGGCGGCGGAGAGCTCCGGCTTTGGAGAACGACCATGACGGTTATCGCCAGTAATATTTCGGCGTTACGCGCGTCGAGCGCCAACGGCGCCGCATCGGAAGCGCTGAACGTGTCGATGGAGCGCCTGTCGACCGGCAAGCGAATCAATTCCGCGAAGGACGACGCCGCCGGCCTCGCCATCGCCGCCTCGATGTCGGCGCAGGTGCGCGGCATGAACCAGGCCATCCGCAATTCCAACGACGGCATCTCGATGGCGCAGACCGCCGAAGGTGCGCTCCAGGAAGTGAGCAACATGCTCCAGCGGATGCGCGAACTGGCGGTGCAGAAGGCCAATGGCATCTATTCGACCACCGACAAGGACAACATTACCGCCGAACAGAACGCCCTGGCGGCACAGGTTTCGACGATTCTCCGCAACACCCAGTTCAACGGGCAGAAGCTGCTGAACGGCACCGCGGGCAATTCGGGCGCGGTCCAGATCCAGGCGGGCGCGAACACCAGCGACGCCATCACCATGAATTTCAGCGATCTGACGACGGCGACCGAAATGACCAACGTCATGGTCTTGGGCGATCCGAATGCCGGCACGACCAGCTCGGTGAAGTCCACGGCGACGCTCGAGAATTTCGACTCGGCCATCGGCAAGGTCGCCAATATCCGCGCGGGCCTCGGCGCCACGCAGAACCGGCTCCAGTCGGCGGTCAACAACCTGACCTCCAACGTCACGAACCTGACCGATGCGCGCAGCCGTATCGAGGACACCGATTTCTCGGCGGAAACCACCGCGCTCGCCAAGGCCCAGATCCTGAGCCAGGCATCGACCGCGATGCTGAGCCAGGCCAACCAGTCCCAGCAGGGCGTGCTCAAGCTGCTCGGCCAGTAACACCCGGTTCCTGAGCGCCCCGGCACCGCGCCCCCACTCGGGTGACGGGGCCGACCGGCCGCGAGTCCCTCGCCAAGCCGGTTTGCAGGACAAACCCCGGCGGCCGCCGTGCCGCCGGGGTTTACTCATGTCCGCGCTCAATCGGCGCGCAGCACCAGCGCGGGCGAGGTCCGCCCCGCCCGCCACGCGGGATAGAGGCTGGCCAGCACCGCCCCCGCCACCACGCTCAGGCCGATCGCGGCCAGCTCGGTCCGCGAAATCCCGATCGGCAAGGACAGGAAGACGTCCCATTCCGCCTGCCGCGCCGGGGACAGATGGCGGACCGCCGCGACGATCGCGGCGCGCTGGGTCAGCAATCCGGCCGCCAGCGCCAGGCCGACGCCCGCGCCGGTCAGCGCGATGATGCTGCCGACCGTCGTGAAGATCCGCGCGATGCTCGCCACCGACACGCCCATCGTCCGCAGGATCGCGATCTCGCGCCGCTTGGCCCGCGCCAGCAGCGTCATCGACGACAGGATGTTGAACAGCGCGACCAGGGTCACCAGCCCGACCGCGATCGTCATCCCGATCTTCTCGGTGACGAGCGCGGCGAGCAGCGCGCGATTGGCCTGCCGCCAGCTGGTGATCGGATAGCCGGGGCCCAGGCGCCTGCGGATCGCCGCCGCGACCGCCGCCTCCCGCGCGGGATCGGTCAGGACGACGGCGATCCGGCGGGTGACGGCGGCGTCGTCCTTCAGGATGGGCAGCGAATCGAGCGGCGCGAACACCGTCACCCGGTCGCTCCCCTTGTCCTCGTCGGGATAGAAGGCGGCGACCCTCGCGTCGAACAGGTCGAGCGACGGCATATGGTCGGGGCCGAGACGGACCCGGCCGATCGCGATGGTATCGCCGGGGAACAGCCCCAGTTGCAGCGCGGCATCCTGTCCGATCGCGACCGCGTTCGCCGGGTCCGGGCTATGGGCCAGCGCCGACCGCATCGTCGGGACCAGCCGGGCGAGCGTCGCCGGGTCGCGGCCCTGCAACTGGATGGGAGTGATCCGCCCGTCGATCGACAGCGCGGCGGTGAGTTCGCGAATCGGCTCGGTGCGCGCGACGCCGGGCAGGTGCGCGATGACGGCGGCGACCTGGCCCTCGGTCATCGCGGCACGGGCGGGCACGATGACGCTGAGATGGCCATCGACCGGCGCGACGCTGTCGGCCAGCTTGGTCTGTGCGCCGTTCATGACCGCGATGACCAGCACCAGCGCGGCGACGCCGATCATGACGCCGGTGCATCCGATCCCGGCAACCAGCAGGACCAGCCGCCCGCCCGCGCCCGGCCACAGATAGCGTGCGATCAGTCGGCGTTCATGGCGTGCGAACATCGGCGTCCCCGGTCATCGGGGACGCGCTTAGAGGAAGATGGCGCCATCGGAAATGGCGCGGGCCCATTCCTCCCCCTCGCAGGGGAGGAATCGCCTTACCGCTGGCTGGCGAGCGCCTTTTTCAGGCGGGCATGCGCCGCGCTCTTGATCTGGCAGATGCGCGCGGCGCCGACGCCCAGCACCTGGCCGATTTCCTCCAGGTTGAGTTCCTCGACATAATAAAGCTGGATCACCATCGCCTCGCGCTCGGGGAGCGCCGAGATGGCGGCGATCAGCGCGTCGCGCAGGTCGCTTTCGGCCAGCTGCTCGAAGGCGTCGGGGGTGTCGTCGGCGAACCAGGGCAGGTCGTCGGCATAGACATCGTCGATCGCCTCCATCCGCACCGCCTCGGCGGTCTTGTAGTCGGCGCGCAGCCGCTCGACCGAGACGCCCAGCTTTTCCGCCACCGCCTCGTCGGTCGGGGCCTGCCCGCCGGACTGCGACAGGGTGGTGACCGCCTCGCTATACTGGCGGCGGCGGCGCATCGCGCCGCGCGTCGTCGTGGCCTGGCGGCGCAGCTCGTCGATCATCGCGCCGCGCAGCCGCGACTTCAGATAATGGCCGAACTCGACCCCGCGCTCCTCGAACGAGGCGGCGGCCTCGACCAGCGCGACCAGCCCGACCTGGACCAGATCCTCGACCTCGATCAGGCTCGACATGGATCCGTGCACATGCCACGCGATCCGGCGGACCAGCGGCAGATGCTGGCGGATGATCGCATCGGTGTCGCCGCCGGGGCGACGGACGACCGGACGATAGGTGATCGGGCGGTCGGCGACCGTGGGGTTGGCCAGCGCCGGATCGAAATTCGCCGGGTTGAGGCTCTGGGCGTTGACGAACGCGCCGCTCAGGGGATGCGCGCTCATGCGGCCAGCGCCTGCGGAGCGCCGATCACGGCGACGACCTCGACCGCCTTCTCCTCGGGCACCTCGAAGAAGGACAGGACCGGCGTGTCGGGCATGCAGGTGCGCAGCAGCTTGCGCATCGCGAGCCGCACGCCCGGCTGGACGACCAGCGCGAACGGCTTGGCCTCGGCGATCAGCGGTTGGGCGGCATGGGTCAGCGCCTCGGTGATGCGGCGGCCCAGATCGGGCTCGATCACATGGCGGCGCGCGGTGTCGGCGCGCATGGCCTGGCCCAGCAGCCCTTCGAGCTGGCCGTCCAGCGTCATGACGCGCAGCGGTTCGCGCATCCCGCACAGTTTCTGGATGATGAGCGCGCCCAGCTGCGGCCGGATCAGCTCGACAATCTCTTCGGCGTCGAGCGTCTTCTGGGCCGCCACGGCGATCGCGCTGGCGATGCGGCGGAACTCCTTCAAGGTGATATTCTCCGAAAGAAGGCCCTTGAGAACCTGGGTCAGGGTGGTGAGCGGCAGGGGGTTGGGGCTGAGCGAGGCGGCGAGCTGGCTCGCGCGTTCCTTCAGCCCGTCGAGCAGCGACTGGACCTCGTCGGGGCCGAGCAGCTCGGCGGCGTTGGAGCCCAGAATATGGTTCAGATGGGTCGCCATGACGGTGCCCGGATCGACGACCAGATAGCCCATGCCGGTGGCGGCATCGGCGTCGCCCTTCAGGATCCAGGTCGCGGGCAGGCCGAAGGTCGGGTCCTGGACCGGCTTGCCGTCCAGCGTGCCGAAGGCCTGGCCGGTGTCGAGCGCCAGCATCTCGTCGGGCGACACCTGATCCTCGGCGGCGACGACGCCGTTGATGAGGATGCGGTAGTTGAACGGCCCGAGATTGATGTCGTCGCGGACCCGCGCCTGCGGCACGACGAAGCCCAGTTCCTTGGACAGCTGGCGGCGGACGCCGGTGATGCGTGCCATCAGCGGGGCGCCGCGACGCTCGTCGACCAGCGGCACCAGGCCATAGCCGATATCGATATGCACCTGCATCCCGTCGATGACCTCGTCCCAGCCGATGCGCGAGGGATCGACCGGCTCGGCCGCGGGGGGCGGGGGGACGGGGACCGGGCGCTTCTCGATCTGGCGCAGCTTCCACGCGGTGAACCCGGCAATGGCGGCGGCGGGCAGCAGCACCAGGTGCGGCATGCCGGGCAGCGCGCCGAGCAGGCCCAGGATCACCGCGACCGGGATCCAGGTCTTGGACGCGCCGAACTGCGACCCGATCTGGCCCGCCAGATCCTTGTCGGACGACACGCGCGTCACGATGGCGGCGGCGGCGATCGACAGCATCAGGCTGGGCAGCTGCGCGACCAGCGCATCGCCGATGGCCAGCAGGATATAGGTCTTGGCCGCATCGGCCACGCCCATGCCGTGGCTGACCGGGCCCAGGATCAGGCCGCCGATGATATTGGCCGCCAGGATCAGCATCGCGGCGACCGCGTCGCCCTTCACGAACTTGGACGAACCGTCCATCGAGCCGTAGAAATCGGCCTCGGTCGACACCTCGACGCGGCGCGCCTTGGCCTGGTCGGGGGTGATGAGCCCGGCGTTCAGGTCGGCGTCGATCGCCATCTGCTTGCCGGGCAGCGCGTCCAGGGTGAAGCGCGCCGACACTTCGGACACGCGGCCCGCGCCCTTGGTCACGACGATCAGGTTGATGATCATCAGGATCGCGAAGACGAAGAGACCGACGACATAGTCGCCGCCGATCAGGAAGGTGCCGAACGCCTCGATGACATGGCCCGCCGCGCTCTCGCCCTCATGACCATGGACCAGCACGATACGGGTCGAGGCGACGTTGAGGCCCAGGCGGAACAGCGTGGCGAACAGGAGGACGGTCGGAAAGGCCGAGAAGTCGAGCGGCTTTTCGGCGTTCAGCGCGACCATCAGGACGGCCAGGCTGATCGCGATATTGGCGACGAAGAAGATGTCGAGCAGCGCGGGCGGGATCGGCACGACCATGACCAGGACGAGCAGCAGGATCGCCGCGGGAAGGGCCATGGTGCGGCCGCCGGAAAACAGCTTGCCCATCGTTTAACCCCCCATGCTCGCGAGCATCATGTACGCCAGCCGCGCATGGTCGGGCTTGGGGCGCAGCACGCTGTCGCTGTCGGTGATGCTGGCCGATCCGTTGCGCAGGCCCAGCCGGTTCATCGTGCTGTTGGCCCAGGCCATGGCGTCGGCGGCGCTTTCGTTGTTGCCGGTGACGACGGTCGCATCCTCGCCCATGCCCTTCAGCGCGAGCGCCTGTGCGGCGAACTGCAGGTTGGCGGCGCGGGTCGCGTCGCTGTCGGCGCTGCTGCCCGCCAGCTTGTCGGCGAAGCGGTTGTAGATGTCGGAGAGCGTGCGCGGCTGGCCGTTCGCGGCGTAGAAGACCGAGCGGTTGGCGCGCGCGGCGGCGGGGAACAGCGCGGCGCCGGTCGCCTGCGGGCTGGAGGCCATCGTGCTCAGGAACTTGGTCGCGCCGCCCAGGCCCAGGAAATGCGCCATATACAGGTCGGTGCCGCCCGCCTCGCGGCCCAGCGTGGCCTCCAGCGCGCTCTTATTGTCCGAGGCATGTTCGGCCGCCATCAGCGAGGCGGCGGTGGGATCGTTGCGCAGCCCCATGACGGCGGCGCGCGCCTCGCCCGACACATGATAGCGTCCGCCCGACTGGCCGATCGAATCCGCCGCCCAGCCCAGGCCATGCTCGGCGCCGTGCTTCTTGACCACCGCGAGCCAGCTCTGCTCGACGAACTGGTACAGACCCGAGGCCGAAGATGTCCCCGCACGGGCATTCGCGTTCAGCCCGGACTCGAGCTTGGCCTGCCCCAGCAGATAGCCGAAATCGACACCCGTGCGGCTGGACGCCAGCGCGATGGCCGATTGGATCCTGGTTTGAGAGACGGGTTGGACGGTCATGCTGTTCGGTAAAAGCCCTTGTTCGGGCTCTACTCAGCAAAGGGCGTGCCAATTTCCCGCGGCTCTGCCGGGGATCGGTGCGAATCCGGCGCGGGAGACGAAAAAAGCCCGGCAAAGCGGGCTTTCGTGCTGGGGACCGGCAGGACCGGCCATCAGGGTCGGCAGGGGGTTTGGCGGCAAAGCGGCAACGGCTTGCCGCCCGGCAAGCGGCAATCAGGCGTAGGCGCGCATCGCGGGGCGATAGCCCATGCCGGCATCCCCGGTCAGGGTCTGGAGCTTGCGACGGACATTGGCCGCCATCAGGTTCACATAGATACGGCAGGTCTCGTTCAGGCGGTTGGCCTCGTCTGCCAGCTCGCGCAGCTCGGGCCCGGCGGGGCCGGTGCCCAGCGCGGCGACCTGTTCGATCGCGGCCAGCTTTTCGGAGGTGGCGCGTTCGAGGGCGACCACGTCGTTCGACTTCAGCGCCGCGATTTCGCGGTGCAGGGCCTCGATGACCTGGATCAGGGCGTCACGGCGCGTCATTTACCGTTCCAGTCGAGCTTCAGGGCGATCATCTGGTCGGCGATGGTCGCCGGCAGGATCGGGAAATCGCCATTGGCGATGGCCTTCTTGATCTGGGCGACACGATCCATGTCGACCGGCGGCTGGGCCGCCAGGTCGCGCGCCAGATTGCCGACGCCGCTGGTCTCGCTGGCCGCCTTGGCCGGGTTCGGAGCGGTCTGGGTGCTCGCCGCGAGCGCGTTGGGACGCGTCACGGCGGCGATCCGCCCGATCCTCGCTTCCCCGGCACTCAGCCTTGTTACATCCACCATGTCCGCACCTTCTGGTTCCGCTGACATGGAGGGTAACGGCCGAATCCGGGGAATCTTTAGCGAGAATTTACGCTCTCGCCCCCGATTTTCCGGCCGATGGGCATTCCGCTATTCGGCCCAGCCGGGCAGGGTGGCGCGACCGCTGGCCAGCGCGACCGCCTGGACCGGCTGGCGGGACGAATCGATGCGGACCAGGAAATGCGCGCCGGGCGCGGCATCGGCCATCGCCACGCCTTCGCGGGTGATCGAAAAGCCGTTCGATCCCGCCTCGATCACCACCGGATCGCCGCGTCTGATGACCGGCTCCACCCGGGCGGCGGCGACGGGAATCGGGCGCGGCTCGGCGGCGGGCTTCGGCACGGCCAGCACCGGCACGAAGATGCGCCATTGCGGGCTGGAACAGGTGACGACCACCGCGTCGTGCATCTCGGTGCGCCACGACAGCGCGACGGTGGGGCATTGGCTGAGCTTCAGCCTGGCATCGACCGGCGACCGGGCGCCCCCCTCCACCCCGACGGGGCGGCCGGTAAAGGCGGTGACGGCGGCGTCGAGCGCGGCAATATCCTGAAAGCCGGCGGCACCGGCCAGAAGCAGCGACAGGATCATCAGGGTCTCCGTGGCGGATCGCCGGCAAAGACGAGCGTGACCATCGCGATGCGCGGGCCCGGCTTGGCGGCGGTGGAAAGGATCAGGCGGTCGGCGGCGGCGGGGCCGATCAGCGCGGCGGCGGCGCGGGCGCGATCGGCGGCCAGCACGACCGCGCTATGGGTGACGGGATCGACATCGGCGGCGCTGCCGTCGGTCGCCCCGGTGATCGACAGGCGGATGCGCGGATCGGCCAGCGCCTCGCGCGCCCAGGGGCCCAGCAGCGGGTCGGGATCGACCGGCTCGGCCGAACCGGGGGCGAAGCTCAACGAGGCGGTCGCGACCGGCATGGCGGGCGGCGGGGCGGGGGGCAGGCGGAGCGCCTGCGACGCGGGATCGGTGTTGGCGCCGAACTGCGCGCGCAGTCCGTTGAGCAGCGCGGGCCGCCGCTCCGCCCCCGTCGCCTGGACCAGAACGAGGAAGCCGACCAGCAACAGGGCAAGGTCGGCCAGCGTGATCAGCCAGATCGGTCGCGACGGCACGGGATCGGGAAACACCGGATCGCTCATGCCACGCTCATCAGGCTGGGCGGCGAGGACGGGCCCGACTTGGACGACGCCGTCGATCCGCGCGAGGGGCGCGGGGCCTCGCGCGCGGCCAGGGCGGCGAGCGGGGCGACGATGCGGGTCCGCTCGAACGCTTCGATCCGCGCGGCGCGACGCAGCCGCATCGCGATCGGCTGGGCGACCAGATTGGCGAACAGCGCGCCATAGAGGGTGGCGAGCAGCGCGATCGCCATCGCGCCGCCGATCCGCTGCGGATCGTTCATCGTCGCGAACATCGCCGCCAGCCCGATCAGCGTGCCGACCATGCCCATGGCGGGCGCCACCTCGGCCGCGCCGGTCCAGATGTCGGCGACCGCGACATGGCGCTCGATCCGCCCCTGCCGCGCCAGGTCGAGCCGCGCGGTCACGGCCTCCGGCCCTTCGCCATCGACGATCGCGGCGATCGCCTCGGCCAGATCGGGGTCGGTGACGACCGAACGGTCGAGCGTCAGCACCCCGTGCCGCCGCGCGACGCGCGACAGATGCGCGATCTGTTCGATCAGCGGCTCGGCGGCGAAGGGCTTCCGGGCCAGTACGGCCAGCGCCCGGAGCGCGCGCCGCCCGTCACGCCATGGCGTGCGCAACAGCGTCGCGATCAGCGTACCGCCCAGCACGATGGCGAGCGCCGCGGAGTCGAAGAACTGGTGGAGCGGTGGAAGGGCTATCATGCGCGCCGCCACGCAAAGACCAGGCCAAATGCCTGTGCGGATTCGCCAAAGTCGCACCCGCTGGGGGGAGCGCGTCGGCGCGGCGCGCGCGGCGCGGGCGGGGCGGCAGGAACCCGCTGCCGCTTCGTTGCCGCCGACCGGCAAAAGGCGGCAACGCCTTGCCGGAGGGCGGGCGGGCCGGGCGGGTGGGCCAGCCCGACCCCGCGCCTTTCCGCGCCTTTCGGCAGGTTGGCACGGTGATTGCGTATCCCCGGCTATCGCGATGATCCGCGTGGGAAAGGAGGTTGAACGATGGCCGCAGAAACGCTTTTCGGAATTCACGGCGCGGCGCTGGAAGTCCGGGCGCAGCGCATGGGTGTGCTGGCCTCGAACATCGCCAACGCCTCCACCCCCGGATTCAAGGCGCGCGACATCGATTTCAAGGCGGCGCTCGCCGCGATCGAGGGCGGCTCCGACCAGGGCCAGGGCAAGGGGATCGCCGGCGCGACGAAGTATCGCGTGCCGCTCCAGACCTCGCTCGACGGCAACACGGTCGAACTCAACCAGGAACAGACCGCCTTCGCCGAAAACGCCGTCCAGTATCAGACGACGCTGTCGTTCCTGAACGGCCGCATCTCCACCATCACCCGCGCGCTGAAGGGCGAATAAGCGATGGCCGACACGCCTCTCTCCATCTTCCAGGTCGCGGGCCGCGCCATGTCGGCGCAGCTGGTGCGGATGAACACCACCGCGTCGAACCTCGCCAATGCGGGCGGCGTCGCCGGGTCGGCCGAGACCGCGTACAAGACGATGAAGCCGGTCTTCCGCACCAGCTTCGACGCCGCGACCGGCCTGTCCACCGTCGATGTCGAGAAGATCGTGACCGCCGGGGAAGACCCCGCCAAGCGGCACGATCCGAACAACCCCTTGGCCGACAAGGACGGCAATATCTACGAGGCCGCCGTCGACGAGACCCGCGAGCTGGTCGACATGATGGAGACCTCGCGCACCTACCAGAACAATGTCGAGGTCATGCAGACGGCCAAGTCGCTGATCCTCGATACCCTCAAGCTGGGACGCTGATCATGACATCCACCGCGCTCGAGTCGACGCTCGACAGTCTGGGCATCGCGCGAACCGGGTCGACCGGCTCGTCCTCGACCACCACGGCGGCCAAGAAGTCCACGACGCTGGGCCAGGCCGATTTCCTGAAGCTGCTGACCGCGCAGCTGAAGAACCAGGATCCGTTCTCGCCGATGGACAATACCCAGATGGTCGCCCAGATGGCGCAATTCTCCAGCGTGGCGGGCATCTCCGAGATGAACACCACGCTGACCTCGCTCGCGAACAAGCTGACCGGGACCACGCCCGCGGCCGCGATGAACTATGTCGGCAAGACCGTGCTGACCCAGGGCACGACCGCCTATGGCCGCACCAGCGGCGGGCTGGCGGGCCAAGTCGAACTGGATGCCGCGGCGTCCAACGTGACGGTGACCATCGCCGATGCCAGCGGCGGGGTCCTCAAGACGCTGTCACTCGGCGCGCAGAAGGCGGGCGCGGCCAGCTATGACTGGGACGGCAAGACCGCCGACGGCAAGAGCGCCGGATCGGGGCCCTTCACCATCTCGGTGTCCGCCAACAACGGCAGCACCGCCGTCACCAGCCGCTCGCTGGTCTGGGCGCCCGTCCAGTCCGTCTCGCTGCCCTCCACCGGCTCGCCGGTCCTGACCGTCGCCGGTCTGGGCCAGGTCCAGCTCTCCGCCGTCCGCGCCGTCGGCTGATCCCCCTTCACGTACCAGGAAGATAGCCCATGTCCTTCTACACCTCGCTCAGCGGCCTTCAGGCTTCGCAGACCGACATGTCGGTCATCTCGCACAATCTCGCCAACGTCGGCACCAACGGCTTCAAGAAGAGCCGCGCCGAATTCGCCGACGTGATGGCCGCCAATTTCGCCACCGACCCGTTCAAGCAGGTCGGCTCGGGCACCGTGGTCAAGGCCAACCGGCAGGAGTTCAAGGAGGGCAATTACACCAGCACCTCCAACGCGCTGGACCTCGCCATTTCGGGCGACGGCTTCTTCACGGTGCAGGCGGGCGGCACCGCGGGTACGCTCCAGTACACGCGCAACGGCTCGTTCCAGGTCGACACCAAGAACTATGTGACCGACACGCAGGGCAACCGCGTCCAGGTGTTCCCGGTCGACAAGGACGGCAACGTCACCGCGTTCGGCAATGACGGCCTGACCAGCCTTCAGCTGCCCACGACCAGCGGCACGCCGGTCGCCACCAAGAAGGTGACGATGGCGATCAACCTGTCGAGCACCGCCGTCGCGCCGACCGCCGCGTTCGACCGCACCAACATGGGCACGTACAACAACACGACCCAGACCAAGATCTACGACACGGCGGGCAACGCCATGACGCTGACCAACTATTATGTCCGTGCGCCGTTGCCGGTCGATGCCAATGGCAATGCGATCCAGCCCTCGGACGGCAGCAGCAGCTGGCTGGTCTACAGCTTCGTCGGCGATCAGCAGATGACGACCAATGGCGGGTCGAAGGACCCGATCAAGATGACCTTCGATTCGGGCGGCAACCTGAAGTCGCCGACCGGGGCGACCAAGTTCGACAATTTCACCCCGCGCACCTCGACCACGTCGCAGCCGCTGTCGATCGACTATACCGGCTCGTCGCAGTCGGGTTCGATCTTCTCGGTCGCCTCGCGCACCCAGGACGGCAAGTCGGTGGGCCTGTTGTCGGGCGTGTCGGTCGGCGACGACGGCCTGGTGACCGCCTCCTTCTCCAACGGCGAGACCGCCGCGCTCGGCAAGGTCGCGGTGGCGACCTTCGTCAACATGCCGGGCCTGCGCCAGGAGGGGAACAGCTATTGGGAGGCGACCGGCAAGTCGGGCGCGGCCAAGTTCGGCACCGCCAACCAGGGCGCGTACGGCGCGATCCGGTCGAGCACCATCGAGGGGTCGAACGTCGACATCACCGAGGAGCTGGTCAACCTGATCGCCGCGCAGCGCGACTTCCAGGCGAACGCCAAGGCGCTCGATACGTCGAGCCAGATCTCGCAGACCATCTTCAACATCCGCAGCTAAGCGAAACGGGCCGGGTAACGGGACAGGTAACGGGGGGCAGCGATGGACAAGCTGGTCTATACGGCGGCGACGGGACTGCGGGCGCACATGTCGGCGCAGTCGGCGATCGCCAACAACATGGCCAATGCTTCGACGATCGGTTTCCGTTCGGACCGGGTCGTGTTCGACCGTATCGACCTCAAGGGCGGCGGCGCGGCGTTCGAGGCGCGGATGCCCACCGCCGAGGAAGTGACCGACGCCGACCGCCAGCCCGGCACCGTCCAGCATACCGGCAATCCGCTGGACGTCGCGGTCGCGACCTCCAGCGCGTGGCTGGCGGTGCAGGCTCCCGACGGGTCGGAAGCCTATACCCGTCGCGGCGACCTGGAGGTCACGGCCTCGGGCGTGCTGCAGACCGGCGACGGCTTTCCGGTGATCGGCCAGAACGGCCCGATCACCGTGCCCCCCTATAATTCGATGAGCGTCTCGCCCGACGGCACGCTGTCGATCGTGCCGCTGGGCGCAGGGCCCGGCACCCAGCCGCAGGTGATCGACCGGATGAAGCTGGCCGACACGCGCGGCAGCCAGACGGTCAAGGGGCTGGACAATCTGCTGCGCGTCAAGGGCGGCGGGGCGCTGCCGCAGGACATGGACGCCACCGTCCAGTCGGGCGCGCTGGAAGGGTCGAACGTCAACATGACCCAGACGCTGGTCGACATGATCGAGAACCAGCGCAGCTACGAGGTGCAGGCCAACCTCATGAAAGAGGCCAAGTCGATGGACGAGAACAGCGCATCGCTGATGCGGCTGCCGAGCTGAGGATTAAGGGTTTATGTCTTCCGCCGCCATGCACATCGCGCGCACCGGGCTCGACGCCCAGGACATGCGCATGCGGGTCATCTCGAACAACCTGGCCAACGTCAACACGACCGGGTTCAAGCGCGATCGCGCCGCGTTCGAGACGCTGGCCTATCAGACGATCACCGCGCCGGGCGCGGCCAGCTCGACCGAGAGCAAATATGCGACCGGCCTGAACCTGGGCACCGGCGTGCGCATCCAGGGCACCGCGCGGATCAACACGCAAGGGTCGATGCAGACCACCAACAACAGCCTGGACATGGCGCTCGACGGCGAGGGCTTCTTCCAGGTGCAGATGCCGGGCGGGACGCTGGGCTATACCCGCGCGGGCAATTTCTCCCGCTCGGCCGAGGGGCTGCTGGTCACGTCCGAGGGCTATCAGGTGATGCCGGGCATCACCGTGCCGCAGGGCGCGACCCAGATCACCATCGGCTCCGACGGCACCGTGTCGGCCACCATCCAGGGCCAGGTCGCCCCCGCCGAGATCGGCCAGATCCAGGTCGCGACCTTCCCCAACCCGGCGGGCCTCCAGTCCAAGGGCGACAATTACCTGACCGAGACCGCCGCCTCGGGCGCGGTCGGCATGGGCGTCGCCGGGCTCGAGGGGCGCGGCCAGATTCGCCAGGGCATGCTCGAAGGGTCGAACGTCAACGTCGTCGAGGAGCTGGTCGACATGATCGAGACCCAGCGCGCCTATGAGGTCAACTCGAAGATGATCAAGTCGACCGACGAGATGCTCCAATACGCCAACCAGAATCTGTGAGGCCGGTGATGCGTCTGGCTCTTTCCCGTTTCGACTATTGGGTCGAACTGGCGCTGTCGACGGCGGCCGCCGCGATGGTCGTCGCCGCGCTCGCGCCGTTGCCCGCGCAGGCCAGCCTCTTCGGCAAGAAGCAGCCGGTCGAGGATTTCACCACCACCCGCCCCGCGCCCATGCCCGCCCAGCCGGTCCAGCCCGCCAACGGCTCGATCTTCCAGGCGGCCGATGGCTATGCCGCGCTGTACGAGGGATGGCGCGCGCGTCGGGTCGGCGATCCCCTCACCATCGTCCTCGTCGAGCGGACGGCGGCGTCCAAGTCGGCGACCTCCAAGCTCGGCTCGAAGGGCGATCTGGGGATCAATCCGCCGACCACCGGCCCGCTGGGCTCGCTGCTCAAGTCGACCGATATCGGCATGGGCGGCAGCCGCAACTTCAACGGTTCGGGCGCGGCCGACCAGTCCAACTCACTGTCGGGCGAGATCAGCGTGACCGTGGCACAGGTGTTCCCCAACGGCACCATGCTGGTCCAGGGGCAGAAGCGCGTGACGCTGAACCGCGGTGACGAGTTCATCCGGATCAAGGGGCTGGTCCGCATGGCCGATATCGGCATCGACAACCGCGTCGAATCGACCCGCGTCGCCGATGCGCAGATCGCCTATACCGGCAAGGGCGACGTCGCCCGCGCCAGCCGCCAGGGCTGGCTGAGCCGTTTCTTCCAGGCCGTCAGCCCGTTCTGAGGCATAGAGACATGATCCGCTTCCTCCTCACGCTCCTCGCCACGCTCCTGATCGCGGCCCCGGCCTCGGCCGACCGGATCAAGGACCTGGGCGGGTTCCAGGGCATCCGCACCAACCAGCTGACCGGATACGGCGTCGTCGTCGGCCTGCCGGGTACGGGCGACGACAATCTGGAATATACCGTCCAGTCGCTGAAGGCCGTCGTCTCGCGCTTCGGGTTGCAGCTGCCGCCGGGCGCCAATCCGGGGATGAAGAACGCCGCGGTGGTGATGGTCACCGCCGAGCTGCCGCCCTTCGCCAAGCCGGGGCAGAAGCTGGACATCACCGTGTCCTCGATGGGCAAGGCCAAGTCGCTGCGCGGCGGCGCGCTGATCCTCACCCCGCTCCAGGGCGCCGATGGCCAGATCTATGCGATGGCGCAGGGCAATCTCGCGGTCGGTGGCCTGGGTGCCGAGGGCGCGGACGGGTCGAAGATCGTCGTCAACGTCCCCTCAACCGGCCGCATCCCCGAGGGCGCGACGGTCGAGCGCGCGGTCGCGACCGGCTTCGACACCGCGCCGATGCTGACCTTCAACCTCGCCCGCGCCGACTTCACCACCGCGCAGAATGTCGCGCAGGCGATCAATGCGCGCCTCGGCATGGGCATCGCGCAGGCGATGGACGCCGTGTCGGTCGCGGTCCGCGCGCCGATGGGTGCCGATGTCCGCGCCACGCTGATGTCCGAGATCGAGAATCTCGACGTCGCCTCCGCCGAGCCGCCCGCCAAGGTGATCGTCAACGCGCGCACCGGCACCGTCGTCATCAACTCGGCGGTCCGGGTCGGCCCGGCGGCGGTGACGCACGGCAAGCTGACCGTGAAGATCGACGAGCAGCAGCGCGTCAGCCAGCCCGGCCCCTTGAGCGGCGGCCAGACCGCGATCACCCAGAAATCGGGCGTCTCGGTCGAGGAGGAGCGTCGCCCGATGTTCGTCCTGGCCCCCGGTCCCAAGCTCGCCGACATCGTCAAGGCGGTGAACGCGATCGGCGCGGCCCCGTCCGACCTGGTCGCCATCCTCGAAGCGCTGAAGGAAGCCGGCGCGCTGAAAGCGGAGTTGATCGTCCTGTGACCCAGAGCATCGCACCCAGCTCGGCGATTTCGCCGACTTCCGCCCCCGCCTCGGCGATTTCGGGAAGCGTGTCGACCGACACCCGGCGGCTGTCCAACGGCGCCAATCTGGACAAGGCGGGCACCCAGTTCGAGGCGATCTTCACCGGCATGATGCTCAAGGCGATGCGCCAGACCAAGCTGGGCGACACGATGTTCGAATCCAAGGCGCTGGACACGTTCCGCGACATGCAGGATCAGCAGGTCGCGCAGACGATGGCGGTCCAGGCGCCGCTGGGCATCGGCAAGGCGGTCACCGCCTTCCTCGCCAAATCTCAACCTGCCGTTAACCAGAAATAATGTAGCACGAGTCGCATGAGCGATCTGCTCTCTATCGGCGCTTCGGGCGTCCGCGCATATCAAACCGCGCTGACCGCCGTTGGTGAGAATATCGCCAATGTCGCGACGGACGGCTATTCGCGCCGGACGGTCACGACGCAGGAGGTCTCGCCGGCGGCGGGGCTGTCGGCGAACAAGGTGTCGGCGGGCTCGGGCGTGGTGGTGCTGGGCATCGCGCGTTCGACCGACGTCTATGCCACCGCCGCGGTGCGCGCCGCCACCTCCGACCTGTCGCGGACCCAGACGGGGGCGACCTGGCTGAGCCGGATCGAGAGCACGCTGACCGGCGACCAGGTGCAGACCCGCCTGACCTCCTTCTTCACCGCCGCGCGCACCCTGGCGTCTGATCCGAGCTCGAACGCGCTGCGCGCGACGATGCTGGAGGCGGCGCGGTCGACCGCCAGCGCCTTCAGCGCGACCAATGCGGCCTTCGACCAGGTCCAGTCCGATTTCGACGGCCAGGCGCGGCAGGCGGCGCAGGACCTGTCCTCGCTCGCCGTCTCGCTGGTGCGCGTCAATGACGGGCTGGGCCGGACCCAGGCGGGAACGGCGGCGGCGGCGCAGCTGACCGACCAGCGCGACCAGATCCTGACCAAGATGAGCGCGCTGGCCGACATCACCAGCACCACCGACTATCTCGGGCGCGCGACGGTGCGGCTGGGCGATCGCGCCGGGCCGGTGCTGGCCGCACCCGATGTGACGGGTTCGGTGACCTACCAGCGCGGAACCGACGGCAGCGTGGCCTTCAAGGTGGCGGTGCAGGGCGAGCTTCACGACTTCATCCCCACCGGCGGGTCGATGGCGGGGATGCTCGACGGGGCGGAGCGGATCAACGCCACGCGCGGCGCCTTCAACCAGGTCGCGAAGGATTTCGTCAACACCGTCAACACCTTGCAGGCGGGCGGCCAGGACGTGAACGGTCAGCAGGGCGCGAAGATGTTCGCCCTGACCGACGGCACCGCCAATATGAGCCTGTTGCTGACCAGCGGCTCCGCCATCGCGGCGGCCAGCAATGGCGCGGGATCGCGCAACGCCGACAATCTGACCCTGCTCGAACAGGCGCGCAGCAACACGAGCACCGGCAATTTCGAAAACCGGCTGACCCAGATCGTCACCGGCAACGCCACCACGCTCAAGCAGCGCCAGACCGTCGCCGACGCGCAGACCGCGATCAGCGACGGCGCCAAGGCCACGCTGTCGGCGGCTTCGGGCGTGACGCTGGACTCGGAGGCGGTGACGCTGATGCGGTTCCAGCAGGCCTATTCCGCGTCGAGCCGCGTCATCCAGGCCGCGCGCGACACCTTCCAGTCCATTCTCGAGCTCCGGTAACGGCCATGCAGATTTCCACCAACGTCTTCTATGAAACGGCGTCGCGCCGGATGTCGGAGCTGACGGGCAAGGCGAATGCGCTGCAGGTCGAGATTTCGACCGGCAAGAAGCTGCAGACCCCGTCCGACGACGCCGCCGCATCGGCCCAGATCGCCGAGTTCAACCGGCGCGACGCCAATGACGCGGTCTACAAGACCAACCTGACGGTGGCGGGATCGCTGCTGCAACAGGCGGACACCACGCTGGGCCAGATCGGCAAGCAGGTGCAGAAGGCGCTGGAACTGGCGACCCAGGCCGCCAACGGCACGCTGTCGGCCGCCAACCGGTCGAGCGTGGGCGACCAGATCGCCTCGATTCGCGACGCGCTGGTCGGGCTTGCCAATTCCAAGGATGCGCGCGGCCTGCCGCTGTTCGGCGCGGCGGCGGGGACCGATGCCGTCAAGCAGGTCAACGGCACCTATGTCTATTCGGGGGCCAGTGTCTCCGACATCCCGATTGCCGACGGCCAGTCGATCAACGTGTCGGTCGGCGCGGACCGGGTGTTCAAGACGGGCAGCGACGACACGCTCAACGTGCTTAACAACCTGGTTACCGCACTTCAGTCAGGATCTGGTGACGTCAGCGCGTCCATCAAGGACGCGATGAACAAGTTGAGTGCCGCGAACGACAATATCGCGAGCGTGCAGGCTTCGGTCGGCGCGCGCGCGGCGCGTGTCGAATTGCAGCAGGGGTTGCAGCAAAAGGCCGCCACCGACCGCACGGCGCTCCGCTCCAGCGTCGAGGACGCCGATGCCGTCACGACCATCACCCAGTTGCAGCAGACGATGACCGTGTTGCAGGCGACCCAGGCCAGCTTCACCAAGCTGTCGAACCTGTCGCTGTTCGATTACCTCAAGTGATGCTGTCCGGGCCCGCGCCCGGTAACCCTATTTTGACCTAACAGGCGTAGGCGGGTGGTCTGACAGGCACAGCGCCGGTCTTCGGGAGAATCGGTTCACCATGTTTCCTGCCATCGGCCTCGTCATCCTGCTCGGCATGGTGTTCGGCGGCTTCGCCATCACCGGCGGCAAGCTGGGCCCCGTGTTCGAGGCGATCCCGCACGAGATGCTCATCATCGGCGGCGCGGCCGTCGGCGCGCTCGTCATCGGCAATTCCGGCAAGGAGCTGAAGGCGCTGGGCGGCGCGATGGGCAAGATCTTCAAGGGCCCGAAATACAAGAAGCAGGACTATCTCGACGTCATCTTCCTCGTCTCGAAGCTGATGAAGATGCTGCGCACCGAAGGCCCGATCGCGCTGGAACCCCATGTCGAGGACCCGAAGTCCTCCTCAGTCTTCGCCGAATATCCGCGCCTCGTCGCCGACCATACCCTCGTCAACCTGATCGCCGACACGCTGCGGCTGGTCGTCGTCTCGTCGGGCACGCTCGACGTGCATGCGGTCGAGGAGGTGATGGACAATGCGATCAAGACCCACCACCACGAGGTCGAGGGGCCGCAGGGCACGCTTCAGAGCCTGGCCGACTCGCTGCCCGCGCTCGGCATCGTCGCCGCCGTGCTCGGCATCGTGAAGACCATGGGTTCGATCGACAAGCCGCCGAGCGTGCTGGGCGGGATGATCGGCTCGGCGCTGGTCGGCACCTTCATGGGCGTGCTCCTGGCATACGGTATCGTGAACCCGTTCGCGGGGCGGCTGAAGCAGGTGATCGACGCCGACGCGGCCATCTATCACGTGGTCAAGCAGATCATCATCGCCTCGCTCCACGGCCATCCGCAGCCGCTGGTCATCGAGGCGGCACGCTCCGGCATCGCGCACAAGGACCAGCCCGGCTTCGCCGAGGTGTTCGACGGCCTGCGGGGCAAATAAGCCATGGCCCGCGCACCGCACGGCAAGAACGAGCCGCCCAAGATCGTCATCGTCAAGAAGATCATCGCCGATGGTCATGGCGGGCATCATGGCGGCGCGTGGAAGGTCGCCTATGCCGATTTCGTGACGGCGATGATGGCGTTCTTCCTGCTGCTCTGGCTGCTGGGTGCCACCACCGAAAAGCAGCGCAAGGGCATTGCCGACTATTTCGCGCCGACCCTGCTCGACACCAAGTCGGTGGGCATCGGCGGCGGCGTCCTCAACGGCGGCGCGGGGCTGGGCCAGATGCACAAGGAAAGCAGCGCGGCCATCACCCAGACCATGGTCATGAAGATCAACGGCCAGGGCGGCAACAAGCCGGGCACCGGCAACAAGGGCTCGCTGCGCAATCCCGACAGCATGGCGCGCGACCAGCAGACCTTCGACGCGGTCAAGCGTGAGCTCCTGAAGAAGATGGAGGTCACGCCCCAGCTCAAAAAGCTGGCGCAGCAGGTGCGTTTCATCCCGACCGATGACGGCTTGCGCATCGACCTCGTCGACAATGCCAATTATTCGATGTTCGCGATGGGGACGACGACGCTGACCCCGGAGGCGTCCGAGCTGATCGGCACCATCGCCAAGACGGTCGCCGACGTGCCCAACACCATCATGATCCGCGGCCACACCGACGGCGTGCCTTACGGCGATCCGCGCGCGATGAACAACTGGCTGCTGTCGTCCAGCCGCGCCGAGGCGACCCGCCGCCGGCTGGCATCGGGCGGGCTCCCGGAGTCGCGGTTCGAGCGGATCGAGGGCGTCGCCGATCGCGAACCGATGATCGCCAACAACCCCTCCGACCCGCGCAACCGCCGCGTGGCGATCACGCTGCTCTACCGCAAGGGCGCTTTCGGGCAGTAAGCGGGCGGTTCGTTTCGTCCGGGCGTCTTTGGGGGATCGACAGTCCGTAATGGGTATTCTTCCCTCTCCCCTGTCCGGGGAGAGGGAAGGGATGACAACCCCACCCAAGCAAAAGGCCCGCCCGACCATCCTGCTCCGGGAGACGAGCAGGACGGTCGGACGGGCCTTCATGCGATCGGTCGATCGCGCCGTCGCTTATTCGGCGTCGGCGGCCTCGGCCTTGCGCGGCTTGCGCGCGGCAGGCGCGGCGCCCGCGTTGCGCGGACCGGGCTTGCGGCCCAGGCCGATCTTCTTGGCCATCGCGCGACGGCTTTCCGAATAGCTCTCGGCGACCATCGGATAGTCGGGCTTCAGGCCGTAGCGCTCGCGATATTCCTCAGGGGTCAGGCCATGGGTCGCCAGATGACGGCGCAGCGTCTTGTAGGGCTTGCCGTCGATCATCGAGACAATGTGGTCCTTCGACGCAAGCGACTTGCGGACCGAAACCGCCGGAACATATTCGGTCGGCGCTTCGACATCGGCGGCCTGCGGCGCGCTGCCCAGAAGCGAAGATACGGTTTCGTGCATCTTGTGCAGAAAGGCCGGAACCTCTTCGGACGAAGTGCGGGTGTTGGGATTACCCAGCCACGCGATGGTCAGTTCGGTCGCCAGTTCTACGGCATTCACATCGATAGGGTCGTCGGCCATGATACGCTCCTTTTATTTATGGTTTGACCTAACCGTCAATCTCGCCGCGTCAACCGTCCGGAGCGGAAATAGGTCAAATATATCCGTTTCTCTATTCGTTTGACTTGGTGAGGCGCCAATATCTCTATTTGGGACGGCGTTGCTGCGGCTGATGGGCGCCGATGCAAGGCGATAGGGTCGGCAACCCGGACAATGCTTGGCGAAGCAGGTTTAAATCCAGATCAAGAATTGGATGACGGCCCCGTCAGCAGCGTGGTTTTGCAAGCAATTACCCAGCTGTTTCCACGCCCCTCCGGTTCCACGATTGCAAAAAATGCAACAAAAATTGTTTAGCTTGCAGTTGTGCTAATCGCGTCGATCCGCCAAAGAGAGCGGGCCTTTCAGGCATCCTCTCCTAAAAACTTTCACGGCTGGTCCTCGGACCAGCCTTTTTTTTGCTATGCATTCGGCGGGCATGCGCCTAGGTTGCCGCATCGCCGCGCTTCAATGACAAGATAAGCAGGAGTGGAAGCCGCCGGAAAGACCGGCATCGCGCGTCGGTGCCGGGGGTCGAGCGACCCGGGTCGCTCCCCCCGTCCAACCTGATTCGATGACCACCGACGGCGTCAGCGCCGACAAGCGATCATGTCGGCGCGCGTATCGCATCGCGATGATGTACCTGGGATGCGCCGGGCGTCCCATGCGCTCGACCCCGGCCTGAAGCTGAGGGGTACGACCGGCCGCGTCTATGCCTTGTCCTCGGGCGTCTTGCGGCGAATGAACTGGTCGAGCGCGGACAGTGCCATGCCCGCAAAGGCCGCCGCTTCCGAAACGCCGGGGACCGACGGAGCGGGATCGCGCGGCAGGCCGTCCTGCGGCGGCGGCCCGGAGGGTTCGTCGGCGCTCGGGCGTTGGGTATCGCGCGCCAGCGCGGCGGCGGCGACCACCAGGCCGGTGGCGATCAGCTGGCGTCCCATCGGGCTGCGCGCCTGATCCAGCAGGACCTGCCCGACCCGGTGCAGCGGCGACGCCGTGGCGGGCCCGGCCTGCTCGGCACGTGCCGCCTTTTTCTGCTTCTTCTTGTGCTTCTTCTTGCCCATCGACGGCGCACTCCTGTCCTGGTGTATTTTCAATATAATACACCTTGGTCCGCGTACAAGGTGGCGGGGTGGTCAGCCGTTGAGCGCGCGCGCGCGCCGTCGCTGGACCGAACTGCCGATTCCCATCGATTCGCGATATTTGGCGACGGTGCGCCGAGCGATGTCAAAGCCCTTGGCCTGGAGCAGCTCGACCAGCGTGTCGTCGGACAGGATCTTGGCGCCTTCGCCCGCGATCAGCGTCCGGATCGCGCTCTTCACCGCCTCCGCCGACACCGCATCGCCGCCATCCGCCGTCGCGATCCCGCTGGTGAAGAAGTATTTCAGCTCGAACAGTCCGCGCGCGCAGCTGAGATATTTGTTGCTCGTCACCCGGCTGACGGTCGATTCGTGCATCCCGATCGCCTCGGCCACCCGCGCCAGCGTCAGGGGCTTCAGATGCGCGACGCCGTTCAGGAAGAACGCCTCCTGCTGCTTCACGATCTCGGTCGCGACGCGGATGATCGTCCGCTGCCGCTGATCGAGCGCCTTCATCAGCCAGTTCGCGCTCGCCAGGCAATCGGCCAGCCACGCCTTTGACCCCTTGTCCTGCGGTCCGTGACGCAGTTCCTGATAATAGCGGCGATTGACCAGCACGCGGGGCAGGGTGGCGGTGTTCAGCTCGATGCCCCAGCCGGCCTTGGTCCGGGTGACGAACAGGTCGGGCACCACCGCCTGTGCGGGTTCGCCGCCATAGCGACAGCCGGGCTTGGGATCATAGCCGCGCAGTTCGCGGATCATGTCGGCCATGTCCTCGTCATCGACCCCGCAGATCCGCTTGAGCCGGACCAGGTCGCCGCGCGCCAGCAGGTCGAGATTGGCGATCAGCCGCGCCATGCACGGATCGTAGCGATCGGCCTCGCGCGCCTGGAGCGCCAGGCATTCGGCGAGATCGCGCGCGCCAACCCCCGTCGGCTCCAGCCCCTGCACGACCGACAGGATGGATTCGACGCGCGCCAGCGGGACGCCCAGCCGCTCGGCGATCTCGGCCAGCGGTGCGGTCAGATAGCCCGCCTCGTCCAGCAGGTCGATGATATGGGTCGCGATCGTCAGGTCGGCGCCCGACAGGATCATCGCGACCTGCGCGCCCAGATGCTCGGCGAGCCCCGGCGCATCATTGGCCAGCGAATCCCAGTCGGGTCCATCCTCGCCGCCCAGGCCCCCGCCCGCGCCGTTCAGCGACAGCCCGCCATCGGGGCCGGTGCCGCCATCGGCGACGCTGTCCTGCTGATGGCTCTCGGTCGCGTAATCCAGGTCGAGCCCGCGATCCTCGGCGGGCGCGGTGCCCGCGACCAGCTCGTCGGCACCGGCGGGCGCCTCGCGCTCGGGACGCTCGGGGGTGGCCACGTCGCGGATCGCGGTCGCGTCGAGCAGGGGGTTCTTCTCCACCTCCTCGGCGATGAATGCCTCGATCTCCAGGTTGGACAGCGCCAGCAGCTTGATCGCCTGTTGCAGCTGCGGCGTCATCACCAGCGACTGGGACTGGCGGATGTCGAGGCGCGGGGCCAGGCTCATGCGGACGCCCCCGATCCGACGCCCCGTGCCCATCGCCCGGCAAAGGCGATGAAGCGGAACGGGGCGGAGCGGGGCGCGGTCCTCATGCGGTCAGAGCGAGAAGCCCTCGCCCAGATAGAGGCGGCGGACATTGGCATCGGCCACCAGCTCTTCGGGCGATCCGGTGAACAGTACGCGGCCGTCATAGATGATGTAGGCGCGGTCGACGATGTCCAGCGTCTCGCGGACATTATGGTCGGTGATCAGCACGCCGATGTCGCGCCGCTTCAGGTCCTTCACCAGATCGCGGATGTCGGCGATCGAGATGGGGTCGATGCCCGCAAACGGTTCGTCGAGCAGCATGATCGACGGATCGGCGGCCAGCGCGCGGGCGATCTCGGCGCGGCGCCGCTCGCCGCCCGACAGCGCCATGGCGGGCGCGGCGCGCAGGCGGGTCAGCCCGAATTCCTCGAGCAGCTTGTCGAGCTTGCGCGCGCGCTCGGCGGGATCGGGCTCGGCCAGTTCGAGCACGGTCAGGATGTTCTTCTCGATCGACAATCCGCGAAAGATCGAGGTTTCCTGCGGCAGATAGCCCAGGCCCAGGATCGCGCGGCGATACATGGGCAGCCCGGTGATATCCTCGCCGTCCAGCATGATGCGGCCCGAATCGGGCTTCACCAACCCCATGACCGAATAGAAGCAGGTCGTCTTGCCCGCGCCGTTCGGGCCGAGCAGCCCGATCACCTCGCCGCGCCCGACCGAAACCGAGACGTCGGTCAGGACGGTGCGCTTGTCATAGCTCTTGGCGATGGACACGACCTGCAGGCCGTTCGCCACGGGCGGCTCGGACACAGGGGGCCTGTGCTCCTGCGCCTCGCGAATCGGGGTTTCCATATCCATCGGCCAGTCTGTTCCCTTCATTGGCAACCACGGTAGCGCGGGCGGGCGCCCGGCGTCACGCGTCAGTTGCGATCGGGAACCGAGAAGGTGCCCGTGACCCGGCCCGACGGCGCGCGCGACACGGTGCCGCCATTGCCGCCCGATGCACCACCCGCCACCGACGATCCGTCGATCACCGCGCGCCCGGTGTCGAGGTTGATGGTCAGCCGCCCGCCGTTCACCGTGTTACCGTCCTGGGTCAGGGTGACGTTGCCCAGCATGGTGATGACCCGGCGGTTCAGGTCATAGATGCCGTAATTGGCGCGCGCGGTCTGGTTGGGGCGCTTGACCACGACATTGCCCGACGCGTCGAAGCGCGACACCTGCGGCTTCCCGCCGATCACCTGCCCCGTATAGGTGATCGTCATCCGCGCCGCGGTCAGCGTCATTTCCGCCTGGCGCAGCGAGACATTGCCCGACAAGACGCCGCGATTCTGCTTGTCCTGCAATTCGATGACATCGGCGCCGAAATCGATCGGCGCGCGGCTGTTGTGCCGGACCTGCGCCGCCGCGGACACGGCAAGGACGATGAGGGCAGGAGCCGTCGCGGCGATGAACTTGTTCATGATCGGCTATTTCGTGCTTTACGGCACGATGCGCAAGCGGGCGTTGCCTTCCAGCCGGACGGTGCGATCCTCCAGATTGGCGCGCAGCCTGTCGGCGCTGAAATTGCCCTGCGGCATGCGGCCCGTCACCGCGCCCCCCGATACCAGCGTGCGCTGTTGCAGGTCGATCGTCGCGTTCTGCGTCTGGAGGTTGTAGCCGCCCTGCGACTGGACGTTGAGCGGGCCGTCCAGCTTCACCTGCTCGGTCCGCATGTCATAGAGCCCGGAATTGGCGCGCACCGTGGCGGGGCCGTCGGACAGCTGGATCGCGGCGGCCAGCCGGTTCAGCTCCACCACCGGCTCGGCCGAGCTGCGCTGGATCGCCGAGCCCGCGTCGAGCGAGAAGGGCTGCCCCTTGTCGTCGACGCCGCGATATTGCGCGGCCTGGATCTTCATCCGTTCGCGCGCGACCTCGACCTTCTTCTTGTCGAGGACGAAGGACACCTCGCTGGAGGAATAGATCGGCGCCATCACCAGGAACGCGGTCAGCACGCCGATCGCGCTGGGCAGGATCCAGCGCGCCGCCGTCACGAACCGATCGTGGCGGCTGCCCGGCGCGGCCCAGCGCTGGCGCTGGGTGCGGACGCGATCGGCGATCTCGGACATGGCGGCGGCTTCCTAAAGGGCGGGGCGGATCAGGCGTGGGCGAAGATATCGACCTCGGGCCAGCCCGCCAGGTCCAGCTCGGCGCGGGCGGGCAGGAAATCGAAACAGGCCTGGGCCAGTTCCATCCGCCCCTCGCGCACCAGCCGCTTGTCCAGCTCGACCTTCATCCGGTGCAGATAGCGCACGTCCGAGGCGGCATATTCGCGCTGCGCATCGGACAGCTCGGGCGCGCCCCAGTCGGACGATTGCTGCGCCTTGGACAGCTCGACGCCCAGCAGCTCGCGGACCAGCTCCTTCAGGCCGTGGCGGTCGGTATAGGTGCGGATCAGCCGCGATGCGATCTTGGTGCAATAGACGGGCGCGGCGACAATGCCCAGATAATGGCGGATCGCGGCGATATCGAATCGCCCGAAATGATAGAGCTTCAACCGCGCCGGATCGGCCAGCAGCGCGCGCAGGTTGGGCGCGGCATAGTCGCTGTCCGGACCGAAGCGCACCAGATGCTCGTCCGGGCCGCCATCCGACAGCTGGACGACGCACAGCCGGTCGCGCGGGGTGATCAGGCCCATCGTCTCGGTATCCACCGCGATCGCGGCGCCGGCGGCGAACAGGTCGGCGGGGATGTCTTCTTCATGCAGATGAACGGTCATATGTCCTGCCCTAGCGGGGGCGGGGGAAAGCCTCAACCGCGATCGGCCGAATCGGCGGGCCGATGCCTCCGCTTTTTTCCACAGGAATTGTGGAGTTTCGGCCACAATTCCGACGCAATCTGCCTCGTTCGCGATGAACAGAGGGGCGCGTGCACGATTTCGTTCGCGATGGGAGAGCTTCTGCGTTATGGATAGCAACTAGGCGCAAAAGGTTTGGCGCCAAAAGACCCGCGCTCTTCGTCCGGCGCACGGTTCTTGAAGATAGCATTTGCGGGCGAACCGGGAAGACGAACAGGGCTTATGGGTTTCGATAGAGGTAGCCGAGGCAATCGCGGCACGCGTGGTCGCGACAAGCGGGACAATTTCGGCGGCGGCGATGAAGGCGGCTTTGGTGGCGGCTTCGGCGGCGGTGATCGCTTCGGCGGTGGCGGCTTCGGCGGCGGCTTCGGTGGCGGCGACCGCTTCGGCGGTGGTGGCGATCGTGGCGGCTTCGGCGGCGGTGATCGCTTCGGCGGCGGCGGCGGCGGTTTCCGTGGCGGCGGCGGTGGCGGCTTCGGCGGCGGTCGTGGCGGCGGCGGCATGCCCCCCCAGGTCGTTGGCGAGGGCACGGGCGTCGTCAAGTTCTTCAACGCGCAGAAGGGTTTCGGCTTTGTCGTGCGTGATGACGGCGGCGAAGACGTGTTCGTCCACATTTCGGCGGTCGAGCAGGCCGGCCTGACCGGCCTGGCGGAAGGCCAGCCGCTCGGCTTCACGCTCGTCGATCGCGGCGGCCGCATCTCGGCCACCGAGCTGAAGATTGAAGGCGAGCCGCTTCCGGTCCAGGATCGCGCACCCCGCGAACCGCGTGAAGGCGGCTTCGGCGGCGACCGTGACCGCGGTCCCCGCGGCGGTGCGGCCGGTGGTTTCGGCGGCGCCCCGCAGCGCCAGCTGACCGGCGAGAAGGCAACCGGCACGGTCAAGTTCTTCAACGCGATGAAGGGCTTCGGCTTCATTCAGCGCGACGACGGCCAGCCCGACGCGTTCGTTCACATCTCGGCCGTCGAGCGCGCCGGCATGGGTTCGCTGAACGAGGGCGACCGTCTGCAGTTCGAGATCGAAGTCGATCGTCGTGGCAAGTATGCCGCGGTGAACCTGCAGAACGAGGGCTGATCCCCTCGGCTGAATAAGCCATCCCTTTTCGGGCGACAGGGCCCGGCGTTGCAGCGATGCGACGCCGGGCCTTTTCGTTTTACGGACGGCCCGCGCCGCGCCACTGGTGGCGATTTCCGGCCTGGTGATGGCAGCCGCGATAACGGGTTGGCCGAACGCGCTCAGCCGCGCGGCCGGAGAGGCCATGCGGCCGCTCTGATTGCCCGTTGAACTCGCACCGGCATCCTCTACCTCCAGCGCCCGCCCCCTATCGCGGTCGGGCGAAAGTCCGCCGATCGAGGCTTCCCAGCAGCATCGCGAAACGGATAGGCTTGGGCGCCATGCCCCGCCGACCTGCAATCACCCATGTCCTGTTCGTGTGTAGCCAGAACCGGCTGCGCAGCCCGACGGCGGAGCAGGTTTTCGCGTCGCGACGTGACCTGGAGGTCTCGTCCGCCGGGACGAACAACGACGCCGAAAATCCGCTGACGGCCGAGCTAGTGATCTGGGCGGACGTCATCGTGGTCATGGAGAAGGTCCACCGAACCAAGGTTCAGCAGCGGTTCCGCCGGGCGTTGAACGGCAAACGGCTGATCTGTCTGGACATCCCCGACAACTATGCCTTCATGGATCCGGCCTTGATCGACCTGTTGCAAACGCGGCTGGCCCGGCATTTGCCTGAAGCGTGACCATGGCCATGGTGGAATGGAGGCGTTGAGGTGATCGCCTGGCTCAAGAGGCTTCCGTTCTTCGGGCGACCGGCATCATATCCGTGTGTGACCCCGCCGCTACTGGGCGACGCACCGGCGGAGCAGCGCTATGCGGCTCTGGCCGATTACTGGGCGCTGGCAGAATCCAAATTCTATACGCCCGCCCATGATGAGGACGACATCGCGGCGCTGGAGTCGCGATATGGCATCCGTCTGCCACCCGAATTTCGCGCCTATCTCTCGATCGCGGCGCCGCGCCGGCAATTCATGGACCAAGTGACGATCAGCTGGTGGGCGGTCGGTGACATAAAGTCACTGGCGGAAGAATGCGCCAAATGGACACCCGGATGGGGCGATGCCGTCGAGTCCGACGCGCACCGTTACTTGGTCTTTGCGGACTATATGATCTGGTGCTGGGCCTGGGCGATCTGCTGCGTGGAAGGGCCAGATTACGGCCGGATCGCGCTGATTCGTGGCGATCCGCCCGATGCCTTCGTCGCCGACGATATGGGCGCGTTCATCGCCCTGGCCTTGCGCGACGATCCCCAGATACACTGACCGGCGGCCGTATCGCGTTGCACGACGCATTCTCATTCTGTACTGATCGATACAGACATGAATATGTGGTCAGGAGGTTTCTCGCCATGCGCCCGCCATTGCCGCCCTTCTCCGCCGAAAGCGCCGCGCAAAAGGTGCGCGCCGCCGAAGACGCTTGGAACAGCCGCGACCCCGAGCGCGTGGCGCAGGCCTATACCCCCGATTGCCACTGGCGGAATCGCGCCGAGTTCATCACGGGGCACGGCCAGATCGTCGTCTTCCTGCGCCGCAAATGGGCGCGCGAGCGTGACTATCGGCTGATCAAGGAACTCTGGGCGCAGGAGGGGAGCCGGATCGCGGTCCGCTTCGCCTATGAATGGCATGATGACCGGGGCCAGTGGTTCCGCTCCTATGGCAATGAGAATTGGGACTTTGCCGAGGATGGGCGGATGCGGCGGCGGATCGCGTCGATCAACGACCTGCCGATCGCCGAGGCCGAGCGGCTGTTCCGCTGGCCGCTCGGCACCCGTCCGGCCGACTATCCCTCGCTGAGCGATCTGGGGCTGTAGCGGTGGCGCGGCTGATCGCCGAGCGGGCCGACGCGCTGCCGGGGTTGGCCGAGGTGTTTCGCGAACATGGCTATGCCGGGGCCAGCCTGTCGCTGATCGGCGCGGCGACCGGGCTGGGGCGGGGCAGCCTTTATCACTTCTTCCCCGGCGGCAAGCAGGAGATGGCCGAGGCGGTGCTGGCCAAGATCGGCGACTGGTTCGAACGCCAGGTCTTCGCGCCGCTTGCCCAGGCGGAGGACCCGCGCGGCGGTATCGATGCGATGATGGTCGCGATCGACCGTTATTACCGCTCCGGGCAACAGGCATGCCTGATCGGCGCCTGGGGGCTGGGGGCGACGCGCGAACCCTTTGGCGTCGCGATCGCGGGCTATTTCCAGCGCTGGATCGCGGTGCTGGCCGATGCGCTGGCGCGGGGCGGGGTGGAGGACGACCGCGCGCTGACTCTGGCGCAGGATGTGGTCAGCGGTATCCAGGGGGCGATCACCCTGTCGCGGGCGCTGGCCGATCCCACGCTGTTCCGCGCGACGCTGGGGCGGCTGACCGCGCGGCTTTATACCGCGCTCGCCGCGGCTTGAGGGGGGAGGCGGCGCTCCCCCCTTCGTCCGGTCAGATCGCGGCTAGCGCCTGTTCGCAATCGGCGATCAGGTCGCCTGCATCCTCGACCCCGATCGAGATGCGCACCAGATTGTCGGTGATGCCCAGCGCCGCCTTGCGCTCGTCGGGGACCGACAGATGCGTCATCGCGGCCGGATGGCTCGCCAGCGTCTCGGTCCCGCCCAGGCTGACCGCCAGCTTGGCGATGCGCAGGCTGTCGAGGAAGCGGAACGCCTCCGCCTCGCCGCCCTTGAGATAGAGCGAGAAGGTCGAACCGCCTCCGGTGCAGTGACGGCGATAGATATCGGCCTGCCGCTCCAGGCCGGGCGTGCTGTCGAGAAAGCCGAGATAGCCGACGCGTTCGACCTTGGGATGATCGCGCAGATAGGCGCAGACCTTGGCGGCATTCTCGCCCGCGCGGCTCATCCGCAACTCCAGCGTCTCGAGCGAGCGGAGCAGCATCCAGGCGGTGTTGGGGTCGCAGATGGTGCCGATGGTGTTGCGCATCGACCGGATGGTGGCGATGTGCGCCTTGGACCCCAGCACGCCGCCCGCGACCAGGTCCGAATGGCCGCCCGCATATTTGGTCAGCGAATAGACGACCAGGTCGGCCCCGTGGCGCAGCGGCCGCTGCCACAGCGGCCCCAGAAAGGTGTTGTCGATCGCGATCGGGGGCTTTTCCGCCGAATCGGCAAAGGCCGCGTCGCGCGCCGCCGCCACCGCCTCGATATCGACCAGCGCGTTGGTCGGGTTGGCGGGGCTTTCCAGATAGATCAGCGCGACCCGGCCGATCTCCGCCGCCCGGGCCATGACCGCGTCGATCTCCTCGCGCGTCGCACCGGCGGGGAAGTCGAGCCACTTCACCCCGAACCGGCCCAGGATGCGGCCGATCAGCGTCTCGGTCGCGGCATAGAGCGGCCCCGAATGGACGATCACGTCACCCGGCTGGACCATCGACAGGAACAGCGTGGCGATCGCCGCCATGCCGCTGGAAAAGGTCAGCGCGTCCTCCGCCTCGTCCCAGATGGCGAGGCGATCCTCCAATATCTCCTGATTCGGCCCGTTGAAGCGCGAATAGACCAGGCCGTCCGCGCCGCCCGGCCGCTTGCCGGTCACGCCCTCGAAATGGCGCTTGCCCGCCGCCGCATTGGGGAAGACGAAGGTGGAAGTCAGGAAGATCGGCGGCTTGAGCGATCCTTCGGACAGGGTCGGGTCGAAGCCATGGCCCATCATCAGCGTCGCGGGGCTCAGCTTGCGGTCGCCGATGCTGGTCGCATCGCTCCTGCGCTCGGCCGTGGCCGGGGTCTGAGTCTGGGGCGGGACGCCGGTCAGATCGGATTCGGTCGGCATGTCGGTTTCCTTGCGAACGAGGGGGCCGCTCTGTCGGCGGCGATACGGGCAGGATAGCGCGGCAAACGGCTTTGGCGAGGCTCAGGCCAGGCCGATCAGCGAAATCTGGCGGCCATAGGACGGCTCGGCGCGGTGGGTGGCGCGGCGGAAGCTAAAGAATCGGTCGCCCTGCGCATAGGTGTCCTCGCCCAGCGCGGCGACGCGCGAGACCCCGGCGGCGGCGAGGCGATGCGCGACATAGGCCTCCAGATCGAACTGGTAATGGTCCATGCGGCGACCATCGGCGAAGAAGCGCTCATTCTCGGGCGCCTGTTCGACGAAGCGCCGGAGGAAGGCGGCATCGACCTCATAGCTGGCGCGGGCGATGCACGGGCCGATCGCGGCGGCGATCCGCTCGCGCCGCGCGCCCAGCGCCTCCATCGCCAGCAGCGTGGCGTCGGTGATCCCGCCGAACGCACCCTTCCAGCCCGCATGGGCGGCGCCGATCACCCCCGCTTCGGCATCGGCGAACAGCACGGGCGCGCAATCGGCGGTCAGGATGCCGAGCAGCAGCCCCGGCCGGTCGGTCACCAGCGCATCGCCATGCGGGCGGACATCGTCCTCGGGCGGGGTCAGCACCGTCACCGCCTCGGCCGAGTGGATCTGGTAGCAGGTGACGAGCCGCGCGCCGGGCAGCACCGCGTCACGCGCGCGGCGGCGATTCTCGGCCACCGCATCGGCATCGTCCTGCGAGCCGAGCCCGACATTCAGCCCGCCATGAATCCCCGCCGACACGCCGCCGCGCCGCCCGAGAAAGCCGTGCGGCACATCCTCCAATAGCGGGGTGCGAAGCGTTTCGATGGTCATAGCGACAGCCTCATGATCCGGTCCTCGTCGATCGTGTCGCCGACCGCAAAGTCATAGCGCCCGACATCGACAAAGCCGTGGCGCGCGTAAAAGGCCTTGGCGCGGTGGTTGTCGACATAGACCGACAACATCAGGTCGCGCGCACCGCGAAGCCGGGCCGCATCGATCGCCCATTGCATCAGCGCGGGGCCGACACCCGCGCCCAGATGGCTCGACAGGACATAGAGCTGGTACAGCTCGACCGCATCGTCCGGCCAGTCGCCGGGAAAGGCGACGGGGCCGATCTTGGCAAAGCCGATCACCGCATCGCCCTGCAGCGCCAGACGTATCGAAAAGGCCGGATCGCCGATCTGCGACGGCAGGCCGGTGGGGCCGAAGGCCTCGTCCAGAAAGGCGTTGAGGTCGGCGGGCGGATAGAGATGGCCGAACGTCTCGGTAAACGCCGTCCGCGCCATGGCGGCGAGGGGGGCGGCGTCGTCCGGGCCTGCGTCGCGATAGGCGATCATTCGCCATAGCCCGCAGGCACCGGCCAGTCGGGCCGCGTCACCGCCAGCGCGCGGAACAGCGTGCCCATGTCCTGCATCAGCCGGTTGCGGTCGGCGAGCAGCGCATCGGCGCGGTCGGGATGCGTGCGGGCCAGCGCGGCGGTGCGCTGGTCGATCCCCAGCGCGCCGAGCAGGTCGCGCTGCGTCACCGGCCCGAAGGCGGCGAGGCCGGCGCCCTGCGCGGCGGCGGCCAGCGTCGTGAAGTCGACATGCGCGCTCAGATCCTGTTCGCCCGGCCGGTCGAAGGGATTGGCATAGGCATGGCCGCGCACCGCCTGGAGCGTGTCGGCGATGGCGGGGCCTTCATAGCCGTAATCGACGATCAGCGCGGCGCCCCCTTGCGCGGCGATCCGGGCGGACAGGCCGCGCATCACCGCGACGCTGGCGGGGGACACCTCGATCACCGACCCGGCCTCGGCCGCGCGCAGCGGTTCGGGGATGATCTCCGGGGGCACCGGCGGCCCGGCGATCGGCAGGAACAACAGGTCCTGCGCGGCGACCAGCCGCTCATGCCAGCCATCCCCGCGCCGGACGAGCTGGCGGATGGGCAGCGCGTCGAAGAATTCGTTGGCGACGACGACCAGCGGCCGGTCGGTGGGCAGCGTCTCGACGGTGTCGTGCCACTGGGCGTCCGCGACCCGCTCGCGCTGTGCGGTGCGGAGCGTCGCGCTGGTCTCGACGAAATGGATGGTCGGGGTCAGTCCCGCTTTCGCCATCGCCCGCCGCGCATCCGCCGCCAGTGTGCCGCGCCCCGGACCCAGTTCGACCCAGTGTATCTCGGGCCGCTCCGCGCGGTCCCACAGGTCGGCGCACCACAGGCCGACCAGCTCGCCGAACATCTGGCTGATCTCGGGACTGGTGGTGAAGTCGCCGCCCGCGCCCAGCGGATCGCGGGTGCCGTAATAATGCGCATTGGCGGCGGCCATGAACTGCGCCACCGGGATCGGTCCGGCAAGCGCGATCGCGCGGGCGAGCCGTTCGGGCAGCGCGTCCTCGGGCTCGGGCTTGTGATCGGCGGGGGGGATCAGCGGGTTCGTCATGCCCCCGCTCTGCCCCCCGGCACGCCCGCCCGCAAGAGCGTCAGGCGACGCTGTCGCTGCCCGCGATCGGCTCGACCCGGACGCGGCGGGCCTTGGCGCTGTTCATCAGGTACAGCCCGCCCAGGATCATCGGCACGCACAGCCACTGGCCCATGTGCAGCCCGGTCATCTGCGCAAAGGCGCGCAGTTGCTGGTCGGGTTCGCGGAAGAACTCGACGATGAAGCGGGCGATGCCATAGCCGAGCAGGAACAGGCCGGACAGCTTGCCGGGATCGTAGCGCGCCTTGGTCCGCCAGAAGGCGAAGCTCATCACCGCGAACAGGACCAGCCCCTCCAGCCCCGCTTCGTACAGCTGGCTGGGGTGGCGCGCCGGGTCGGGCAGGCCGAAGGGGACGGTGCGCGGAAAGACGATCGCCCAGGGCACGTCCGAGGGCTTGCCCCACAGCTCGCCGTTCACGAAATTGGCCAGGCGGCCCAGGAACAGCCCGACCGGCGCGGCGCAGACCAGATAGTCGAGGATGCGCAGCCAGTTGAGCTTGTGCTTGCGCGCAAACAGGATGACGCCGAGCCCGGTGCCGACCGCGCCGCCATGAAAGCTCATCCCCCCGTCCCACAGGCGCAGGATCCGCACCGGGTGCAGGAACATCTCGGGCGCGTAGAAGATCACATAGCCGATCCGCCCGCCCAGGATGATCCCCAGCGTGGCATAGAAGACCAGATCGTCGGCATGGGTCCGCGACATCGGCGCGCCCGGCCGGTCGAGCATCCGGCCCAGATACCACCATCCGAACAGGATACCGGCGATATAGGCCAGGCTGTACCAGCGCAGCGTGAAGAAGCCGATCGAGAAGATGTCCGGGTGCAACCCCAGATCCTCGAACCGGATATGGCCGCCGGCGGCCGCGAGCATGGACAGGATCAAGCGCGTTTCCCTTTCTGGCCCGTCTCCATAGAGCGGTCGTGAGACAACACCAAGACCGGGGCTTCGGTGCCGTGGGGTGTGGCGGCGTGGCCTTCGACTGCGCTCAGGCTGAACGGTCTTTTGTATCCAGACCCATTCCCTCCCGCCGTTCAGCCTGAGCGCAGTCGAAGGCCACGCCAGGACGGTCGCCGAACCGGATTCACGCGAAGCCGCGATGGCGCGAAGATTTTTGCGCGCAGAGGCGCGGAGGGCGCAGAGGTGTCCGGCCCGGCCGCCAGGCCAGTCTGCCTCTCGCGCGTGACAGCGTCTGCCGATCGAGACGGCGGGATGATCGTGCGGCGGGTCCCCCTCTGCGTCCTCCGCGCCTCTGCGCGAACCCAAAAGACTTCGCGACTTCGCGGCATCGCGCGAACAATCGACTCCGTCGCTTTGAGACAGCGAAACCCCCGGCTTGTCTGCACCTGCCCGTCGGCTAAGGCTGGCGGGGATGGAGCTGAACCGGCGCAACATATTGATCGGCGGGGGCGCGGGGGCGGGGTTGCTGGTCGCCTGGGGGCTGTGGCCGCGCGCCTATGTGCCCGATCTCGCCACCGAGCCGGGCGAGCAGGCGTTCGGCGCATGGCTGAAGATCGGGCGCGACGGCATCGTCACCGTCGCGGTGCCCCAGGCCGAGCATGGACAGGGGATCGCGACGACGCTGGCGCAGGTCGTCGCCGACGAACTGGGCGCGGACTGGCGGACCGTCGCGGTCGAGCCCGCGCCGCTCGGCCCGCTTTATGCCAATAGCATCGGGGTCGATTCGCTGTTCGAGGGCGCGTTCGACCGGCTGCCCGAGGCGGTGCGCGCCGAATGGCTGCGCCGGGACATGGTGATGCTGACCGCCGGGTCGAGTTCGATCCGCATGTTCGAGCCCCCCGCGCGCGCCGCCGCCGCCACCGCGCGCGCGTTGATGGCGCAGGCCGCCGCGCGCCGCTGGGGCGTTGCTTGGACCGCATGCGAGGCGAGGGACGGCTTCATCACCCATGGCGCGCAGCGGCTGCGCTTCGCCGAACTGGCCGAGGCGGCGGCGGGCGAGACGGTGCCCGAGCCCCTGCCGCTGGGCAGCGGCGGTGCGGGCGCGCTGGCGGGCCGGGACCTGCCCCGGCTCGATTCACCCGCCAAGGTCGATGGCTCGGCCAATTTCACCGCCGATATCCGCTTGCCCGAGATGGTGCATGTCGCGGTTCGCCATGCCCCCTGGGGACGGACCCGCTCCATCGCGATCGACCGCGCGGCGGCGATGCGGGTGCAGGGCGTGGTCGATGTGGTCGAGGGCGACGACTGGGTCGCGGTCGCCGCCGCCAGCTGGTGGATCGCGCAAAAGGGCCTCGATGCGCTGGCACCGCGCGCCGTGACCGAGGGGCCGATCCCGACGACGGCGGACATGGCCCACGCGCTCGACGCGGCGCTGGCGGGGAAGGGGCGTTCGGTCGCCTCGCAGGGCGATGTCGAGGCTGCGCTGGAAGGCGGGGGGCGGATCGCGGCGCGCTATCGGATCGGGGTGGGCGTCCATGCCGCGATCGAGCCGCGCGCGGCAGTGGCGGCCTGGCGCGACGGCGGGCTGGAGCTGTGGTTGCCGACCCAGGCCCCGGTCCGCGCGCGCGACATCGCGGCGCGGGCGGCGGGGATCGCGCCGGACCGGGTGATCGTCCACCCCATGCCGATCGGCGGCTCCTTCGGCGTCGCGCTGGAGAGCGAGGCGGCGGCGCAGGCGGCTGTGATCGCGGTCCGGTTGAAGCGGCCGGTCAACCTCCTCTGGTCGCGGACCGAGGACCTGCGCCGCGACGCGTATCGCGCGCCGATGCGGGCCGAGATGACCGCGCGCGTGGCGGGCGGGCGGCTGCTGGCGTGGCGGGCGCGCGTCGCCGCGCCGGACACCGGCCGCGATCTGGCCGCGCGGCTGATGCCCGGCGGGTTCGTCCGGGTAGGCATGGCGCGGGGCGACGCCTATGCGATGGGGGGAGCGGTGCCGCCCTATGCGATCCCGGCGCTGGCGGTGGATCATCACGCCGTCGAGCTGCCCATCCCGACCGGCCATGTGCGCGGCGGCGCCCATGTCGGCCATGGCTTCGTGACCGAATCCTTTCTCGACGAGTGCGCGCAGGCCGCCGGGGCCGATCCGCTGGCCTGGCGGATGACGATGCTGGGCGAGGCGCCGCGCCTGGCGCGCTGCCTGTCCACCGCCGCGTCGCTCGGCGGATGGGAAGGGGGCCGCGCGGGCAGCGGGCAGGGTGTGGCGGCGCACGTCTTTCGCGGCAGCTTCGTCGCGGTGATGGCGGAGGTTCACCGCGACGCCGCGGGGCGGCCGATCGTCGACCGGCTGGTCGCGGCGGTCGATGCTGGGCGGATCGTCAACCCCGACATCGTGCGCCAGCAGATCGAGGGCGGGCTGATCTTCGGCCTCGCCGCATGGCGCGGCGGCGCGGTCGGCTTCACTCAGGGGCTGGCCGAGCCCGCGCGGCTGGGGGCGTTGAACCTGCCGCGTCTGGCCGACACCCCCGACATCACGGTCGAGCTGATCCGCTCGGACGAGGCCCCCGGCGGCGTGTCCGAACTGGCCGTGCCGCCGGTCGCGCCCGCCATCGCCAACGCGCTTGCCACCCTGCCGGGCTTCCCACGGATACGAAGCCTGCCGATGGAGTTGTCCGCCTGATGCTGCCCCCCGACCATCCGCCCGTCCCGCGTCCGAAGATCGGCGTGCTCCTGATGAATCTGGGCACCCCCGACGCGCCCGAGCCGCGCGCGGTCAAACGCTATCTGGGCGAATTCCTGTCGGACCGCCGCGTCATCGAGATTCCGGCCCTGTTGTGGCAACCGATCCTGCGCGGCATCATCCTGAACACCCGGCCCAAGAAGTCGGCGCATGCCTATTCATTGGTCTGGCGCGAAGACGGCTCGCCGCTCGCCGCCATCACCAAGGCACAGGCGGCGGCGCTGAAGGACGCGTTCGGGCCCGGCGTCATGGTCGACTGGGCGATGCGCTATGGCCGTCCCGCCATTGCCGACCAGGTCCAGGCGATGAAGGACGCCGGGTGCGAGCGGATTCTGCTCGCGCCGCTCTATCCGCAATATTGCGCGGCGACGACGGCGACCGCCAATGACCGGGCCTTCGCGCATCTGGCGACGATGCGCTGGCAGCCCGCGATCCGCACCCTGCCGTCTTATTATGACGATGCGCTCTATATCGACGCACTGAAGACCCAGCTGGAGGCGCAGCTCGCCGCGCTGGATTTCACCCCCGAGGCGGTCGTCGCCAGCTTCCACGGCATGCCGCAGCGGACGCTAGAGCTGGGCGACCCCTATCATTGCCATTGCCGCAAGACCGCGCGGCTGCTGGCCGAGGCGATGAAGGGCACGCTGGGCGACCGCGAATTGCTGGTCGCGTTCCAGTCGCGATTCGGCCGCGCCAAATGGCTGGAGCCCGCGACCGACACCGTGCTGGAGGCGCTGCCCGGACGCGGCATCCGCAAGGTCGCGATCCTGGCGCCGGGTTTCTCGGCCGACTGTATCGAGACGCTGGAGGAACTGGCGATTCGCGGTCGCGAAAGTTTCGAGGGCGCGGGCGGCACCCATTTCGCCTATCTCCCCTGCCTCAACGACAGTGATGTCGGGATCGCGATGCTGCGCGGATTGATCGCACGTGAGCTTCAGGGGTGGTTGCCGTAGCGTAATATTACGTTTCGCCCGGTCTTCGCCATTGCGGATGACCTCTGCCCCTTTTAAGCCACAATCGGAAAATGGGAGAGGTTTGATGGCACGGGTCGCGATTGTGACGGGTGGTACGCGCGGTATTGGCGAGGCGATCAGCCTGGCGCTGAAAGAGGCGGGCGTGACCGTCGCCGCCAATTATGCGGGCAATGACGAACGCGCTCGTGAATTCTCCGAACGCACCGGGATCAAGGCGTACAAGTGGGACGTCGCCGATTATGACGCGGTCCAGGCGGGCGTCGAGCAGGTCGCCGAGGAACTGGGCCCGGTCGACATCGTCGTCAACAATGCGGGCATCACCCGCGACGGCACGCTGCTGAAGATGACCTACCAGATGTGGAAGGAGGTCATGGACACCAATCTGGGCGGTTGCTTCAACATGGCCAAGGCGGTGTTCCCCGGCATGCGCGAGCGCAAATGGGGCCGCATCGTCAATATCGGTTCGATCAACGGCCAGGCGGGCCAATATGGCCAGGTCAACTATGCCGCCGCCAAGTCGGGCATCCATGGCTTCACCAAGGCGCTGGCGCAGGAAGGTGCGCGCGTCGGCGTGACCGTGAACGCGATCGCGCCGGGCTATATCGACACCGACATGGTCGCCGCGGTCCCCGCCGACGTGCTGGAGAAGATCGTCGCCAAGATCCCGGTCGGCCGACTGGGCCAGGCGCATGAGATCGCGCGCGGCGTCGCCTTCCTGTGTTCGGACGAGTCGGGCTTCGTCACCGGCTCGACCCTGTCGATCAACGGCGGCCAGCACATGTATTGATGCAAGAACGCCGACCTCCACGGGGGAGATCGGCGTTCCGTCCTCGATACGCTACGCGAGGAAAACCGGGGCGGGTGGGGCGGATACAGGCCCCGCCCGCCCGAACTGTGTTAGCGGCAATAGCCCGGACGGCCCGACCGCTCGATCGCGCGGCCCGCCAGCGCGCCCGCACCGCCGCCGATCAGCGTGCCCAGCGTGCGGTCGCCATCGGTGTCGATCGTCCGGCCCAGCAGGCCGCCCGCGACCGCACCGACGATGGTGCCGGTGGTGCCGGAACGGCGGCACTTGCGCGCCTGATATTCGGCGCGCGCGCCATCCTCATAACCCCGGTCGTAGCGATCGGCATGATAGGCCCGGCGATAGCGGTGCGCATCCGCGGCGGTCGCGGGCAGGACAGCACCGCCGAGCATCGCCAGCGTGGTCGCCGCCAGGGTCAGGGTCTTCATCATGATATCACTCCCGATATTTCGTTTCGATCGACGGTCCCGTCCGCCGTTGATCCGCTTCTGGACGATTCGGCTTGAGCCTTTCCTGAATGCCGCGGTTATCCGCCGTTCATCCGCGCCGGCCTGTGCCGATCCGATCGGGCGGCCGCGTTTTTGGCGCTGTCGTGTTGCGGCGCGGCGCGTATGAGGCACCATGCGTATCCTCCTGTCCTGCCTGTTGCTGCTGGCCTGTATCCCCGGATGGTCGGGTGAGGCCCGGCTGGGCCTGCTGGAGCAGCCGGGACAAATGGACGTGCGCCGCGTCGCGCTCGACCCGCATGATCCGTCGCGCCGGACGCTGGGCGCGCTGACCTATCTAGGCGGTGTGGCGCTGACCAGCCGCGATCCGGCCTTTGGCGGATTCTCGTCGCTGACGGTGACGGGGGACCGCTTCACCCTGCTCAGCGACGGCGGCAATGTCGTGCAGTTCGCGATGGGCGGGGACTGGCGTCCGCACGGCATCCACTTCGCCAACCTGCCCGCGGGGCCGGGGATCGGGTGGCAGAAATGGGACCGCGACAGCGAATCGATGGCGGTCGATCCGCGCACCGGCGCCCTATGGGTGGGGTTCGAGCGCTATAACCAGATCTGGCGCTATGCCCCCGGCTTCGCGCGCGCGGAGGGATTCGTCGCGCCGCGCGCCATGAAGCGCTGGCCGATCAATGGCGGCCCCGAGTCGCTGGCGCGGATGCCCGACGGGCGATTCGTCACCATTTCGGAAGAGGCCAAGATTCGCCGCACGCTGTGGCGCGGCGGCGAGGCGTCGCGCAAGACCACGCGGCAGGGGCTGATCTTCGCGGGCGATCCGTTGCGCCACCGCCCGCGCCTGTTCGCCTATCGCGTGTCGCCCGATTACGACGTGGCGGACGCCGCCGCCTTGCCCGATGGCGCGCTGATCGTGGTCGAGCGGCGGTTCCGGCTGCCGTTCCGCTTCTCGAATCGGATCATGCTGGTCCCGGCGGAGCGAATCGCGCCGGGGCGGGTGGTGCGGGGGCATCTGCTCGCCGAACTCGACGCGCCGCTGATCCACGACAATTTCGAAGGGGTCGCGGTGACGCAGGAGGGCGAGGCGACGATCCTGTGGCTGGTGTCGGACGACAACCAGTTGCCGATCGAGCGCAGCTATCTGCTGAAATTCCGGCTGGACCGACGCTGAGCGGACGATTCGTGAACGTGATTCGCGAGGCCTTCGACATCGCGTCGGCCAAACGGCGGTTTGGAATGGGCCAGGCGAATCGCGGACACGGATGCTGACACCCGTTCAGCCTGAGCGAAGTCGAAGGCCATGCCCCAGGGCCGATCGGCATTCCATGATGCCTTATCCTTCCTTCGGCCCTCGCAGAGGGGAGAGGGTTGCGCAGACTTGGCCTTTGCAAAAGCAAAGGCTTAGTCGGAGCTGGGTGAGGGGTGGGCGCTCGCTTGGCGAGCGCGCGAGCCTTTGGGCTCGCTCAACCCCTCACCCAAGCTGCGCTAGCCAGCAGGCTGGCAAGCTTCGCTAACCCTCTCCCCTATCCAGGGGAGAGGGAAGAAAAAGCAATACTGAATGTCGATCCGCCCTAGGAAGCGGCGACGGCCTGTACGCGCAAACGCGGGAAAACCTGCTCCAGCGGCTTGGTGTCGGGCAGGATATAGACATAGCCGCCCTTCTTCTGGAATTGCGGGCGCAACTGGCGGACGTAAAAGGTCTTGGGTACGTTGATACAGCCAAAGGTGATGCGATTGTCCTCCGGTGTCGGCGACAGCATCCGCTCGCGCCGCTTTTCCTTGGCGCCCGCATCCGACGGGATCGGATGGAGCGCGACCGAGGTCGCATAATCGACCCACAGGACGCGCTGGCCCGCCACCGGCAGTCCGAACCTGGCGAGGAATCGCCCGGCGGGGGTCGTCTTCTCGGCGGGGCCCAGATCGGCGAGCTTCTTGCCGCCGACGCCGGGGCTGGCCTCGTCCCCGGTCGCGATGCCGATCAGCACCGGCACCGAAGCGAGCAACTTGCCCTTCGCATCGAACAGGAACATCGCCGCCTGCGCCTTGTCGACCACCGCCCAGGGCAGCCCGCGATTGTCGCCCGATGCGGCGACCCAGGCCATGACCCGCGTCGCGCCGTCGGACGGCAGGATGACCGGATCGGCGGGAGCGGCCTTGGCAGGCTTTGGCGGATGCGCGGCGCCCGCCGGGACGGGGGTGATCATCATCAGCGCGGCCAGGGCGCGCAGGGTCGGCCTCATCGGTGCGGCATACTCGAAAAAGATCGGCCTCCCCATAAGGAAGGCCGACCGAGGAACGGGGACAGGGTGGATCGGGGACTCGACACCGCCCCCAGGTTCATCAATGGCGCGGTCGGCGTGCGGGCTTCTGCTCCTGCACGGTCAACCGCTGTTCGACGCCATCGACGCGGCCATTCAGCTGATCCAGCCGCTGACCGTTATTCTGGGCCTGCCCGGCGGCGGCCTGGGCCTCCGCAAGCGCCGACTTGGCGGTGCCGTCGGTTTCCTGCAGCTTGGCCTCCAGCGTATCGACGCGCTGGCTTACCGGCGCGATCTGTTCGCGAACGAAGGACTTGGTCGCACAGCCGCCAAGGCTGACCGCACCGGCCAGCACCACAACCGCCACTAGGGATTTCGACGCGAAAGCAGACATCACATTTCTTCCAGTCATTAACCAACTGGAACAATCAAGCCGTGTCGTGTTCGACTTGCAATCCGTCATCTGTTCGACTGTGCCTGTTCTTCGCCCAGCCGATTATTGCCCACCGCATATCGTGGACTTGGGGCGTTCCGTCGCACGTCCAGTGCGAGAGGGATCACTTCTTGCGCTTCGCCTTGGCCGACGGAGCGAAGGGATCGACGGGAATATCATCGGCCCGAACATCGGGCCTGTCCGCTCCCTTGGCCTGCGCGCGCTGCTCCGCGACGCAGCGGCGCAGCGCGGCGATGGCGGCGCCGCTGCCGGCCAGGTCCAGCCGCTCGACCGGCACCTCGCCGCGCGTGATCTCCAGCAGCCGGGACGTCGCGAAATAGGTCGGGAATTGCGGCTCGAAGCTGGTGACGAACCCCTGCTTGCCGTCCGACGCGATCCCGACCGCGAAATGCTTGGGATAGCTGCCGCCCGACAGACGGAAATCGAGCTTCAACTCCGCCTTGGGCTTGATAGACCAATGCGCGTTCAACACCGACAACCGGTTCGCCCCGTCCGGGTCGAGCCCCAGCAACAGGGTCGTCCCACCGGTGCGGTCATAGCTGCGCGTGATGAAACACCCCTCGCCATCCTTCCCGACCGCGACGGTCCATCCGGCAACCTCCCGCGTCGACGGCTCGCGGGCATGTGCGGGGATACCGACCATGTTGGCCGTCACAAGCACCGCCATCGTCAAGATGGACTGAGACACCGAGCGACGGGAGGAAAAGGGTGCAACCATAGCAGTCGTCATTACCAACCGGCGCGATCTGCCGCAAACCAAGCGATCGGCTCACGCAACGCTGTTGCGGCTGGTATTTCCCGCCCTCGCCGTGCCGATCTACCCGGATGCATCGGATGCCCCAGAGGCGGAGGTGGTGGCCAGCGCGGCGTCGCTGGTGGCGTATGCCATAAACGCGAACGCCGCCCGTTAGGGCGGCGTGTGGTGATGGTTGCGGGGGCAGGATTTGACCGCTGCAGAACCCGGTTTTCAATTTTGAGTGCCGCATCGGATCATTGCCAGGGTACATACCTTCCCATTCATGCATCTAGGTGTTCAGTCCCGGCATCTGGTGGATCGGGTTGACGATGAACCGGTCTGGCTCTGACGTCCAGATCTTGGCGATGTATTCGTAGGGCGTGAGCCCGCTGAGCGTCTTGAGCCGGCGGGCGAAGTTGTAGGCGGCCATGAAGTCGGCGAGGTGTGTTCGCAACTGGTCGTGGCTCTCGTAGTGGAAGCGTTTGACGGTCGCCTCCTTGATGGTGCGGTTCATCCGTTCGACCTGTCCGTTGGCCCAGGGATGGTTCGGCTTCGTCAGACGGTGCTCGATGTCGTTTGCCTCGCAGATCATGTCGAAGCGCATCTGGCGCGACCAGGCGGTGTTCCGGTTGCGGGGCTGCTCGGCGAACTGGCTGCCGTTGTCCGTCAGAATGGTGTGGATGCGGTACGGCACGGCTTTCAGCAGGTACTCGAGGAACTCCCACGCCGTGCGCCTGTCAGCCTTATCGACCCGCTGCGTGACCGCGAATTTGCTGGTGCGATCGATGCCGACGAACAGGTACAGCTTGCCTTCGGCGGTCTGCACCTCTGCAATGTCTATGTGGAAGAAGCCGGTCGGGTAGCACTTGAAGCGCTGCCGCTTCGGTTTGTCGCCTTCGATGTCCGGCAGGCGGGAGATCCCATGCCGCTGGAGCATCGGTGCAGCGCTGAGCGCGTCAGGTGCGGGAGCGACGGTTGCAGGGCGTAGAGGCAGTCCCCCGCCTCCGCGGGGGCAGGCCAGCGGCAGCAGCGTGTGCCGCCGGAACGCCACAACCATTGCCTCCGCCGCCTCGGACAGGGTTGAATGCGTTCGTCCATGATGTTGCGAACATAGGCGCTAATCATGAAGTTAGCCTTCTGTTCAGAAAACCGGGACCACCTCTGTATGACCCTCGCCGCATCGATCACGTCCGCAGCGAGATATCCCGGTGGCAGGTTGGTCGTCCACCTATTTCCTTCGCTGCTGTCTGGTACCCGACCGACAGGCTAATCAGCGTAGTGATGACCAGACCGCTGGCGACGTTGAGTGATGCGGTTAATGCAAACCCCTCATTTTTGCCGTTTTGACAAGGCCGAAGCAGTTGGAATCGTGTCGACGTATCGGTCCCAATGGTCTAGCAGTTCGTTCACGACAGGCGCGCCTACGCGATAGTTGGCTTCATACGCTGCGATTTGACCCAGCCCTTCGTCGCTGACGCTGGCGACGGCGGACTTGCCGGGTGGGGGCATCGAGGGATTGCTACCCGTGCGAAGCACCATCACGCGCGCGGGATCGACCAGCTTCAGCTTTGCGCCGAGTTCGATCGCGCCCGCCAATGTCTGGCTTTCCATGTTGGTCATGGCGAACACGCCTTTGCCATGCGTCCACAACTTGACCCAGTCGCGTGCCCATTGCGTCCGGCCGGATCCGTGCCAGTAGCGCCGCGACCCGAGTGTCTCACCCATCAGCACGAACGGAGGCCTCTGCGCATTGGGAAAGCCCTTCCAAGCTGCGCGCGCTTTCTGGAGGGCCGGGGTATCCGGAATCGTGATCGAGCGTGTTCGTTCAAAGGCCCAGCGGGCAAGGCCTTGATTCAGTTCGATCGCCATGCCCAGCCCGGCCGTGTCGTCACTGCCACCGAAGCTATTGCCGTTGTCCGGCAAGGCATTGGGCGCCGTCGCCCCTATCGCGAACAGTCCGTAGGGCCAGGACTTCGGAACCTCACGGTCGTCGAATTCGCGCAGCGTGTCGCCCTGCACGACCCAGCGTGCCCACGCCGCGCTGCCGACCGAGGCAAGCTGCGGATCAACGCCCGATATCCCGGTGAACAGCCAGTAGGTCTTCGAAAAATCGAACCGCGGATCCATCAGCAGTCCGATCAACTGCTGCCCGGCATCGCCGAACAAGGTTCCGGTGCCGCCCCAGACCATCCCGTACAGCCCGCGCGCATTGCGGCGCAGCGGGTGGACGCCACCGGGCAACGCGATGACGTCGTCGAGCTTCTCCCGTTCGGCCCACAGCTGGAATTCCCCCGGGATGTCGCCGGTGTCCTCCCCCGGTTCGAAATTGGCGATCACGATCACCTTGACCGGGATGCGCTTCGTGACGGGAAGCGGTGGCACCGTAGGTTCTTGAGCGGCGGCGACGGGGGAGGCGGTGAGCACGAGCAGTACGGCGGCAAGGATCGATTGCATCGTCATCTCCCGATTTAAAAGTCTATCCGCGCGCCGACCCGCAGGCCCCAGACCGAAAAGCGCGCCTGGTTGGTTTCCACCGGTGCCGTGAACGCGGAATAGCGATACTGCGCACAGGCGTTGGCGCCGCTGGCGACACAGGCAACACTGACGATTGGCGAATTTGTCGCCACCGTGCGGTACGATCCCCAGTTGTGATCGATCAGGTTGAGCACGTTTTCAAGGTCCGCGAACAGTTTGAACTTCGCTGGCACGAATGGGATAGGCATTTCCTGATCCACGTGCAGATCGACCTTGAACCACGTCGGTGCACGCATGCTGTTCTTGGCGATGACCCCCTTGGTCAGCCCGTTGGCAACGGCATATGCATGCAGCGAGTCATAGGTCGCCGAATTGTCGTACACGACCAGCGGATCCGCAGTCGCGCTGGACAGATCCGGCACGTACAGCAGCGCTCGCGTTGCGGTGTTCGTCGTTCCAAACACCACCGAACGGCTGTTGACGGATGCCGGATCGCGCATCGTCAGACTATAGGGATTGCCTGAGCGTCGTTCACCATACAAACTGAACCGGGTATTATTGTCACCGAAGAACGCATGATTGAAGTCGAGATTGAACTTTAGGCTGCCGCGGATTTCATATTGGCTTGTGCCGTAGGCGGATCCGTTCGAATCGACCGCAGCACTTGCGCTGTAGAGTTCCGACGCCAGCGAGCCATTGAGCGGCGCAAGTTCGGTGATATCCTGGAAGGTGTAGCTGGCACCTAGTCCCAAGCTCTTCCCGAAGCGTTTGTCGATGCGGGCGACGGCCACCAGCGAATGGCCCCGGTCAGTGTTTGTCAGCCGGAAATCACTGTTAACCGTCGCGGTCGAATAGCGTGGGCGACCGTCTGGGGTCGTGCCGATTACTACCGAACGTAAGTCGGTGTAGATCGGCGCGTCCTTTACGAAGCCATAGTATATGTCGCCGCCGATGCGCCAGCCATCGCCGAGGAAGCCGAGGTTGGCAATATAATCACCCGAGAGGCTGGTTTTCCACGTCGAGGCAGGCCGATAGTTCGCGGCCATCGATGCGGTGCCCGCATTGGCCAGGCTGGCGGTGTTCGTCCGTAGATAGTCGAGCACGGCGGGAGTGAACGTACGTCCGTTGACGCCGTCCAATGCCGCTGAACACAGTGCCGCAGCGACGTTACAACTGCCGTTCGCAAGCCGTTGGATGGTTATAGAATTGCTGACGACCCCGGTATCGGTAAAACTGCGCCCGATCAGCACGTCGGGTGTGCCGCCCTGAAAGAGCCCACCGCCAGCGCGTAGCGTTAGCCGGTCACTCGCTCGCCATGTCGCCCCGATGCGAGGTTGCGGCACAAACTTGCCCTTGAAGGTGCTGGTATTGGTGAAGCCGTACCGCGCTTGGAAGAAGTTACTGTCCGCCGGTCGGTCCGACATATCGTACAGGTCGGCTCGGACGCCATAAGTGACGTTCAGCCGGTTGCTAACGTCCCAGCTGTCCTGCAGACCATAGGTGATTTGATTGTAGGAAAAGTTGCCGTACGCATCGGCGTTGTTGCCCGACACGGCCCCCGCCAACACCAGCGAGCTTGCCCGGCCGCTGCGCAAATCCGCGATAGAGTCGAAGTAATATGTCCCCAGCGAGTTGGCAATAAACTGGTTTACGATGTCGTTTCGGTTATAGGCAAAGTTTAACTTTACCGAATGCGCGGCAAATTCGCCCCGCAGTGTAACATCCGCCCCATAATTCTTAGTACGGACTATGTTGGTCTGGTTGAAACGGGCAGTGCCTACTACCAAGCTGGCGTTATCGGCAACGCCAGTCGTCCCGGATACGCAGTTTATCGGATTTCCAACCGATGACGGATCAAGGCAGGTCGTTAGTTGCGCAAATCCTGCTTCGCCGGCTGGCAACCTCGGCGCATCATAGCTTCGGTAATTGACGCGGATTTCGGAGTGGAAATTGTCGGACCAATCTGAATTAAGCTGTGCAATTGCCGCATCTGACTCTTGCGGGACTTTCGTTGCGTTGCTTGCCAGTGCCAGCGAGGGCTGGCTGACGGATACCGAACCGCCCCCCGCGCTCACATTTGTGTTCGAATTATGAATATACGTAAGCGCCAGACGCTGCCCATCGACGATATTCCAATCGATTTTAGCCGTATATTTCTCGTCCGTCTCGCGGACCGATCCAAGCACCCCCATTGCGTCGTATTTATAGTTGGATGACAGGATCGAACTGACCGTGTCGATCTGCGATTGCGCAAGGCTGGGCACGACGTTTGGCGCGCCCGCCAGCCCGAAAGTCGCCGGGGTGGTCTCGCTTAACCGTTCATAGGCTAATGCGAAGAACAATTTGTCCTCGAAAACTGGTCCAGACAGAAACCCGCCGTAGCTCCGGCTACTAAAATCGAGGGCGAGCGGGATTGCTCGCGTGCTGTTCCCGGTAAGGCCGTCGTTGGTGTAGGTGAAGAAGCCGTCACCGTGGAACTTGTTGCCTCCCGAGCGCAGAACGACGTTGATGGCGCCACCCTGAAAATCGCCCTCGGCAACGTCGTATGGCGCTACCTTGACCGATAATTGCTCGATCGCATCGAGCGGTACGGGACCGCGTGCGGTCGGCAGGCCGCCGGTGTTGAGGCCCAGCGTGTCACTGAAGCGCTGGCCGTCGACCGAAAATTTGTTGGTGCGTGCATTCGCTCCGGCGATGCTGATGCCGTTGTTGGTTGGGTCGATCGTCGCAAAGGGATCGCGCTTGGCAATGTCGCGAATGTCGCGTTTGACCGACGCAACGCCAGCGATCGCGGTGCGATCAAAGACTGAAATCGGGCCAGTTGACAATTGTGTCGCCTCGCCACGTTTGCTGCCTGTAACGACGATGTCGGCCCCGTCGCCAGGCTGGCTCAACTCGATAGGCAGACGCAGTGGCTGACCGGCGGTCAGGCTGATCCCGGTAATTTCGATCGGAGCATGTCCCGCTACCTCCACACGGACGGTGAACGGGCCACCCGGGCGCAGGCCAGTCGCGGCGAAAGTACCCGAAGCGTCCGTCCGGCTAGTCGCAGTGGTGCCCGACGGCACGTGGACGATGGTGATATCAGCATCGGCGATGGCCATGCCGCCATCCGTCACTATTCCCCGGATCGCGGATGTCGTCTCCTGCGCGTGGATCGCCGTAGCGGAACACAACGCCATAGCAAACAGGCCGGAACGATGAAGAACACGCATGACGAAGCCCCCTTTGACGGCAATGGATTGCATTGATCAGACGCGGAAAGAGCGTTCATTACCCTGCGTCGGATTTTCAGCGGTGCGCGGCTATGGGAGCCGATCTGCGTCGCTATCCCGGCCGTTCAATTAAGGAAGACCACGGGAAAAACAAAACGCAATGATTATCACAGATCGTTGCAAAAATGAGCGCAGCCCACGATCGTCCGCGAGTTTAGCATTACAGATGCGTTCTTGATCGTGTTCTGACTCAATGTGTCACCATGGCGAGGAGGTCGTGGTGACGGGAGCATCGATCGAGACAACGCTGGAGTTTTGGGCATCACCGCTGCGTAAGGTGAAGGCGCGGATGCAGTCCCTGTTCAGCCAAGCGTTCTGCTCCCAGCCAGTATGGCCCTTACAAGACGCTGTACAATCGATGGAAACGCTGGGGCAAGGCCGGTGTGTTTACGCGAATGATGGAAGGTTTAGCGGCAGCTGGCGCTGGGCCGAAAACGGTCATGATCGACGCAACCTACCTGAAGGCGCACCGCACGGCATTGAGCCTGTGGGTTGAAAAGGGGATCTCGGCCGACTGATCGGCCGCACCAAAGGCGGCATGAACACCAAGCTCCACGCCATCGCCGATGTGAACGGGCGCCGCTTGAGCTTCTTCATGACCGCTGGCCAGGTCAGCGACTATACCGGCGCGGCAGCCCTGCTCGATGACATGCCAAGCGCGCAGTGGCTGCTCGGCGACCGCGGCTACGACGCCGACTGGTTCAGGGGCGCACTCTATGCCAAGGGCATCCAGGCCTGCATTCCAGGCCGCAAGTCCCGCAACGAGCCAGTCCGGTACGACAAGCGCCGCTACCGGCGCGCAGGCGCATCAAGATCACGGTCGGTCGCCTCAAGGACTGGTGCCGCGTCGCCACACACTATGACCGCTGCCCAACCGTCTTCTTCTCCGCCATTGCCCTCGCTGCCACCGTCATCTGCTGGCTGTGATCAACGAGTCCTGACCCTGACGATTATGTATCGTTGATGCACGCCTGGATTTTGTCTTCCTATCACCACCCCATGGCCATTGCGCGGATCTCGTGGGTGAAAAATGCAGAAAGCGAGAAGGCGTTGGCCGAACTCGTGCAGCTGCTCGCCCGGCAGCTGGCGGCGGAACGCCGCCACACCGCGTCCTCCGCGCGGCCCCCAACAGAAAAGGCTTCATCCTCATGACAATTTCCGGCCAACGTCGCGTCGCATTGTACGGCAGACATTCGACCGCCCTACAAGCGGCCACATCGCCCGACGATCAGGTTGCGGCGTGTGCGCCGCTCGTCAATTTCCTTGGTGGCAGGGTCGTAGCGACCTGGCTCGATCCAGAGATTTCAGGCTATCGGCGCGACTGCCCTGGGCTGAGAGCGTTGCTTTCAGCCGTCGAGGCGGGTGACCTCGTCGTGCACATGCGCGGTGCGCTGTCCTGCCCCATGTCAATCACGACTCGCCGTGATCTGGTCCCGGGAGGCCACGCATGAGCCGTGATCGCTCCGCTACCGCAACCTCACTGCCGCCGCTCGCGCATAACGGCCGCCTCGCGCAGCTCGCCGCCGAACGCTTTCCCGTCACGGTTGCACCGATGAGTAAGGGAAAACGCGCTGAATACTGGCTCGGCGAGTACGTCAATGCGCGCCGCGAGCTACCCCATCTCAGGCCCAGCGAGTTGCTCGCGCTCATTGCGGAAGAGGACGAGGCGGCGTGCGGCGCGACCTTCACCCGCACCATCAAGCGACTAGCACAGCCCCATCTGGGCGACAACACGAGGTCCACCCCCTCGCCTACCCGCGCACCACGCCGCAAAGTGCCCGCGCCCGTGCCGTCCGTCACCTCCCCCCATCTTCTTGGAAACATTGAGACTACCGCGCCCTCGCCATCCCGCAGCGATGATAACGACAACGTGACGGAGGCCGACCTGTTCGCACGCATGCAGGGCCTGCGCGCCACCCCACCAGTAAGGCACGAGGCATGAGCAACGCTCCCACGAGGCTGCGCCAGCACGCCGACCGGCCGATGCTTCTGGCCAGCGGTAGCAAGGCCGGTGGCAGCGCCAAGACGAGCGTGCTGCTCGCGACCACCTCGTTGGCACTGCTCGCCGGCTTGCGCGTCGGCATCATCGACGCCGACGCTACTGGCACGAGCGCGATTTCGCACCGCATCCAGCGTCCTGACGTGCCGGTCATCCCACTTGTCGACGGGACGCCGGTGTCGGCGCTCCTCGATCAGTTGGTGGAGTGCGACCTCATCCTGTTCGATGTCGGTGCCAACGAGTTGACGAGCGAGCGGACGTTCATACCGCTCATGAAGCTGGTGGCTCGCCTCGGAAGTCGTGCTGGCAATGCGGCAATGCTGGTGTCACAGATTCCCAACAAGGCCAACATCGTCGATGACATGGCAAGAGCGGCCGACCAACTCGGTGACCTGCTCAACATCCACATCGTTCGGCAGAACGTGGACGGCACGGCTGACTTTAATGACCTGCCACCAACGCTCGCCATGCTGCCTCGTCACGAAGTTCCCCATCTGGCGCCGACGGTGCTGAACATGTCGTTCGCTTGCAATCAGTTGCCTGCCGATTTCATTCGCAACGACGTTCCCGGTTATCAGCGACTGCGTGGGATGTGGGCAGCACATTTGCTGCACCTCGCGATGTCCGGCGACTTTGCCAAATGGCTTGGTCTCGAGGCTGGATTGCCCCTCCTGAAGCAAGTTGCACTGCTGGCACCACGCCGTGCGCTGCCCGCCAAGGTTATAGCATCCCGACTAACCGACGAGGTCATTGATGGCTGGGCGACTGTCCTCGATCTCCATGACCGGCTCGACGACAACGATGATAACGCCACCCTCGGGGCCGCAACACGGCGCTATCTCATCGCGCGCAAGTACGTCGACAGGCTGCTCGAACGATGACGCTCCATAGCCGCGGGGCATTGTATCCAACCCGGTGTCCGGTAGATGACCAGTTGCCGACATCGTCATTGGCATTGCTCGTGTCCCGGCCACACGTTCGTGTCCTGCAGCGTCAGCACAACCCGGGTGACCAGAGGGGCAGCACGGAAGTGGGGGGTAGAGAGGGCAGGATGGGCCCGGTAAACCGGGCCATGCGGGTGTTCCGCGCTCCGCTTGTCACACCCTCGGCAGCCGGAGGCTGCGATGGGCGTCGATGAACCAACGCCGGACCGCGGATCGCAAGCGATTTCGACCAAGCTCGACGCAGCGCAGCTCGCGCAGTTCGAACTGGCAGTCGCAGCCTCGGGGCTAAGCCGTGCGGCCTTCATCCGCGCGGCGGTGCTACGCCAGGGGGTCGTGCTGCGCCCCTACGAGCCGCTCATGGCACAAAGCCTCGCCACGCTGGCGGCATGCCGTACCGCGGTGAAGAACGGCAAGGTGGTGGACCATGCGCTCGTTCGCCACCTTGAGGCGCTGATCGAAGCGCTCCATCTGCTAGCAAGGACGGAGCTGCGATGATTGTCGTCGCAATCAGCCACCGCAATCGCCAGCAGCGCCGCGCCACAGCGCGCGCCCTCAAGAAGCAGGTGGAGCATACCACCGTGGCACAGGTGCGCGCGCATTTCATCGCGCTCTCTGACTATCTGCGCGATGCCGACCCAGCCACGCTGGAGGTTCTCGGCCTTGCCGACCACGCCGACCATGCGCTGCTCGGCTATGTCACCGACCAGGCGCATGGTGGCGAGAAGGTCGACCTCATCGGCTACCGCAACGTCACCCCGCAATTCGAACGCGCGCAGATCGAGATGCTGGCACAGATCACGCGTGCCGGCGGCACTGACCCTATCGAGCACTACGTCATCAGCTGGGGTGAGAACGAACACCCGACGCCGGAACAGGTCGACGAAGCGGTCACGCTGCTCATGCGTGTCCTGAACTTGGAAGAGCATCAGGCGATCTACGCCGCCCATAGCAATACCCGACACTATCATGTGCATGTCGCGGCCAACCGCGTGCATCCGGAGACCGGCACGGTCGTCGCGGCAGGCGACGGCTGGCAGCTCAACGCCGCCGGTCAGGCGGCAGCCTTGATAGAACACCAGCAGGGCTGGGAGGCCGAAAAGGGCGCGCAGTACCGGGTCGATGTCGACGGCGTGCGCCACATCGATAGCGGTCGGCTGGTCCGCCATGTGGATGGCAGCGCCACCGGGGTGCACCCGCCCGACCGCCGCACCTTGGATAAGGCTGTCGACAAAAGGGTATCGCGCGGCGCGCGCGGCTATGAGGCGCGCACCGGGCGCATGTCCTTCGAGCGCATCGCGATGACGATTGCTGCCCCGATCATCGCGCGTGCCCGCTCATGGGACGAGCTTCACGAGAAGCTCGGCAAGGAAGGGCTCGGCTACGCACGCTCCGGTACCAACGGCGCGCGGATCACGATGGGCGAGCGCGCGATCTCGGCGAGCATCGCCGCCCGCGGCGCGGCGCTGACGCAGCTTGTGCAGGCTGATCGGCTTGGCCCATTCAGCGCGGGCAGTCCCGATCAGATCGTCATGCATAAACCTCGCTACATGCCGGGGCAGGAACGTCGTCCCGGCTATGAGGCAGCGCGCGATGCGCACGCAGGCGCAGTGACCGCCGCACGCGAACAGCTCGGCGCGCAACGTACGCAGGCACGTGCGACGATCATCGCGTGGCGGCGGGCCATCGCTGCCCAGATCAACGCCAGCGATTGGCGCGGGCGCCGGGACCAGCTGAACGCCACGCGCAAGCTATTTGGCATGCACTTCGCAGGGATCGAACGGGATCTGATGGCGGCGACCGCGCCGGCCGTGGCCGCACTCGATGCCGCCGCGCGCTTTCCGTCTTACGACGCCTGGTGCGCCGGCGCGAGCGCTCCTTCTGTCCCGAAGGCACTCGACCTTACGGTGCCGATGGTAGTCGCGTCCTCCGGGGACCATGCCGCTACGGGCGTTCCGGTCGCCGGCTATGAGTGGCACCGTGACGATGGGGCCTGCATCTACCGCCGCATCAATCAGCCGGGACCAGCGTTCACTGACCATGGGCCAACTGTAGCGATCCACACGCTCCGGCGTGCCGATGTGGTCGCGGCGCTCAAGCTAGCGCAACGAAAATGGGGAACGGTCGAGCTGATCGCAGGAAGTGAAGCATTCCTGCGCATGGCGGTCGAGGTCGCGGACGAAGAGAAGATAAAACTCACCGGCAAACTCGCAGCGCGCATCCGACAAGGGATCGCGCAGGATGCTGCAAGATTCACCTCGCCCGCGCTCCCGTTACCTGCGCCCACAAGCGAAACGGCGCCGGTATCGCCTAGTGCGGTGTCGTTGCCGGCATTGACAAAGCTGTCCCAACCCCACTCACCCGCCTCCCCGACCCTTGACGAGATGCGCGGTGGACATTCGGCGGTCGATGCATGGCTGGATGAATGGCGGCGTGATCCAAAGGCAATGGCAAAGCTGAGGCCGTTGGCCGCGAAGGCGTTCGCCGATCCGAAGGCGCGCAACCTGCTTAATCAATGGGTCGCTGAGGGAATGCCGGCCGCAATGCGATTGCAGCAGCAAGCAGGCGATCACGCGCGAATGCTGGCGGCACAGGTGCAGACACCCAGTCGGGGATTGCAATTGCAGTAATCAGCACAACAGCGTGGCGTCGCCGACGAACTCGGTGCTTCGCCGCCCCAAGTGGCGCTGGCCTGGCTGTCGGCGCAGGGCGATGTCATCGTCATCCCCAAGGCAGCGAGCAGCGCGCAGTGCGGGATAACCGGGCGGCGGCCGACCTGACGCTAGATGCGGATGCCCTCACTCACCCCGATGAGCTATAGCCGCGCGCCAGGGGACGCGTGCCCTTGGAGATGCTCTAGCTGAAGCGGTACACGCCGCCCGCTTCCGCCGCGACGAAGCGGTCCGGGGCGATGCGCGCCGCGTCCAGCGCTGTCGCCAGTTCCGCGACCGGCGCTTCACGGGCCTCGTCGGTCAGCTGGAAGGTCCCCCAATGAATGCCCAGCGCACGTCCTGCCCCCACGTCTGTGAAGATCCGCACGGCCTCGGCTGGATCGACATGCTGTGCGGCCATGAACCATCGCGGCGCATAGGCTCCGATCGGGATGAGCGCGACATCGGGCGCACCCAACCTCCCGCGCACCTCGCCGAAGATGCGTCCATCGCCATAGCCGGTGTCGCCGACGAACCAGATCGTCCCGGAAGGCGTGTCCAGATAATGCCCGCTCCACAGCGTCATGCGCGTGTCGCTCGGCCAGCGGTTCGACCAGTGGTTGGCCGGTGTTAGTGTCGTCGCGGTGCCGTTGCCGAGGTCAAGCCGGCTCCACCAGTCGCCGATCTGGCATCGCGCGGCCGGTACCGCCGCCCGGACGATCGCATCGTTGCCGAGCGGCATCGCCATCAGCGGGTCGTGTGCGGCGTGGAGGCGCCGCAGCGTGTCGACATCGAGATGATCGTAATGCGCGTGGCTCAGCAGCACGACATCGATCGGGGGGAGGTCGTCGAACGCGATCCCCGGTGCGGTCACCCGCTTCGGCCCGACGCGGCGGAATGGACTGGCACGCTCCGACCAGACCGGATCGGTGAGGATGTTCACCCCTGCCGCCTGGATCAGCAGCGAAGCATGACCCACCATCGTCACGCACAGGCCATCGACGCGCGCCTCAGGCTTGGCGGGCGTCACCAGCACCGACTTCGGCCATTTGGCAGCAGCCCCCGCAAGCTTCCAGCGCAGGATGGCGCGCAAGCCTCGATCGGTGCTGGGCTGGCCCGGATTGAAGAAGCGCGTACCGTCGAAGTGATCGCTCGGCGGACCGTCATAATAGCGGTTGCGGGCCATGGTCAGGCAACGCTCATCAGCTGCGAGGGATAGGCGGTCAGCAAGCTGAGCGCTTCCTCCACCGGGGCGGTCAGCCAGCGTTCCTGATCTTCGGCCAGCAGGATGACCGGCATCGCCTTGGGGTGCTTGGGCGCGACCAGCGGATTGGGCTCGGTCGTGCAGAAGGCATAGACCCGGTCATGATCCTGATCGACCTTCCATAGCCCGGCGAAGCAGGGCACCGCCTGATCCTCGACGGTGAACCACCAGTTGGTGTCGCCTGGCGCCTTCCGATCGGATGCTGCCTTGGGTTCAGAGAAGCGGGTAAAGGGCACGAGACAGCGATGCTCGGCCTTCATCAGCCAAGGCTTCCACATGTTGCTCTGCATGTTCCGGGCGTTGGTCCACCAGTCGTAGAGGAAGGGCAGTTCCCCCTCGCGCGCTGGCCGCTTGCGCGGTTTGCGGGTCGGGAAGCCCCAGCGCATCGTGCTGAGCACCCGTCGGCCCTCCTCGACGCGAACGACATAGCCGGGTTTGCCGGGCGCCGCGTAATCCTTCTCGACCTCCAGCGTGTTGTTCGCATCGTCGACCGCAGCAAGCGCGTCGAAATAGGTCCGGGGATCGACCTTGATATTGTAAAGATTACACATTCGCTCGTTCGATCACGACCGGTAGCGCGAGACAAGCTTCTTCCACGTCGCGGAGTCCGGATAGGGCAGAGCGGCACCAGTGGGCTGGTCCCGGCCGATCACCATATGGGGACGCTGGGTGCGTCCTTCCGCCTGGCATGCCGAGCAACATAGCCGTCGACCAACCACCCCCAGCGTGCCGTCCCAACCTCGCCGGTGAAACATCCACCAGAGCGCAACGGCATCGAAGACGCGCACGTGACCGCATTTTGGACAGGTGAGGCGCAGCGTGCGCTTGTGCAGGGCACACTCCTCCAACGTGCGCAGACGCCGCCCGATATGATCGTGATCGGCCCCTGCCCTGCCCTCTTGGCTGCCCCTTTTACGGCCCTCATCTGCCACGGCCCTGTCCCGTTCCGATTATCGATCCGCTTCCGCAACGCCTTGACCCGCTTGCGGAATCAACGGAACATATAAAGAACATATGAGTCGCAACAATGATGTCTTCCACCGCCCCACCCCTCGAAACACTGGCACGCCTACGGAATGCCATAGGCGCTGTGCGCAGCGGTGAGGGTGCAGTCCTGCCTTTCGGCATCGAGGCGATAGACAAGCGATTGACGGGCGGCGGCCTTGCGCTCGGCGGTCTGCACGAGACGTCTTCGGCGACACCGACCCTTACAGATGATGCAGCTGCCACGCTGTTCGCGGTCGGGATTGCCGCGCGCGCAGCAGCGCTGAGCGGCCGCCGGGTGCTCTGGGCGCTCACCCGGTTCGACCTCTATGCGCCGGGTCTCGAACAGGCCGGGCTCAGCCCTGCAACGCTGTTCTTCGCCGAGGTACGTGAAGACAAGGACGTTCTGGCCGTCATGGAGGATGGCTTGCGTCATGGCGGGCTTGCAGCGGTCGTCGGCGAGGTAAAGCGCGCCGACATGGTTGCGACCCGGCGACTGCAGCTGGCGGCAATGACGGGAAATACCCCTGCCCTGCTCTCGCGTCGCTGGCGCCGACAGGGCACCTGCCCACTGACCGAGCTGTCGGCGGCCATGACACGGTGGCGGATCGCCTGCGCGCCTTCCGCGCCGCTCCTCGCCCCCGGGGTCGGCCGCGCGCGCTGGATGGTCGAGCTGGCACGCCAGCGCGGTGGCCCGGGCTTCACGATGGACTTGGAGGCATGCGATGACACGGGTCGCCTCGCTCTACCTGCCGCATCTCGCGATCGAGCGAATGCGACGGCTGGAGCGGCCGCGCGCGCTGCCTGAACCAAGGCCCGCGCCTATGCTTCCCATCGACGACGACCCCGGTGCCTGCTCGGTGCCGCGGGGCGGCGGCTGGCGTCCCGGTGCGCGCTGGGCGCAAGGCGCTGCGCGTGCAACGGTGGAGAAGCAGGTAGCGGCACTGCCGCTGCACCAGCGACCGCCGATGCGCGAGCTGGGTCGTCGGTCTGAGGCGGCGGACCATCCGTTCAGACACCCCAGCGCACCGGGTCAGCACAAGGCAGTATCAGGGCCAGCACCCGCGTTGAACCTCGTGCCGATGGTATTGGCTGAGCAGATCGGACAGCGACAGGTGATCTCCGCCGCTTGCCCGGCGGCGATGACGCTCGGACTGACCCCGGGCATGGCGGTGACGCAGGCGCGGGCGCTAATCCCGGATCTCGACATCCGCCCCGCCGACCGGGCGGCAGATATGGCGTTGCTGGCGGATCTGGCGCTGCATGCCGTGCGCCATTGGACACCGACCGCCGCGGTCAGCGGATCGGACGGGCTGTGGCTGGACCTGAGCGGCGTCGCGCATCTGCACGGGGGCGAGACCCGCTTCTGCCAACGACTGGTCGGGTTCTGCCGACGCTTCGGCCTGACCGCACGAGTCACGGTCGCCTCCACGCCGGGCGCAGCTCATGCGCTCGCCCGTTTCGGTCGCGATGCCATCCTGCTGGTTCCCGGCGGACAAGAGGCACAGGCGCTGGCTCCCTTACCTCCTGCCGCACTCCGCCTACCCCCGGAGGCAACAGCGGCGGCGAACCGGTTTGGGCTCGACCGGATCGCCGATCTCCTGCCGCTGCCACGCGGGCCGCTCGCCCGGCGGCTAGGCATGGCGAGTGTCCGCCGCCTCGACGAGGCACTGGGGCGTGTCCCCGAACCGATCGTGCCGGTCGTGCCCGAGGAGACGCCGGTCGCAAAGCGCCGGCTGCTCGAGCCGATCGGCACCGCCGAGGCGATTGAGCAAGTGATCGCCGACCTGCTCGCCGACATGATGCTGCTGTTGCAGGCGCGCGGGCGCGGTGTGCGCACATTGGTGCTGCTGCTCGACCGGATCGACGGCAGCGAGCAGCGGCTCGCGATCGGCACCGCGCGCGCGACCCGCGATGTCGTGCATCTCGCCCGCCTCTTCCACCTGCGCATCGAGCGGATCGATCCGGGTGACGGGATAGAGACGATGCGCCTCGCCGCGACGCGGACCGATCCGCTGGGTGCTACCGCGGTGGCGGGTGACCTGACCGGCGAGGCGGCGGTGCCCGACGTCGCGACGCTTGTCGACCAGATCGCCGGCCGGGTCGGCGAGGCGGCGCTGTTCACCGCCGCGCCAGTCGAGAGCGACGTGCCCGAACGCGCGGTACGCCGCGCGCCGCCGCTCGCCGCGCCGACTGGCTGGCCGGCCTGGCGCCGGCCGGTACGGCTGCTCAGCCGGCCCGAGCCGCTGACCGGCGTGCTCGCCCTCCTCCCCGACGCACCGCCGCGCCGCTTCACCTGGCGCGGGCAGGTCCATGCGGTGGTGGCCGGAGATGGTCCGGAGCGCATTCACGGCGAATGGTGGCGGCGCGACGGCGAGGTCTGGGCGGTGCGCGACTATTTTCGGGTCGAGGACGACACCGGCGCACGCTTCTGGCTGTTCCGCCGCGGCGACGGGGTCGATGCCGCAACCGGTGATCTCAGCTGGTACCTCCACGGGCTATTCGGCTGATGGCTGCCCCCACCACGACCTATGTCGAGCTTCAGGTGACGAGCCATTTCTCGTTCCTGCGCGGCGCCTCCAGCCCCGACGAACTCTTCGCCGCAGCCGCGCTGCAAGGCCACACCGCGCTCGGAATCGTCGACCGGGGCAGTGTCGCCGGACTGGTGCGCGGGTGGGAGGCGCAGAAGGCCACTGCCGTGCGGATGATCGCAGGCGCGCGCGTCGATCTCGACGATGGGCGGGCGCTGCTGCTCTATCCAACCGACAAGAACGCCTGGTCGCGGCTCACCCGGCTACTGACGCTGGGCAAGTCGCGCGCGGGCAAGGGCGGCTGCACGCTCGGTTGGGCGGATGTGGTTGCCTGGAATGAGGGGTTGATTGCGATCCTGCTCCCGCACGAGGCCGACAAGATGACGGACCGCCATCTTGTCGATCTGCACAAGACATTCGGCGGGCGCGGCTATCTCGGCCTTGCCTTCCGGCGGCGGCCCGACGACGCGCTTCGCCTGCACCAGCTATCGATGCAGGCGGCGGCTGCAGGGGTCGCGACCGTCGCCATCGGCGACATCCTGTACCATGCTCCGCAAGCGCGTCTGTTGCAGGACGTGGTCACCGCGATCCGCGAGAAATGCACCGTCGACACGCTCGGCTATGCCCGTGAGCGTCATGCCGATCGCCACCTCAAGTCGCCTGAGGAAATGGAGCGTCGCTTCGCCGCCTTCCCAGATGCGATCGCGGCCACCGCCGCGATCGCGCGCGCCTGCACCTTCGACCTCGGCGAACTCAGCTACCAATATCCGCAGGAGCGCGTGGTAGAAGGACTGACCGCGCAAGGCGCACTCGAACGGCTGACCGAGACGGCGGCGGCACGGATGTTCCCCGAGGGCCTGCCGCAAGCCTATCGCGACCAGATCGCACACGAGCTCAGGCTGATCGGCGAGCTGGGCTACGCTCCGTACTTCCTCACGGTGAACAGCATCGTCGCGGAGAGCCGCAGGCGCGGTATCCTCTGTCAGGGGCGCGGGTCCGCCGCCAACAGCTGCGTCTGCTTTGTGCTCGGCATCACCAGCATCGACCCGATCAAGCATGAGCTGCTGTTCGAGCGCTTCGTCTCCGGAGAACGCCGCGAACCGCCCGACATCGACGTCGATTTCGAGCATGAACGGCGCGAGGAGATCATCCAGTGGATCTATGACACCTATGGGCGCAACCATGCCGCACTAACCGCGGTCGTCACCCGCTACCGCGCCCGCGGAGCGGTGCGTGAGGTCGGCAAGGCGCTGGGCCTGCCCGAGGATTTGACCAAGGCGCTTGCCGGCCTCATCTGGGGCTGGAGCCAGGAGGGCGTCGGCGAGAAACAGGTTACCCAGCTCGGCCTCAACATGGATGACCGGCGGCTGCGCCTGGCGCTAGAGCTGTCGCGCCAGCTGATCGGCGTACCGCGCCACCTGTCACAACATCCCGGCGGCTTCGTCCTCACCCATGACCGGCTTGACGATCTCGTCCCCATCGAGCCCGCCGCGATGGTCGACCGGCAGGTCATCGAATGGGACAAGGACGATATCGATGCGCTGAAGTTCATGAAAGTCGATGTGCTGGGCTTGGGCATGCTCGGCTGCATGAACCGCGCCTTCAACCTGCTGGAGGAAGCCAAGGGCGTGGCGGTCGGCATGGCCGACCTGCAGGACGACGATGCGAACGTCTATGCGATGATCCAGAAGGCCGACACGCTCGGCACCTTCCAGATCGAGTCCCGCGCGCAGATGAGCATGCTGCCGCGCATGAAGCCGGCGCGTTTCTACGACCTCGTCATCGAGGTCGCGATCGTGCGACCGGGGCCGATCCAGGGCGACATGGTCCATCCGTACCTCCGCCGCCGCGAGGGGCGCGAGAAGCCCGACTATCCCCGTCCGGAATTGCGCGCGGTCTTGGAGAAGACATTGGGCGTGCCGCTGTTCCAGGAACAGGCGATGAAGGTCGCGATCGTCGGTGCAGGCTTCACCGCGGTCGAGGCCGACCAGCTCCGCCGCGCCATGGCGACGTTCAAGTTCACCGGCGGGGTCAGCCACTTCTACGACAAGCTGGTCGAGGGCATGGTGTCGCGCGGCTACCCCCGCGACTTCGCCGAACGGACCTTCAAGCAGATCGAGGGCTTCGGCTCCTACGGTTTCCCCGAGAGCCACGCCGCCAGCTTCGCCAAGATCGCCTATGCCAGTTGCTGGATGAAGCATCATCATCCCGACGTGTTTTGCGCGGCGCTGCTCAACGCCCAGCCGATGGGCTTCTACGCGCCCGCCCAGGTCGTCCGCGACGCGCGCGAGCACGGCGTCGAGGTACGGCCGGCCTGCGTCAACGCCAGCCGCTGGGACTGTACGCTGGAACCGACCCGTGGCCGCTATCTCGCCGTGCGGCTCGGACTATGCCAGGTGCGCGGCCTTGCCAATGCGCATGGTGCGGCGATCGTCGCGGCGCGGGGAGACGCCTCTTTCCAGTCGGTCGAAGAGGTGTGGCGGCGTGCGGGCGTGCCCCGTGCAGCGATCGAGCGACTGGCCGAAGCGGATGCCTTCCATGCGCTGGGCGAGGATCGCCGTCAGGGGTTATGGAAGGTGAAGGGCCTGGGTGAGACCCCCCTCCCACTGTTCGCCGCCGCCGATGCGCGCGAAGCCTCGTTCAGCCCGGAGGGGCTGGAGCCAGACGTGTCGCTCCGCCCGCTGACCGAGGGCCGCGAGGTGGTGGAGGATTACCGCGCGCTGCAATTGTCGCTGCGCGCCCACCCCCTAGCCTTCCTGCGCCAGGACCTCACCCGCCGCGGCATCGTCCGCTGCGCCGACCTCGCCCACATCAAGGACGGCCGCCATGTCGAGGTGGCGGGGATCATCCTCGTCCGCCAGAAGCCCGGCAGCGCCAAGGGCGTGCTATTCATCACCATCGAGGACGAGACCGGCATCGCCAACGGCATCCTCTGGCCCGATCGGTTCGAGGCGCAGCGCCGGACCGTCATGTCGGCCGCAATGATCGGGATGAAGGGCCGGGTGCAGCGCGAGGGGCTAGTCATCCACGTCATCTGCGACCGGATCATCGACTATGGCCGACTGCTCGCCCAAGTCGGACAGATGGACTTCCCCCATGCGACCGGCCGGGGAGACGGTGCGCGCCATGCCGGGTCGCCCGACCGGGGCGATGCCGGCTGGCGACCGGGCCCGCGCGACAGCTACTGGCCACCGCACGCCAATGGCCAAGACCCCGAACAGGTGGTGCGGATCAAGTCCCGCGACTTTCATTGATCGGCCATGTCGCGCCATCAGCGGATCATCATAGACTTGTCGCTCCACATCCTGCGCGGGGCCGCCGCGCGGTCGGGCAAGGGCAAGGTCGACACAATCGAGGTGCGGCTCGCGCTTCGCTGCCTGATCGCACATTGCCCGGAGCGCTGGCCGCTCGATATGTTCTGGAACTCGGCCGGCACCGATCACGATATCGGTCGCGCGCAGGGATGCACCGCAGCGCTGAACGGCATTATCCGGCAGATCGGGAGCGATCCTCGCTAGGCGCTTGTCCAGCGCACCGAAGCCAGCACGCTGGACTGCCCCCAGCCAGCCAGCCATTCTCGCATAGGCCGAGCATGGAACGTGGCGATTATCGGCTCGGAACGGGCGTGTGTAACCTCACATCGTGATGTACCACTTGCCGTCGACTTTTCGTACCTTGCCGGTGTCGGTCTGCGTCGACCCGTCGCCAAAGCGGGTGACGGTGGTCACCAGTGCGTGATCCGCATCCGTTTGGTCGACCTTCTCGACCTCGACAGACGTCACGCCGCCCCGCTTCTGCGCATTCGCGGCCTTGCCTTGCAGCATCGGCGTGATGAAAATTCCGGCGGTCGCCTTGATCTCCGGATCAATGCGTTCGAGCGCCTCGGCGGTCTGACCGCGCCCGGCTGCCTCCATCGCGGCACGGGCAGCGTCACCCGGTCCCTGGCCGCAGGCGGTCAGTGCGAGAAGTGCGGCGGCTGCGAACAGCGGACGAATATGCATTCTCCTCCATGATGATCTGCAGCACGCTCTCGGCAACGCTGCGCAGGAAATCGCCGTCGCCGGTCTTCGCCATCAGCTCGGCAAGCGGTAGTCTGTCATCGGTCATCGGGAATTCCTCGGGTCAGGTTGAAGTCTGGAAACTCCACCATATCCGATGCGCCCGGTGGCCACCGTGACGCCGACGCCGGGATGGGGCCTCGGCCCCACCCCGGCACACACCGTCATCTACACCGGGAAATTACACCACGATCGTGGACGCTAACGAGCGAGACGAGACGAGGCGAGTGGCGACCGGACTTTTCGGAGCCGAACGACCTTCGCGCCGCGCGCGTCGATCTCGCCAGACCAACCATCGAGCTGCTTCGCCGCGCGCTGGGGCTAAAGATGCGTCAGGCGAGACCCATAATCGGTCATTGGGTGCGCCTCACCAGCTTCTCGTATCTGCCATTCGTGCATATTGGAATCAGCGCATCGTACGCTGTCGCTCTGGTTGGACGAACGCCCGGCGTGGCAGGAAAGAGGACGGTCGGCTTCCGGGCGCCGATCGTCAGAGGCAGACGTTCTTTCATGCGGGAGAGGAAGGGGCTCGAGTGCGTGCAAGTAGTGACGTGACCCCGGTCTTTCATCCAGCTGCAACCAGAGACCGACCGGTGTTGTCGCGCATGAGCGCTGGTGAAGCAACGGGCGGGGTTAACCCCGCCCGTTGCTGTTCGAGCCCGGCAGCGAAGGCTGCCGGAGTGGCGTAGCCGAGCGACGAGTGCGGCCGCTCGGTATTGTAGTCGTCGACCCAGCGCGCCAGGATCGAGCGGGCCTGGCCGATGGTGAAGAACAGCGTCTCGTTCAGGGGAGTGTCAGGAATTTCGTGTGCGGGCGGGCGGATGAACATTACGCCGCCATGGCCCGGATGAAACGCTCGCCGAAGATGACGGCGAACTGAGC